>DASQGY010000346.1:0-24158 GCA_035632375.1 Bryobacteraceae bacterium | reverse complement strand
CAACTAAGCCTCCCCAGGTTCGCTTGCCGATCAGCTTGCCAACGCCGGCGCGGCGAAAATACCAGGGCATGGCGTCGCCACCGGATCCGGCAAATTCATTGATCAGCATCACCTTGGGTCCGAAGATTCCACCCTGCGGCTCCACCTCATCGCCGCCGTCGCGAGTGGCGACGCTGGACAGGAGTTTGCGCGAAAGGAACTCGATGATATCGGTGGCCAGCGCGCCGCCACCGTTGAATCGCTCGTCGACGATCACTGCTTTCTTATCCACTTGAGCGAAGAAGTATCGCGTGAAATTTGTGAAGCCACCGAAGGCGGTGTCGGGGAGATACACGTAGGCGACGCGGCCGCCGGTCATCTGATCCACCTTGCGGCGGTTGTCTTCGATCCAGGCGAGATTGCGCAAGCGGTTGTCGTTGGGAATGGGGACCACGGTGACGTCGCGAGCATTGGCGCCCGAAGGATCGGAGCCGACGCGAATCTGGACCTGTTTGCCGACGGTCTCTTCAAAGAAACTGTACACGTTGTCGGAAGCGGTGAGATTGCGGCCGTTGACCGCGAGGAGATACTCGCCGGCGACGACGTTGACTCCCGGTTGCGTGAGCGGGGCGCGCGCTTGCGGGTTCCAGTTTTCGCCGTTGTAGACGCGAGAGAAACGATAGCGGCCATTTTCAATTTTGAAATCGCAGCCGAGCAAGCCGGTGGGCACACGCTTCACCTCGGGCTGCTCGCCGCCGAAGACGCCCAAATGTCCGACCACCATGTTGCCGAGCATTTCGGCGAATAGATAGTTGAGGTCGGCGCGAGAGCCGATGCCTTGGACGTAGGGTTCGTAGCGCTTTTCGGCGGCCTTGAGATCCAGGCCGTGGAAACCGGGGTCGTAGAAATGGTCACGCTCCACGCGCCACGCTTCGTGGTACATCTGCTTCCATTCGTCGCGCGGCGAAATGCGGACTTCGATATTCGCGGTGTTCAGTTGGCCACTGGCCGCGCCGCCCGGACCACCGGTTGCTGCGCCGACGGGCGGTGTAGGAGCTGCGCCCCTGGCAGGTGGCGCGGGAGGCAGATTGCGGATGAACCAGTTGTCGCCTTGCCGCGTGAGCATCTTTTCGCCGTTGAGTGAGGCTTCGAAAAAGCGGACACCCGAAGCGGCGATATCGGTTTTGCGCGTTTTGAGATCGTGGCGGTGCACGGTCATTGTGGCTGGCTGCTCCGGCGCGGGAGGCGGCATTTCGATGGCGAAGAGGACTCCGGCCTTGCCGACTTCCAGGCCGATATAGCGGCGCGGAGGCAGCGGCATGGCGAGAATCCGCTGGCCGATATTCTCGAAATCGATTTTGACGTCGGGTATTTTCGGAGCGGGTGCCTTGGCCGCACCCGGTTGGGGCGTCGCGGCGTCGGGCTTAGGAGCATCGGGCTTCGGTGGTTCGGCCGGCTTTTCTTCGTCGCTTTCCGGCGAGAACGGCGACGGCTGGTCCTTGGCGAGCACAGCCAGATAGACACTGCGCGTGACGGATCGAGTGAAGCTGCCGACATCGGGCTGGAGCGATGGGCCGGAGTCCGTCGATGCGGTGAAGTAGAGATACTTACCGTCCTTGTCAAAGACTGGATGCTTGGCATCGCTCATGCCATCGGTGATTTGCGTGATCTTGCCGGAGGCGAGCGAATAAGCTTGGATGGCGCCCAGGTAATTCGTCAGTCGCGTGGAGTAGGCGAGCCACTTGGAGTCGGGCGACCAGACTGGGGCCCACTCATCGCCAAAGGGATCCCAGTAACGCTCTTTGTCCACCAGCACTGGCTTCTTGCTTTCGACATCGACGTACCAGATGCGCATGTGCGAGTCGCCGAACGCGATCTTCTTCGAATCGGGCGACCAGCGCGGGTTGCGATAGAAACCGGGTTCGGGCATGGCGATTTTCGTGACTGGCCCCATGCCGTTCTGGGGCGCCAGATGCAGCGCATACTCGCCGGATTCATCCGAGAAATACGCGATGGTCTTTCCATCGGGCGACCAGGCGGGCGAGCGCTCCATGATTTTAGGCGTGTTGGTGATGATGCGGACGTCGCCCTTCTCGGCGGGTACGGTGATGATCTCGCCGCGCGCTTCGAACACGGCGCGGGCGGCATTCGGCGAAAGATGCGCATTGGTAAGGCGGCGGCCGACGTTGACCATGCGCTCGCGAACCTCCGGAAGGTCGCCGGCGATGTTCACCGAAACCGGCTTCATTTTGCCGGACTTCAGATCGAACAGCGACAGGCCGCCGAATTGTTCGATGACGATGCCATCGGGCCCGGCGCCCGCAGACTTGAAATCGAGACCGTCGTTCTTGATCTCTTCCTTGACCTGATGGGAACGCGTGTCATAGGACCAAAGCGTCACGGGTCCGTTGCGATCGCTGAGGAAATAGACTTTGTTGCCGATCCACATCGGGTTGTAGTCGTTCGAATTGTCGTGAGGCACTTTCTCGATCTTCGAATCGGAAAGATTGGCCAGCCAGATGGGATTCGTGTCGCCGCCGCGGTAGTGCTTCCATGCGGTGAACGCGCGGCGCATGGGGACGTAAGCGAGGCGCGTGCCGTCCGGCGAATAGGCGCCTTCCCAGCCCCAGGGCAACTGGATTTTTTCCGGGAAGCTGCCGTTGACATCCATGGTGAATAGCTGTTGGACATTCACGTAGCTTTCGCGATTCGACGAGAAGAGTATCTTTTTTCCATCGGGCGACCAGCCGAGAGCGACATCGGGGCTGGGATGCCAGGTGAGGCGCTTGGGCACGCCTCCGGCGGCGGGCACGGTGAAAACGTCCACGTTGCCGTCGTATTCGCCGGTGAAGGCGATGGTGGAGCCATCGGGCGAGAAGAGCGGATTGGTCTCGAGTCCTGGGCCGGTGGTGAGGCGGCGGGCGTCGCCACCATCGCGCGACACGGTCCAGAGGTCGCCGGCGTAGACGAAAGCGATCTGCGTCTTGCTGAGCGTGGGTTTCTGCAGAAGCAGTGGCGCTGCGGAATCCGCGGACGCCGCATAGATGAGGCCGAGTGAAAGAGTGGAGAGTGCCGCGAACTTGCGCATGGAGAACCTCCTCTCGGAAGTATACGCCGGTTGCGAAGAGGAAAGTACTGGTATTCGAAGCAGGTTGGCCCAGCACTTCCCGGTCATGGTTGGTACGAATCGCACGCCTAAACTGGATGCGACGATGCGGTACTTGTGGATCAGTTTGTTCCTGTTGACAGCGTGCGGTGCGGTTCTCGCGGCGGATGCTCCCGAGCGGCCTCCTTGCACGGCGCTGAACGAGGGCCGGTTCTGGCCGGAAGAGGCTAACGACAATCCGAGGTTTATCGCGGCGCTGATGCCTTATGGGTATCCGGAAGTTTGCACTTTGCGGAAGGGGCATTATGGCTGGCGATCGATGACGGTTTCTATCGGCAAATTGCAGCAGGATGCCGATGAGAAGCGGGCTGGGAAAAAGCGGGAGCCTGCGGAGCAGCACGGTGGGCCCACACAAACGAACAAGTAGTTGTTGGGGAGAAATGCCCGGCGACCGCTCCCCCAGCACGCGTTCACACGAGTGTGAACGCGGCACGCATGAGTGCGTGCGCTACATTAGAAGACCATTTTTACGCCGAATTGGATTTGGCGCGGATCGAGTTGGCTTAGGACTCGGCCGAAGGTTGGATCGTTCAGGATTCGTCCGACGATGTTGTAGTTTGGATGATTGGCGATGTTGAACGCCTCGGCTCGGAATTCGAGCTTCAACTTTTCATTGATGAGAAAGGTCTTGACCAGCACCAGGTCCAGGTTTACAAGTCCGGGTCCGATGAGCGTGTTTCTTCCGAGATTCCCGAAAGTGAAATTCGGTGGCGGTAGGAAGGCCGCGGTGTTGAACCACTGGCTGGTGCTGCGTTGGGAATCGGGCAGATATTGGGATGCGCCAGGCACGACGTTCGGCCGCACGAAGATGCCTCCCGTGCCTGCGCCGACGCCGGCAGTGTCACCCTTCAGATTGACGGTGAAGGGGAAGCCGGTCTGCATTTGATAGATACCCGATACCTGTAAGTCGCCCAGAATAGCGGCAGGGACTCCGGACTGGAGATACTTGCCTCGCTTGCCGACCGGGACGTTGTAGATGAAAGTGCTGACCCAACGGCTCTCAACATCGAAAGATGCCAATCCTCGTTCGGCACTGAGGTTGTAGGAATCCTGCGGCGGCGAATTTTCCGCGCCACCTGCGCCACCGGCGTTGCGGAATTGTGGCGCGTTGGTAATAGCCTTGGAAAATGTGTAGGAGCTTAAGAGAGAGAAGCCCGAGCTGAATCGTTTTTCAAAGCGGACGAACAGCGCGTGGTAGTTCGATTGGGCGGAGTGCGGCAGGAAGTTGATGAAACCAGCCGGCACGGAATTTCCGACCACGCTCAAGTAACTCGGGAACTGCGTGCCCGGCGCGAATTGAACGCCGAGGTAGGGACGCCGCGGATCGATGGCGCCAGCCCCTGGCTGGGCGTTATTGGGCTGAACGTTTTGTTCCAGCTTCAATCCCAGCGTGGCCAGGTAGCCTGCTTCCACCACCATATTCGGCATCAGTTCGTGCTGCACCGAAAGATTCCATTGGATGGAGTAACTGGTGCGCTGGTGTAAGTCGATTCCCGCGGCTTGAATCTGCACCGGTCCTACCTGCGCGGGGCCGAAGATATCCAGATTCTTGAATTGGGGAGTTATATTGTTGCTGGCAATCGTTTGCGCAATATTGTCGGGCAGTCCAGCAGCGAGGCGAAACAACGGATTGGAATCGGTAAGTGCGTAAAAGATTCCGCCGCCGGCGCGCGCAACCCACTTAGGAGTTACTGCCCAGACCACGCCCACGCGCGGAGCGAAATTGTTTTTATCAGTGAAAGCGCAACCGTCGGGATAACCGCTTTCGCCGCAGACAAACAGAGTGGGCTGGAGGATTCCCGTCTTGCCCGAGGCGAAGATGGCTTGCGGGCTGGGCACGTTGCTATAGTCGATGCTCGACATCTGATGGCGAATGTCGTGGAGCGGCGGAGCCAGTTCATAACGGATGCCGAGGTTGAGGGTTAAGTTCGGAAGCAGATGGATATCGTCCTGCGCGTAAAATGCATAGACCCATTGACGTCCGTCAATGCGGCTGGGGCCGATGGTGCGCGAACCCTGCTGCGGAAGACCCAGGAGTAAGCTGGCGAGTGAATCGCCAGTGCTGGCTGTCTTACCAAGTTGCGCGGTAAATCCGTTAGTGAACTGGTAAGTCCCGAGTAAGTTGGGCGCCTCGAAGCGGTTGTACTGCACCCAGTCGGCTTCGCCTCCAAAGCGGAACGCGTGACGGCCGTGAGTCCAGGAGAAATTGTCGTAAGCCTGATAGGTATTGTCGCGGACCAGCACAAGACCTCCACCGGTGGTTCCGATGAAGCCGCCCGCACCACCCATGATCGGATAGACGGTGGGAATAAACTGCGGCAACTTGGTTGGCTGGCCGTTGACGTCGAAGCTCAACTCCGGAAGGCCGGTAAAGATACGAAGCCGGCTGAACGAGAGCCGGGTTTCGTTCACCATGTTGGTGCTGAGCACCTTGGTGGAGCCCAATACAGTACTTGTCGAGAGCGCATTGTTGATCCCATCGCGGCCCGTGACCGTCGCTGGGATGCTGGCCTTTTCATCGGCGATGGAGTAGCGGCCGAAGAACGTCCAGTTCTGGGTGGGTGTGTAATCCAGGCGGCCAGAGTAATTGTTATTCTTCTGCGACAAGACGCCGTTGGCGTTGACGAAGGAATTGGTGGAGGGGTCGGATGGAAGCGGCATCGCGCGGACGGCGGCCAGAGCGAGTGGGTTGATCCTGGAGTCCGGAATTCTACCAGCGCCGAAGGGCTGGCGCGCGCCGTTGACCAAGGAAGCAAACGGATCGAAGATGCCACCAGGGGTCTGGCTGAAGTCACCCTGGCGTTGCAGTGCGCTGGGGACGGTAACGGTGGTCAATCCGGAGCCGGCCTGCCGCACCTGAAGGCCTTCGTAGGCGAGAAACGCAAAGATGCGATCCTTCCAGACGGGACCTCCCAAGGTCGCGCCGAACTGATTGCGCTGAAACTTGGGCAGGCTGGATGCGAGGTTGAACGGGCGGGCGTCCAGATCCCTATTGCGGAGAAACTCCCAGGCTGAGCCGTGGTAGTCGTTGCTGCCCGACCGGGTAACTACGTTGATGGACGCACGTCCATACTCGGCGGGGACCATGGCGGTCTGCACTTGGAATTCCGCGATGGTGTCGATGGCCGGAGAGTAGTTCAACGAGTTGTAATCGGGGTCGATGTTGATGGCGCCATCCAGCAGGAAGCCCGTGTCATTGGTGCGGTTGCCGGCCAGGCTTAGGCCGCCGATCTGGTTTTGCCGGACGGTATTTTGCTGTACCGTTCGTCCGCCAGGATTCGCGCCGGGCACCAGAAGAGCGAGTTGCAGGAATTGCCGGCCATTGAGAGGCAAGGACGGAATCTTCTCTTGCGAGATCACTGTCCCCTGAGCGGCGTTTTCGGTATTCAGCACGGATGCGTTGTTGAAGACCTCGATATGCTCGGAGGTGCTTCCTACCTGAAGCTCGATATCCAAGCGCGCCACTTGCGCGACCTGCACTGTAACGGCGGCATTGCGATAGGACTTGAAGCTGGCCGATTCCGCCGTGATCTCATAAGCCCCTGGAGGCAGCAGCGTGAAATAGTAGAGGCCCTTGGCGTCGGTCTCCAGTTCCCGCTGTATGCCAGTCCCCTGGTTGCGCACTACCACCTTGGCTCCGACAATGGATCCGCCCGAGGTGTCTTTCACCAGGCCGAACAATACCGCGGTATCGGTTTGAGCGAAGAGTACGGACGCGCATCCCACCAGAATGAGCGCCAACATCCGCATGATGTTTTTCATAGGCTATGTTTTCGTCGGTTCATCGAATAAACTTTACGCCAGACGTAAAGTGGTGCATACATTTTTGCGCTTTGCCCGCCGATATCTATGCGCAAAGGTGGCGCGAAGCAGTATTTGCAATATGTTCAGTAGGCGTAAATACGAAGAGATACACGATAACCAGGCGGCTAAAGCGACTTATCTACTGAGTAATTACTTACGACTCCGCAGGCCTTGGTTCCTAGTACCCCTAGGCGATACCCAACGCCGATGCACAGGGTTGACACTACTGCTGCTGATATCGTTGGCGATTCCAGCAGCCGCAGGCATCAACAAGAAACTAGTGGTGAAGCCCGATACTCCCGATGGAAATTTTCTGGAGCTCATCAGCTTGGAGACCAACTACGACAAGAAGCTGAGCCTCATCGAACAGTTCACTACCCTGTTTCCCCAGAGTGTCTCCATCGGGTGGGCGTTTTCGCAGATTCAGGAGGCCAATTTCAGGGACGGTCTTTGGGACAAAGCGATTGCGGCCGGCGACAAGCTGCTGGAACTGGACCCAGACGATCTTGAGGCGGCGCGCTTGAACTTACAGGCGGCCCAGGCGAAAGACGACAAAGCGTTGGTGAAGAAATACAATGACGTGACTCAAGCGATCGCGAGGCGGCTGGCCTCCGCACCGCCGGTGGTGGAGGATGCGGAGGAAGCCGCGGCGGAAAAGAAGCGCGCCGAGTTGGCTGCGAGTCTTTTGGTCCAACAGGAATACGGTCTTTACGATCAAGCCTTCCGGAGCTCCGATCCACGCAAACAAATTAGCCTGCTGGACCAATTGTTGCAATTGGATCCGCGCACCCGGTATCTCAACGACGCGCTGCTGCTCTACTATCTCGCCTACCGGCAGTTGGGCGAAACCTCCAAGGCCCTGGCGGCAGGCGAGAAGCTCCTGCAGCGAGATCAGTCGCACGAAGACGTACTGCTGTTCGTCGCGGACCATTATTTCCGCCGCAAGGAACAATCGCTCAGAGTACTGGACTACTGTGAGCGGATTGTCGCTGTGATGAATGCCAAAAAGAAACCGGCGGCCATCAGCGAGACGGAGTGGAGTTACCAAAAGGCCCTGTATAGCGGAACCGCGCTGTACATGATAGGTACCGTACAGTTCAACGAGAATCAGTACGACTCGGCAGATCACTCCCTGCGGCAAGCCCTGCCTCTGGTGAAGGGGAATGCCACGCTGCTGCCCGCAGTGCTGGCGTCCTTGGGTTGGTCGAATTACCAGCTCGGCAGGTATTCCGAAGCGGTTCACTTCTACAAACAGTGCTTAGCCTTCGGAGGCGTTTACAAGCAGCAGGCCGAGAAGAACCTCGCCGCGATCAAAGCCGAACACAACGTCGAGGAATGAAACAGTCTGTCACCCATGTACTGTACGTCTGCGCTCTCAAAACCCTGTTAGTAAGTGCGAGCGTGCGGCGGGGTCAGTAAGTACACAGTTAGTTGTAACTAAGTCATCGACACTCTTGAGATGTTTAGTGGAAGGCTGTTACTCTCAACCCGTTGGAACTTAGGAGGGAGTGCAGATGAGCGTACGAACTGTTATTTTCTCTGGAATACTGTGCTGTTCTCTGGCAGGTGTTGGGAGTCAAGTTTGGGCCGAGGATGACGGCGGTGACGGTTCGGGGCGAATCCGGCACGTATTGGTGATCAGCCTGGATGGCGCGCACTCGTTGGACATCGCCAACTACATCGAAGCGAAGCCGGGCTCAACGCTGGCGCAGTTAAGCAAGGGAGGTGTGACATTCACCAACGCTCACACCACGAAGCCCAGTGATTCCATTCCGGCCACAGCGGGAATCTTCAGCGGAGGCACGCCGGCGGTGACTGGTTTGTACTACGACGACGCCTACAATCGGAAGCTTTCTCCGGCGGGGTCGGCTTGTGCCAAGGTCGGCGTCATTATCGACCTGAAGGAAGGCATCGATCTAAATCCGGCGGCTCTGGATGGCGGAGGCGGGATCGATCCCACGAAAGTACCGCTCGACCCAGCGAAGAGTTGCGCGCCGGTATTCCCTCACAACTTGATCCGCGTGAATACGGTCTTTGAAGTTGCCAAGGCCGAGGGTCTGCACACCGCGTATTCGGAAAAGCGTCCGTCGTACGATTTCCTGAATGGCCCATCCGGCAAAGGCGTGGATGACCTGTACACTCCGGAAATCGCCTACAACAATCCGACCGCCAACGCGACGCTGAAGGATGTCGCCAAGACCGAAGCGTTCGACGAACTGCGCGTGATGTCGGTTTTGAATGAAATCGACGGCAAGGACCACACCGGTACGAAGAGCGCGCCAGTCCCCGCCATTTTCGGAATGAATTTTCAATCCATCAACGCGGCCAAGAAAGATGCACCCGGCGCATATCTCGATAGCTTCAGTACGCCAACGCCATCCATGACCGGCGCTTTGGATTACATCGATGGTGCGCTGGGCAGGATGGTGGCCGAACTGAAGGTCAAGAAGCTGGACGGCTCCACAGCGATCATCGTCACGGCCAAGCACGGAGAAACGCCGCTCGACCCTTCCCACCGCCAGGTGATCCTGACTTCGGTGATTCCGGGCATCGTCAACAGCGTGAACCCGGCGCTGCTCTCGAAAAAGCCGGTGACGCAGAAGAGCAATGCCTTCATTTGGCTTAGCGATCAGACGCAAACGCACGCCGTGGTTCAAGCGCTCACCGTGCCCGCAAATCAAGCACTGGCGGGAATCGGGCAGGTTTTATCCGGCGAGTCGTTGAAACTCATCTTTCCCGATCCACTGGTTGACCCAGCGACGCCGGACATCATCGTCGTGGCGAACACTGGCGTGAATTACGAGCCAACGGCCAACAGCACAACGCTGGCAGAGCATGGCGGGCTGGGCGAAAACGACTCGCATGTTCCGCTGATCGTCTCGGCGCCCGGCCACAAAGGGCAGACCGTAACCGGCCCGGTGTTTACTACGCAGATCGCGCCGACAATCCTTTCGTTATTGAAGTTGGATCCGAACGCTCTGGATGCGGTCCGAATGGAGAATGTTCAAATCTTGCCGTTCGTAATCCCGGGGCAGGGGTCGGGCAAGGACTGAAATGGGTTGGGTAGTCTACCCAACCTTTTCCCAGACGCTGTTTGTACGCATGGCCGCCTTGGCGAGTGTCCCGCGCCGTCCGGCCGGATCCAAATCCACTGCGCGCTGGAAATAATCCCGCGCGGCCGACTCATTCCCGAGAGCCTGCATGGCCATGCCCGCGCGATAGTAGGTTGTGGCCAAGTCCGGCAGCACGTTCTTGTCCGTGGCCTTCAAGGCTTCGTCGATTGCCGCGGCCACTTCGCCACCACGGCCCATCCGCGCCAGCGCCCAGGCCTTCAGCGCCCAATAATCGTCCTGCGGACGCCCGTTACTCTTGCGCTGCGTGAACGACAATCCCGCGAAATCGACGATTTTCTCGATCCACTCCAGCGCCTGCTCCGTTTGCTTGCCCTGCCGCAGCAGCATTTCCGCCATGCCGCGATACGGACGCCGCCGCCAGGAGAACGCATACAGCGCCGCTTCGTAACTCCGCATGGCTTCATCGTAGCGGCCTTGTTCCATCAGCGCGTCTCCCAGGAATTCCAACGCCGAACCGTAACTCTCGCGTGCTTGCGCGCTGGCTATCGATCCCCGTAACGTATACTCCGCCTCGCGATAACGCCCGGCCAGCAATTGAACGTGGCCGGCCGCCCGCAGCGCCTCCACACCGGAGGGGTTGTAAAAATTGAACAAGCGAATAATGTTCAGCGCGCGGTCGTACTGTCCCTTCTTCAGTGCGCCATTCATCAGGCTCGTAGCCAGGCCTTCATAAACGCCGATACTCAACAGGACCGCCCAGAACATCCATCCGCGCATGAAGCTCAACGCGGGGAATCGATCGGCGTTCCAAAGCAGGATCACGAACGCGCCGCCGGCTACTGCCCGCCCGGTCTTCCCCCAGTCGTAGCGCGAGGGAGCGCCCGGCCCGATTGGATCCGACGGCCTCGGCTTTCTCCTGGTTAGCGACTGCTGGAAGCTCAGCCCCATATGCAGCGCCGCCGCGATTACGGGAACCCACCACACTGGCGCGTGAGGCCAGACCCTTCGCAGAAACGCATATCCTACGATGGTTCCGACAGCCGTGCCGACCGTAGTGACCCATCCCCCCCACTTGATGGCTTGCTCGCCTTTCTGCAGTTCGTCGGGAACTTCGCCGGTGGCGTGTTGTACGGCCTGGGTTAGTAATCGGTGCTGCTGCAGCTTCCTCCGCCCCGATCGCCAGACGATCCACGTCAGAAGTCCGATGATGACCACTGGCACGAACAAGGTGAAGGGAAGCACCTTTCGGAAAGTCTGCAGCGTCTGCGGTGTTGGTACGCCGATGACCCATAGCTCTCCACCCGGCCCAACGGCGACTCTACGGACCCCCGAGACCTCTTTGCCCGGCATCGGCAGAGTGCGCCAGGTTTTGCCGTCGAACTCCACCAAACCATCGAGCGTCGCAAACCAGGTACGTCCGCCAGCGGCCGCGACCTCGGATACAATTAGCGGCTGTTTCATTCCGGATTCCCCGGCAGTGTACAGGCTCCAATGCTTCCCGTCCATTGATACGGAACGCAACTCGGCATTGTCCGATAACCACACACGATCGCCCGCTGCTCCGATTAATCTCGTATTTTCGAGCCCGTCCGTCCCAGCCTTCACGCGCGACCACGACGAGCCATCGAATCGCCACAGGCCTTGCCAAACCAGCCACACATTGCCGTTCGGTGTGCGGGCGAGTTCGGGATTCCCTTCATCCGGCTTCTCCGTCCAAGCGACCCCCTCAAGCGCCAGCTTCTGGCTGGTCCACTTTCCAGCCGCGAAGTGCGACAGCTTGCCCGTGTGGTCGATCACCCAAACCTCGCCGCCTCCGGCCACGATGGCACCCTCGCTCGACGCCGCTTCCTTATATGTCTGCCAACCGCGTCCATCGAAGTGAATCACGCCTATTTCGGTGGGCGCCCAGACCTCCTCGCCATCCAAGGCGAACTCGGAGTCCTTATAACTGGTGCTGGCGCCAATGTCGGCGCTGTTGAAGTAGCGCCACGCTTTGCCGTCAAAGCGGGCCAGCGACGACTTACCCCAAGTGCGCGCCCACACCGTACCCCGTTGCGTGACCCGCAGCATGTCCGGATACCCCGCGGGCGTACGCACTCGCTCCCAACCGTTCGCCGTCTGGTGATAGATGAAATGCAGATTGATCATCCGCGATTCCATCGATCGCAGCGCAAAGAGATACCCGCCGCCCACGAGGACCACGACGGCCATGGGCCACGAGAGCCACGGATTGCGCGCAGGTTTCTCCGGCTGGGGCGGCAACAGATTATCCGGCATGGCGAACAACCTCCTGGGTGAGCGTAAAGCCCAAGAAACTTTGCATTAGGGCGTTATTCGGCTATCGGACAAATATCCCTGAGTCTTTAGCGAAGCTACCGTTGGCTTCAGTTGGGCGCGTCGAACCACTCCGGAGCCGGGCCCGCGGCGGCGTCGATCTCGGGAACAATCTGTCGATCGAGGTGAGCGGCCAACGCAGCCAGATTGGCTACGATCTTCTCCCACCGCTCTGCATCGCCGATCGGATACTGCCCGCCGGAGTTCAGCGCGGGAGCGACGGGCATCGGCCAGGTGCAGCAGTAGCCGGGAACATGCACGCGGAAGTGGGCCGTCACCATTCGGCTCCACGTGCCCACATCGAGGTCGATCTCGACTACGTGGTTGGCCGCGGTTCGCCGGCGAAGGGTGAATGTTCCGACGCCGCCCTTGCAGGAAAATCCGAGCGGTTGGAAGTAGTGTTCGAGCATTGGTTTCAGAGGATGTGGATTGCCAGGAGTGGCCAGCGCCTCCTGCAGGGTGGGAAGCGAGTGCGGCATGCCTGCTTCCGCAATCAAATCGCCGAGCTTGGCGCGGTACTTCTTCACGATTTCCGCCAGCGAAGAGTTCGCCTGGGCGGGCTTGCCTGGTTGTGCGGAAGTTGACGTCAACGGGAAGCGGTTGGTTTTCGAAGGCTTTCCTAACGCGGCGAGGAACACAGCCACAGGGCCATCCGGGGCCGGTGCTGTTGCCACTCCCCGAGTCTTCGGCGCCGATTCCGCGACATTGAGAATGAAGCTCGCCACCAACCTCCGCTGTCGGCCATTCACCCACCAGCTATCCGCGGCGATCATCCCGGTAAGCGGCAGAGTCTCGCCGCCGCCGAACGCCGCGCCGGTAAACCGCACAGTCGCGGAATGGAACGGCAGAGAGCGTGGCAGGCCATCGGCGACTTCCGCCAGAGTTTGGAACGGAAGATCGGTATCGCTCCCATCGATCGCTTTTTGCGTGAAGCCGAGTCCTACCGGCACTGCTTCCATCTGAACCAGCGGTGCTAGTTGAGGAAATTTCTTCACCGCCCGATCCACGGCGGATACTCCTCCGGCCACCGGCGGATCGGCGAAGTCGAAATCGTAGGATACAGGTATGGACGCTGTGACCAAACCGTCGTGGATGCGGCGCAACATGACCCCGAAAGGCTCTTTCTTGCTGGCCCGATACGTGTACTGGATCAGCACATCCATAGATGATTCTATCGGCGGGAGTCGACCGCGGCTCCACGTTTCCGGAGTGTATGTTAGCTTCTTGGATGTGTTTCGGCCAAGCCTTTGGCGCTGGATTCTGTTTGGCGCGATTCTGTTAGCCTCGTGGAATCTGACGGCGCAGGCGCCGCGCGGCAAGTCGAAATTCGATCCCGAGCGGTGGCCAAAGCAGGAACTGGATCGTTACCTGGCTCTCGATGGCCAGCGCGCCCAGTCGCATCCAGCGGTGGTCAGCTCGAAAGCCATGATCGCGGGAACCAACGATCCCTTGGCGATTCATGCGGGCCTGGACGTGCTGGCGCATGGCGGCAATGCGGTGGATGCGGCCCTCACTACTTCGCTGGCGCAAATCGCGCTCGAAGCGGGAGCCAACGTCAGCTATGCCGGCATCATTGAGGCGACTTACTACGACGCGGCCTCGGGCAAAGTGTATACGCTGAACGCGCGATACAACACCGTACAAAACGAGAAAGATCCGCTCACTATTCCGGGAGTGGGAGAACACAGCGGGCGGACGGCATTGGTTCCCGGTTTCATGGCGGGCGTTCAAGCGCTGCACGATCGCTTCGGCAAACTCCCATTCGCGACTCTTTTCGATCCGGCGATCTGGGTCGCGGAGCACGGTGTTGTCGTCAGTCCGAGGCTGAGCCGCGACATCAAGAGGTCCGAGCGATTCATTACGCGATTGCCGGAAGGCAAACGGATTTTCGCCAAGGCAGATGGATCGCTCTACCAAACAGGCGAGTTATTCCGGCAGCCCGAGCTTGCTGCGACATTGAAGAGAGTTGCGAGCCAAGGTTCTGCCTACATGTACAAAGGAGAGTGGGCGCATCATTTTGTCGATGCGGTGCAGCGGGAAGGCGGGAAGATCACGCTGGAAGATTTGGCTGCGTATCGGCCGATGTGGACCGAGCCGTTGCAGGTTTTTTATCACGGTTACCAGGTGGTCACGCTTGGTCCGCCGAACAGGGGAGGATTGATCGCGTTAGGGAGCTTGAAACTGGCCGAGGCTGCCGATCTCAAGAAGTTCGGCCACTACGCCAGTTCGGCGGAGGCGCTCTATTACCTGATCCAGATTCTAAGGATCGAAACCAGCCTCGCCAATATGTCGCCTGAGGCGCGCAAGCGTCGCTACCCGGAGATAAATCCGTCGCCTGAATCGCAACTAACTAAGGAGACTGCGGAGCGCTTGTGGGCTCGGATTCAGCACAATTCGGCAAATCCACAGCCGGCCAAGCCGGGTCCGAATCACTCGGACGGAGTGCTTGCTGTCGATGAGCGCGGCAACGTCGTGTCCATCCTGCATTCGTTCAGCGGAATTTACTGGGGATCGACAGGGATTTTTGTCGATGGCGTCTCCATTCCCGATACAGCCAGTTTGCAGCAGGGGTTGATTGCCAGCGTTGGACCCGGCGCGCGCCTGCCTAGCGCGTCCAATCCTTTGATCGTGTTGAAGGGTGGCAAACCGGTGCTCGCTTCGGTCGCGATCGGCTCAGGCGGCGTGGACGAAGTCACTGTGCAGAACCTGATCAACATTCTGGATTTCGGTATGAATCCGAAGGCCTCCGTTGAGCGGCCGAATACCCGGGGGCCATTCTATGGAATCACTGGCACCGCGCCACCCAAGCCGGAACTGGAGAAGGAAACGGTCGGGGAGGGTGATTTTCCGGAGGCCGTGCTGGACGGGGTGCGCGCGCGGGGTCAGGCGATCAAAGTTGTAACTAAAGGCGCACAACTCTCCTCCTGGATTGGGATTCAGATAGATCCCGTGGCGCATAAGATTAGTGCTGGGCTCACGCCTTTTATGAATGCGTGGGCGGAGGGGTATTGAGTCTGGCCGGCCAAGGTTGGGGAAGCGTCTGCATTGGCGTGCTGGCGTGTACTCTCGCTGCGGCGCCGGCGGGCGCTCCGTTCGTCCAAGGTCCGGTGCTATTCACCGAGGACTTCCGCCAAGGGCTGGCGCATTGGAGCAGTGAACTGGAGAAACCTGGAAGAGTATCGGTGTGCGGCGGCGTGCTGACCATCGATGTACCCGCGGGCTGCACTCTCTGGTTCCGTCCGGAGCTGCGTGGCGCGGTGATGATTGAATACCAGGCCCGCATGGTCCAGGCCGGTGGGCGCAACGATCGCGTTTCCGACCTGAACGCTTTTTGGATGGCCACGGATGCGCGGACCCCGGACGACTTGTTCGCGACGAAACGCTCCGGCAAATTCAGCGACTACAACCAGCTTCGCGCTTATTACGTTGGACAGGGTGGGAACGGAAACACCACGACACGTTTCCGCCGCTACATCGGCGATGCCGCGGATCGGCCGCTGTTGCCAGAGCACGATCTGCGCAGCGCCGATGTGTTGCTGCAGCCGAACGTTTGGCAGACGGTGCAGCTTGTCGCGTTTGGGAATCGGATTCAGTATTACCGGGATGGCCGGCTGATCTTCGATTTTCTGGATCCCGCGCCGTACACGCGCGGGCGATTCGGGTTTCGCACTACCAGCAGCCATGTAGAGCTGCGCAAGCTCCGGGTGTACCGTATCGCCGCCGCGAGCGCGGACATTGGTTTCCCACGAACGGACAGCTAGCCTGTGTTAGGTGCTGTAAAGTCACGCGCTTAGAATGGAATCGCGTTTGCTTTTCTAACCTGATTCTATGCTTCAAGACTTTCGATTCGCCTTGCGCATGATCCGGCGGGCGCCCGGTTTCGCCGCGCTCACTATTCTCTGCCTGACTCTCGGGATCGGCGCCAACACTGCCGTGTTCAGTTGGATCGAGGGGATACTGCTGCGGCCATTTCCGGCCGTGGCCAATCAGGACCGGTTGATGGTTTTGGGTGGCATGGCTCGGGGCGCATCCCGCGCGACCGCTGTTTCCTGGCCCGATTTCCTGGACTACCAGAAGAGCTGCAGCCTGTTCGACAGCTTCATCGCGGACCGGCTGGTGGCCACTACGCTGAGCATCGGCGACAGGGCGGAGCGTGCGCCAGGATCGGTGGTGTCGGCCAACTACTTTGATGCGCTGGGCGTGCATCCGATTCTCGGCCGCGGTTTCCTGCCCGCCGAAGATTTCGGACGCAACGCGCACCCGGTGACGGTGATCAGCCATCAGCTTTGGCGCGAACGGTATGGTTCCGATCCGAATGTAATCGGTCATAGCCAGATGTTGAACGGGTTGCCGCACACCATTGTCGGCGTCGCGCCGGAAGGGTTCCTCGGAACGTTCGTCGGCTACTCGATTCAGTATTGGGTGCCGGTTTCCATGCAGGAGCGGTTTGAGCCGGGCGGATACAAGCTGGATGATCGGGGCGCGCGTTGGATTGAAGGATTCGCACGGTTGAAACCCGGGGTGACCAGAGCGCAGGCGCAAGCGGAGATTTCGGCAGTGGCGAGACGCCTGGAGGGCGATTATCCGGCGACCAATCGCGGGCGCGGCGTCGGGTTGCTTGCACTGTGGCAATCCCCATTCAACAGCGCTGCGGTGCTGCTGCCAATCCTGAGTGTCACGCTGGCAGTGGCCGGGCTGGTGTTGCTGATCGCGTGCGCGAACGTTGGGAATCTGCTGTTGGTGCGATCGTTCGCGCGCCGCCAGGAGATGATGATCCGGCTGGCCATCGGGGCCGGCCGCGGGCGGCTGCTGCGTTTGCTTCTGACCGAGGGTTTGATGATGGCGGCGCTCGCGGCGGCGGGGGGCCTCATCGCCGCACAGTGGTGCCGCAACTTACTTGTATTGTTCTTCCCACCCCAGGGCGTGGCGCTGAATCTCGCGGCGCAGATCGATTTGCGCGTGCTGGGCTTCAGCGCGGTGGTTTGCGCTCTCACGACGCTGTTGTTCGGGCTCGTACCCGCGCTGCAGACCAGCAAACTGGATTTGGCCGCGGGTCTCAAAGCGGATGCGGGCGCCATGGTGGGCGGTGAGCGGCGGCGATCGCTGCTGCGTGCCGGACTGGTGCTGGTTCAAGTCTCGCTCTCGTTTGTCTTGTTGGTAGGCGCAGGGCTTTTGTTTCAGAGCTTGCGCGAAATGCAAAGGGCCAGCCCTGGGTTTTCCACGCAAGGCGTGCTAAACGCCTCCATCGATCTTTTCGCCGCCGGATACGATGCGGCGCGAGGAAAAGCTTTTGAAGATGAGCTGATCGGCCGCGTGCAGGGACTGCCCGGCGTGGAATCGGCCGTGTTCGCGCGAGTCACTCCGTTCAGTTATCGCGGCTATTCCTCCGGCCCGATTGTCGTCGAAGGCTACCAACCCGCGCCGGACGAACAGCCGTCGGTGGAGTACAACGAAGTGGGCCCGGCGTATTTTTCGACGCTCGGAATTCCGCTGGTCTCGGGACGCGAGTTTACGCGCGGCGACAATGAAAACGCGCCGCTGGTGACGGTGGTGAATCAGACCTTCGCCGCGCATTACTGGCCCGGTCAGGATCCGGTGGGCAAGCGGCTGCAGTTGAAAGGGCGCTGGCTGCAGGTGGCCGGTGTGGCGCGCGACTCGAAGTACCGCACATTTCTCGAGTCGCCCAAGGCGTTTCTCTACGTGCCGCTGAGGCAGGCTTATTCGGGGCAAGTGATGCTGCACATCCGGACGCGGCAAGCTCCGGAGACGATTGCGGCGTCGCTGGCGCGGGAGGTTCATGCGCTGGATCCCAACCTGGCCTTGTCCGCGGTATTGACCATGAAGGAGCAGGTGCTGTCGTCCACTTCCGGCCAGCGGATCGCGGTGACGTTGCTGGGCGTGTTCGGCGGGCTGGCGCTGTTGCTCGCCACGGTTGGACTCTACGGCATGATGTCCTACGCGGTCTCGCAACGGACGCGCGAGCTCGGACTCAGAATGGCGCTCGGAGCGGCGGCTTCCGATGTGCTGCGTCTGGTGCTGGCGCAGGGAATGATTCCGACGCTCGGCGGGATCGTATTGGGAGCGGCGGCATCGCTCGGATTGACGCGGCTGGTGACGGGGCTTCTATATCACGTTAACCCGCGCGATGTTCCGAGCTTTGCCTCGGCGTTCCTGATCATGCTGCTGGCGTCGCTGGGCGCTTGTCTTGTGCCGGCGTGGCGCGCGGCGCGTACCGACCCCGTCAGGGCGCTGCGGGATTCAGCCTGAGGCACCTGTAGCACAGCGCGGCTCGCCGCAAATTGAACGCGACCCTTCTTGTTCTACTAGAGTTGGAATCTCAGCAGCACGCGACGATTTTGTGGGGCGGATCCCCTGGTCCGCGGCCGACGCCCCCGTCGGCCTGCTGGGGCTTGCGGCCCCGCTGGTCTGTGGGGCAGGCATTCTTGGCCGCCGCCGGGTTTCAAGCCGGCGGGGCCCGTAGTCGACAAATCGTCGCGGGTTCTTAGAACACGAACCGCGCGCCGATCTGCAACTGCCTCGGCCGATTCGCCTGCGTCGTGATCTGCCCGAATGCCGAATTGTTCGCCGTCATCGTTGGCGAGCCGAATGTCGGATGGTTCAGCGTGTTGAACGCCTCGACGCGAAGCTGGAAGTACGCTCTTTCCGTCACGTTGAACTCCTTCAGCACCGACGCATCCAGATTGTTGATTCCATCCTGCCGCAGGTTCGCGAAGGTGGTGGGGAACGTCCGGATGTGGAACTGGAACACTTGCGTGGACGCTGTAGCAAAGGCGGACGTATTGAACGCTGGCGTATTCACGTCGGCCAGCCGGTTGTTGAAATTCAGCGGGCCACCGAAATAGGCGTAGTCTCCTACAGTGGTGGTGCTGCCGTTCACCCACTGCAGCGGCTGGCCGGTCTGGTAGGAGTAAATGCCGTTGAGCTTCCAGCCGCCGAACAGCAGGTTGGTCCAGCGCGACCGCAGATCTACCGTTTTGCCCTTGCCGATGGGAAGTTCATAGGTGGAGCCGGCGACGAAGCGGTTCGGATGATCGAACGGCGAAAGCCGCTTTTCCGGACGCAAGTCCGTATCGTTCAGCCAGGAATCCTGCTCGATCAGCTTCGAATGGATATAGTTGCCGATCAGCGACCAGCCGTGCGACAAGCGCTTCACCACGCGAATGTTCAAGCTGTGGAAATAGGAGCTGCCTACGTTGTTGTTCTGCTCGATGATGCCGGTGCTTCCGCTGCCGGAACCGACCGGAAACTCCGGATACAGAGCCAGAAGCTGCGACACCGTGGTGGACGAGTTGTTCAGACCGGTGCCCGGCAGCAGGCCGGCAAATGGATTCGGAGTAGTCGCGGTAAGGGCGCTGATCAGCGTCTGATCGCGCACCGGCAGCGTGCTCAGGAATTGCCGGGGAATGCTGTTGACCTGGGTCACTGAGACTGGGAGGTGTACCGAGTGGTTGCCGATGTAAACCACTTCCAATAACAGATTAGATGTCAAGGAATGCTGGAAGCCGAAACTCCAGCGCATGGAGTACGGATTTTTCATCTGCGGATTCAGGAACTGAATCGTCTGCCCGGCGAACGTCGAAAGCCCGTTCACTGAACCCACCGGTTGCTGGATGCCGTTCGGGAACGGATTGCTGAGCGTGGTGGAAGGCGTCAGGAAATTGCTCGGCGCCACGAACGGCGTGCTCTGGCTGAATCCTTCCTGATCGATAATCGGGTTCGAAGAATAGTTTCCGTTCACCGCCAGATTGGCGATAGTGATGGGCTGCACGAAAAGGCCGAATCCTCCGCGGATCACCGTCTTGCCGTGGAACAGATCCGGACTCCAGGCAAACCCGATCCGCGGGCTCACCAGGTGCGACGTGTTCTGGAATACGCCCGGATTGCCGGGGCTGGCGAAGGTCAGGCCGCCCGGAACCGCGAAGCTTCCCACCGGAATCTGCGTGATCGGATTCTTGTTATAAGCGGCAATGGCCGCGGCTGCGATGGGGTTCGCAACATTGTTCGCGAAGCCGTTCACCGTGCGTCCATATTTTTCACTGTAGGGTGAGTCGTGCTCGAAACGAATCCCGAGGTTCAGCGTCAGATTGCGCGCGATGCGCCAATCGTCCTGGAAAAACCCGGCGTAGTAATACGAATAGTACGAGCCGTAGGAATTCACGTCGAACTGGCCGCCGGTCGGCAGTCCCATCAGGAAGGTGGCAAAGTCCTGGCCCAGGTTGGATGCCGCCGAGCTGCCGTTGGGCCCGCGCGTCCAGTTGGTGGAGAAGGTGTAGCTGCCGGCCGAGTTGCCGTAGAGGATGGTGTTCAGCCGGTATTGCCGAATGTCCGTCCCGAACTTCATCATGTGCCGGCCCTTGATCTTCACCAGGTCGGTAAAGATCTGGAACGACTGCGAGGGGTCTTTCGACGCGCCGCTATCGCCCAGGCACTGGTAGCTGGTCTGGCTGCCGCAACTGCCGTTGAACCCGACGAAAGGCATTTGCAGGAACTGCGCGCTGCTGGCGATATAGGAAGGGAATCCCAGTTGGGTGGGGTCGAAACCGGCGCTCGGCTCATTGTGAATCTCGTTCATGCGCGTAAAGTTGAAGCGCAGGTCGAACACCGTGGTCGGATTCAGCGTGTACACTTCGTCCACCGTCGCGCCCCAGTTCTCTCGAATCAGGCTGGAGCCAGTGGCGATGTTGCTGAAAAAATTGTTCTTCGACTGCAACTGATGATTGTGCCGCATGTGGAAAAACATCCGGCTGCGATCGCTCATGTTGTAGTCCATGCGGCCCAGCTCGTTGTCGTAGTTGTCGATGGTCGGGCTGGTGTTGCCGAAATTCTGGAATCCGTCGTTGCGTCCGGTTACGTTTGGCTCCGGATAATACTTGAGATACGCCTGCGCCACCTTGTTCAACAGGAGGCTCGGAGAGATCACGTTGCCTGGGAAGGGCTGCCGCACCACCGTGTTTCCATTGAGCGTTCCGCTGAACGGATTGTAGATCTGGTACGAGCTTGAGACCTTCAACAGCGCCGAAAAATCGCCTTGCTTTTCCGCATCGGTGGGAACCGTAGTGAAGTTGGTGTTCGGCTGCCCGTCGGTGAGATTTTCCCAGGCGAAGAACCAGAACAGCTTGTTGCGCCCGTTGAACACTTTCGGAATCAGCACCGGACCGCCTACCGTCGCACCGTATTGATTGAAGTGCGTCAGCGGATTCCCCAGGCCCCGCTGATTATTGAAAAAGCTGTTGGCGCCCAGCGCCGAAACCTGGTTGAACTCGTGCAGCGACCCATGGAACGTATTCGTCCCGGTCTTCATCACCTGATTCAGCGTGCCGGCGCCAGTGTGCCCGTAGGCGGCGTCCGAATCGAAAGCTTTCACCCGGACCTCCTGCACCGAATCCTGCGGCGGGCTGTAAGCCAGGCGGTTGTCCCAGGTGGCGTTTGGCGACCCATCGAGCAACAGCTCGCTGGTTTGCGCCGCAGTGCCGCCGATGCTCCACGCCGCAGCCGCGCCATTATCGAACGGATGCACCAGCGACGGATTGCCGGTGGCGATCACGCCCAGCGCCAACTGCGCCAGCATCATCGGCGTACGGCCGTTCAGCGGGAAATCTTCCACCTGCTTGGTAGTGATGGCCTGGCCGGTGGAAGCATCTTCGGTGTCGATGAGCGAAACGTCGGCCGTCACTTCCACCGACGCCGAGGTGTCGCCCACTTCCATCTTGATATCGATCACCGGGTGGTCACCCGAGCCCAGATGCACATCCTTGCGCACATACTCCTTGAAGCCCGCGACGGTCGCCGCGACCTGGTAGTCGCCCGGCGCGAGGAACGGAATAGTGTACTGGCCAGCCTCGTCCGACACGGTCTGTGTCCGAGTGCCGGTGCGGATCTCAGTGGCGACAACCTTCGCGCCCGGGATCATTGCGCCGGTTGTATCAGTCACCGCTCCGCTGAGGGTACTGCGGGTCTCCTGAGAGAACGTCGGCAACGATAGGAACAAAGCAATAGCTACTACGTGGTAAAACCTCATGCGCAACTCCTGTGCAAGCTGACAACCATCGTACACACCATTCAATCTAAATGGTTAATTGGTCAGACCGATGACTAAATCGGTGGGTCTTTTAGCGCACCTGCACCCGCGCCACAAACCGCAACGAGGATTCGTTGATGCAATAGCGCAGATGGGTCGGCTCAGGCCCGTCGTCAAACACGTGGCCCAGGTGTGCGCCGCAGCGCGTGCAAACCACTTCCACCCGTTCCATGAACAGGCTTCGATCGGAGTTCTTGCGCACGTTCTCTTCGGCGATAGGCGCCCAAAAGCTGGGCCAACCGGTGCCGGAATCGAACTTCGCATCCGACGCGAACAGCGCCGTACCGCAGCAGATGCAACGAAAAATGCCCGGTTCGTGGAGGCGATAGTACGTGCCGCTGAACGCCATGTCGGTGCTTTGTTTGCGCGTCACATAGAATTGGTCGGCGCTGAGCAATTTCCGCCACTCGGCGTCGGAGTGGACCACTCGGTTCACACGCACCGGCCCGATACGCGCCCCGTTGTCGTTGAAATCGACGATGGTGACTTCAGGATCGGCAGCGCCGTCTTTGGACCGGTCGCCCTTGCGAGAGGAAATGGCTACTAAACCGGCAAAAGCGGCGGGCGCTATCAAAAGCGCACGCCGCCTTGTCAACTGTTCCAGTATTGGCCCAGGCACTACATCGATTGTCCCACTCCTAACGGATCTCGGCGAAATCGTCGTCCATTGGGATGGAACCCCGGTTGGCGACCGGCGCCACTGCTTCCGCGGTCTTGCGCCCGGCCGACCGGGATACTGCGGATTTCAGCGCCGCCAAACTCTTGGTCACCGGCTTGGAAATCGCTCGCGACACCGGCTGGACGGCCTCGTTGCCGTTTCCGGCATTGCCCCCTACGAGCGCGCTCAACTGCGCCACGATGTTGTTCAGCGCCTCCGCCTGTGCCGACATCTCCTCGCTCGCCGACGCGCTCTCTTCCGCATTGGCCGCCGTGCTCTGCGTCACCTGATCCATTTGCGAGATGGCCTTGGAGATCTGTTCGATTCCCCGCGCTTGCTCCTGGCTCCCCAGATTCACTTCGTCCACCAGCATCTTCACCTTGGCCGCGCTGCCGGTAATGGAGCGGATAACCTCCGTCACTTGCTGCAGCTTCGTGCTGCCCTGATTGGATTTCGTGATGGACTCCTCGATCAACGCCGAAGTATCCTTGGCCGCCTGCGCCGACCGTTGCGCCAAGTTGCGTACTTCGTCGGCCACCACCGCGAACCCCATGCCCGCTTCCCCGGCCCGGGCCGCTTCCACGGCGGCGTTCAGCGCGAGAATATTGGTCTGGAACGCGATCTCGTCGATCACTTTGATGATCTTCGAAATCCGATCGCTGGAGGACGTGATCTCCTGCATGGATACCACCATCTCACTCACCGCGCGGTTGCCTTCCCCGATTTGCCGATCCACTTCGCTCATCACCGTTGCCGCCGTTTGCGAATTCTCGGCATTCTTGCGCGTCATGGAGGTGATTTCCTCGCTCGATGCCGACGTCTCTTCGAGCGACGCGGCTTGCTCGGACGCGCCCTGCGCCAGCCCCTGACTGGAAGACGCCACCTGCGACGATGCACTGGCAATCTGCTGCGATCCCTCGGCCAACTCGCTTACCGTGCGACTCAGCACCTTGTTGATGCCGCGGACCACTACGAAGAACAATCCGCTACCCACGCCAATCGAAACCAGCAGAATCACCCAGGTCAGCCAGTTCAGCCGCGCAC
>DASQGY010000345.1:0-4742 GCA_035632375.1 Bryobacteraceae bacterium | reverse complement strand
CCGGGGTTTGAGCCAACAGCGTAGTCCAGCCGGCACCGAGGACGGCCAAACACATGAACCACCTTTTCATTGCGATCGATTTGAATAACCCGCGCGATGTCATGAAGTTGTGTCGAACCGGCCGAGTATCTCCAGTCCAGTACTTCAGTAACTATCGGCGGAAACAATCGACTGCTGCAACGGCCTGCCCACTTGAAAGGGAGCTTTTCTAAGTGTTTAAAGATTCAAGAACAATAAAACAAACGTTGCTTTTCCTGGCCGCCTTCGTCGCGGCGCTGCTTCAGGATTTTATTTTGCACAACCAAACCGGAGTCGAGATTCATGCGCTCCACATCGCACCGCACAGCTCCGACGAATGGGGCGAGACATTCTCGGAGAGGATACGCTGGCTAACGGCGCAAGCCTAAAGACCAAGTTCAGCCGTAAAGAAAAGGCCGCGCACTGGGACTTGAGAATTGAAGACGAAGACGGGAACAGCCTGGAGTGGGAGAGTCTGAACCTGCTGGAGATTGAAGAAGCTACTCTGCGCTACAAAAACGGGGAAGCTTGGTCGGACTTAAGTAGGAGGGTCATCCTGCTTGGCCAGCGCGATTAACAATCGCGTGCAGGTTGGCAACCTGCCCCACGGGCTGATGATCGTTACCGACAACTGCCGCATCATTTGTGGACCAGCGCGCCGTGCAGCTCCTGCGCGTACTGCTCCAGCTCATCCGGCTTCATTGTAACCAACACCTTCTCGAAATCCTCGCCCGATTCGATGATGTGCTTCAGGTGCAGCGCCGCAAGTTTCATGCACCAGGAATCGGCCAGCGGATGGCCCATTTTCTTGCTCAAGGCCAGCAGGTCCGGATGCGTCATAGCGATCACGCGCTCTTCATACGGCTCGCCCTCGGTGGAGATTCCGAACTTCACGTCCACCGTATCGGCATGGCGGATGGAGATGCCGGTCTGAAGCCAGCTAAAGTGAACCTGCCACATGCGCCCGAACGGGTCAGGGCCGGCCTGGAACTGGCGGAAGTTGTCGATCATCAGGTTGATTGTACTATGTGACGCGCGCACTCGTACGTGCCGCGTCGGCACTCATGCCGACGCTGACTAGCGTTGGTTGCAGCTTGTGTTCACAGGAGTGTGACGGCACGCACGAGTGCGTGCGCCACATCGGAGGCTAATTCCGTATCAGCCGAACGGGTGGTTGCGGTTCGATACCAGCGACAGAAATTCGTCCCGGGTTTCCTTGCGCCCGCGGAATGCCCCTAGCATGGAACTGGTGATCGTTCCCGAGTGCTGTTTCTCGACGCCGCGCATCATCATGCAGAAATGGCGCGCTTCGCAGATCACGCCCACGCCGCGCGGCTCCAGCACTTCTTGCAGCGTTTGAGCGACGTCGCGAGTCAACCGCTCCTGCACTTGCAGCCGGCGCGCGAACATGTCCACGATCCGCGGAATCTTGCTCAACCCGATCACCTTGTCCTTGGGCAGGTACGCCACGTGCATCTTGCCGAAGAACGGCAGCAGGTGATGCTCGCACATGCTGAAGAACTCGATGTCCTTCACCACCACCATCTCGTCGCACTTCTCAGAGAACAAGGCCCCGTTCACGATCTCCGCGACATTCGTCTGGTAGCCGCTGGTCAGGAATCGCAGCGCCTTCTCAGCACGTTCCGGCGTGCGCAGCAGTCCTTCGCGCGCGGGGTCCTCGCCGATCTGCAACAGGATCTTGTTCATCATCGCCGCAATGGATTCTTCGTCCGGCTTGCGGCGGACCATCTTCAACACTCGATCGTTCTTCTTCATCTTCAGCTTGCCCTCAACTCAAACAGATTCCGCCGGGTCTCCCGCAGCTTGATGTTTTCGAGGCGCGGCCACTCGCCCGGAAAAGCCGTTCGCCAATGCGCCTTCAGCCGGTCTTCCATCACGCGGAGAATGTTCTCCGAAGTGGGAACCTTCTCGCCAAACTCGCGCACATCGACGTTCAAATACCGGTGGTCAAAATCCTTAAGGATTTGCTCATCGACCAATCGATCCAGCGTGCCGACGTTGACTACCTGTCCGGAAAAAGCATCCAGCGGACCAGCGACCGAGATGTCCAACACGTAGTCGTGCCCGTGCCCAAACGGATTGGTGCACTTCCCGTAGAGCTCCCGGTTCTCTTCGTCCGAAAATTCACCTGAATACAGCCGGTGCGACGCCGCAAACCGATACCGCCGGGTGACGCGCGTCATCGCCGCTCGCCTCCGAAATCGACGTACAGGTCCTCGGTCTCATACAGCCGCACATTGTGGAGGTTGGCGCGGCTACCGCGAAAATGCGGCTCCAGACGATTCCAAATCTCGGCGGCGACGTTCTCCGCAGTAGGTACAATCCGGTCGAATGGCGGCACTTCGTAATTCAGGAAGCGGTGGTCCATCGGCTCGACGATAGTCTTGTTGATAATGTCCTTGAGTTGCTTCAGGTCGAAGATCATGCCCGTGGCCGGATCGGGGTCGCCGGCGAGCGTAACCTCAACCACGTAGTTGTGCCCGTGGCCGCTCGGGTTCGCCGCCGCGCCGTACAATTCTTGGTTCTGCTGGGGCGACAGCGACGAATGGGCACAAACGTGCGACGCAGAAAATTCAGCTTTGCGGGTTATGAACATGACCCAATATTTTGATGCGGCGCATCGGCGATTGGATGCGCTAAAATTATTGTAGCGTAGGGACTTAAATGAATCACACCAAACTGGATCAGTGGCTGAAGGTAGCCATCGCAGCGTTACTCGTGGTGCTCGCCGGCGTCATCGTCTACTCGATGCAGGAGCATATCGTGGGGGTTGGGGACACAGCACCCAATTTCACGGTCAGGGCCGACAACGGGGTGCAGATTTCGCCCAAGAACTTCGGCGGTCGCGTGCTGATCCTGAACTTCTGGGCGACCTGGTGCCCGCCGTGCGTCGAGGAGATCCCCTCGCTGAACGAGCTTCAGAAGCAGATGGCCGGTTCGGGTGTAGTGATTCTGGGCGTCAGCGTCGACCACAGTGAGAAGCTCTATCAGAACATGCTGAAGAAATTCCAGATCGCCTTTCCGACGGTGCGCGACCCCGAAGAGAATTACAGCTACCTGTACGGCACGTACAAGGTTCCGGAGACTTACATCATTAACCGCGAGGGCAAAGTGGTGCGCAAGTACATCGGCCTACCGGATGTGGATGGCGTGCCCAAGCCCTGGACCGACCCGCAGATTGTCGGTTTTCTGAAGTCGTTGCTGTAGGCACGAGGCCCGACGCTTGATTCCGCACGCGGCTCAGCTAAGCATCGGCAAACTGCTTGGCGCGCGCGGATATCTGCACCAGCCCGAAGACCTCGCGCTCTATGAATACGACGGCGGCGTCGACAAGGCGCGGCCCGATCTGGTAGTTTTCCCGCAGTCTACTGAAGAAGTAGCCACTGTCGTTCGGATTGCCAATGAGCACAGCATCCCGATTGTCGGCCGTGGCGCGGGCACGGGGTTGAGCGGTGGAGCGATTCCACGCGCCGGTGGCATCATCATTTCTTTCGCGCGCATGAACCGCATGCTGGCTGTGGATCTGGACAATGAGCGCGCCGAGCTCCAGCCGGGCGTCGTGAATCTGGAGATCACCCAGGCGGTGGAGCGGCAGGGTTATTTCTACGCGCCCGATCCATCGAGTCAAAAAGCTTGCACCATCGGCGGCAATGTCGCCGAGAACGCCGGTGGTCCGCACACGCTGGCTTACGGTGTCACGACGAATCACGTTTTGGGATTGGAAGCTGTGCTGCCCGATGGTTCGGTTATCTCCACTGGCGTCGCCGAGCCAGGCTACGATCTCACAGGCCTGCTCACGGGATCGGAAGGCACGATGGCGCTGGCGACTCGAATCACTGTACGGCTGATGCGCAAGCCCGAGTTGGTGAAAACGATTCTCGCAATCTACGACACGGTCGACGATTGCGCGGACACGGTGGCCGAGATCACCGCGCGCGCCATCACGCCGGCCGCGGTGGAAATGCTGGACGGCGTCATGCTGCGGATGGTGGAGGAGGCGACGCACGCCGGCTACCCGATGGACGCGGCTGCGGTCCTGCTAATCGAAGTGGAAGGTCTCCGCGAGGCGGTGGAGGAGCAGGTGGCGGAGATCGAAGACGCCTGCCGGAATTGCCGGGCGCGCGAGGTGCGCATCGCCCGATCGGCAGCCGAGCGCGAGCTATTGTGGAAGGGCCGAAAGAACGCATTCGGCGCAGTGGGCCGCGTGAGTCCGTCGTATTACGTGCAGGACGGCGTGGTGCCTCGCACCAAGATTGCACCCACGCTGCGCCACATCAAGCAGGTGAGCGCGAAGTACGGGCTGACCATCAGCAACATCTTCCACGCCGGCGACGGCAACATGCACCCAATTATTTTGTTCGATCCGCATAAGCCGGGCGAACTGGATCGCGCGCGAGCGGCAGGTGAAGACATCCTGCGCTTCTGCGTAGCAGAAGGTGGATCGATCACCGGCGAGCACGGTGTGGGGATGGAGAAGATGGAGCTGATCGGCGAACAATTCTCCGACGACAGCCTGGACATGATTCGCCGCTTGAAAACCTTGTTCGACCCAACGTGCCGCTTGAATCCAGGGAAAATGCTCCCGACAGGAAAAGGCTGCATGGAAATCCGCCAGCGTCCAGGCACGCTGGTTTAGCCTGTAGCGCACGCACTCGTGCGTGCCGTGTTCGCACTCCTGCGAACACTAGCTGGATTCGATGCTA
>DASQGY010000344.1:0-15416 GCA_035632375.1 Bryobacteraceae bacterium | reverse complement strand
GCACCGCGGTCGAAAAATCGTGGCGGCGCGCAACGAAACAGAGATTTAGTAGTACAGGCTTTAGCCTGTGAAAGTTTTTTTCCTGTCAGGCCACTCTTCTCGAAGCTTCCTTGGCGCGGTACATGGCCGAGTCCGCCGCCGCAATCAGGGCTTCCGCATTCTCTGCATCGTCCGGCAGCGTCGCGATACCCACGCTTAGGCTGATGCTTAATTCCTTCCCCCCGGCCATCGTCCTGGTTCGGCCCATCTGCCCGGCGATCCGATCGCACACCGCGCGTGCGCCCGGCCGGTCGGTATGCGGAAGGATCACCGCGAATTCGTCGCCCCCAATGCGTGCGCAGAAATCGGTCGCCCGGCAGCACGATGTCAATGTGCCCGCCACAGTTCTTAGAGCCTCGTCCCCGGCGGGATGCCCGTAGCGGTCGTTTATCGCTTTGAAGAAGTTCAAATCGATCATCAGCACCGACATCGGCTCATACCGTTTGGCTCTGGCCACTTCGCTGTCCAGAGTCTCCTCAAACTTGCGGCGGTTGAGCAGGCCGGTTAACGGGTCGGTGATGGACAGATTCAGCAGCTCCGCGTTGGCCCGCTCCAGCCGCTGCTTGTAGGACAGCAAGACTTCGGTGCGCTGCCGGACCAGCATTTCGAAAGCGCCGATTGCGGACTCCCCAGCATCGGACGCATTGCCGCCGATCACTATGGCCGACGGGATCTGGACCCCGGTCACTCTGCCGCCATGCTCCCGCTTGAGCACTGCCTCGTAAGCTTTTTGTACGGCGAGATAGCCCTGCTGATAGCGATGTTCGTCGATCACCGCGGAGACCGTTTGATTCGCGAGAAACGGCCGTACGTCTTCGGTGTTGCTGAATCCGACGCAGGGCACTCGCACACCCCTCTCTTCCAGGGACGCCGCGACCTCCGCCAGGCGTTCATCGCCGACATAGATTCCATCCGCGGTTACATCCAACTCGCCAATCATTTCCACGGACGAGCAACCACGCGATGCGAGTTCGGTCCGCAAGCCCTTGTATCGTTGGGCCAGGTGATGATGCTCCAACGGCCCCGGGAACGATGCCACGCGACCTCGGCCGCTCATCAGTTTCGCTAGGACTTCGCCGGCCAGAACGCCCGCTTGAAACGAGTCGGGACCCACAAATGCCGACCGGGCGCTCTCCGGGGCGTCGCTTTGGAATGTAACCACCGGAGTCCCGCGCAACTCAAACTCACCGATCAGATCGTTGAGTGCGGCGCCGTGCGCCGGTAGCACCGCAACGGCATCGATTCCCTCGTAGAACAATTGGCTGAGGATCTGGCGCTGTCCATCCAGGTCGCAATGCCCGGTGGTGATATTTCTAACCTGTACGCCAAAGCAGCCGAGATCGAATGTCGCTTCCCAAACGCCTTGCCATAGCAGATCGAAGTAGTCCTCCGGTTTCGCCGGAGCGACAATCGCGATGGAAACGTCTCCCCTCACTGCGAGTCCCTCTCTGTCGTTATCGAACCGCGCAGCGATTTCTTTAACCGGGGACTACTCCACCACTACCGCGCCTTTATGCGGCCGGATTTTCCTCATCAGGAACATGAGTGGAATCACCGCCAGGAAGGTGAACGCCAACAAGCGGAAGTCGTCGAGAAACGAAAGCAGGGTCGCTTGCCGCAGCACCATGCCGTAGACCATCTGCTGCGCCTGGGCCGCCGCATGAACCGCATCCGACCCCTTGGACATGAACAGTTGCTTCGCGCCCTCCAGTGCCGCTTGATACGTGCCGTTCAACGCCGTCAGATTCTCCACCAGACGCTGTTGATGAAGCTGCTGGCGCCGGGCAATCATCGTCACCGATAGTGCAATGCCCGTGCTGCCGCCAATGTTGCGCGCCAGATTGATCAGACCGGTGGCGTAACTGACTTTCTGCTTCTCGATGAAGTAGAACGCCATGGTGTTGATGGGCACGAACAAGAACGCTAAGCCAAGGCTCTGAATGATCCGCGCGACTACCGCGTGGTGGAAGTCGATGTCCAGGTCGAAGCGAGTCATCTGGAACAATCCGAACGCCGAAATCAGCAACCCGCAGACTACCAGCCATCGCGCCTCAATTCGCGAGAGCAGGAAACCGACGACCGGCATCATCACCATGATCGCCAGACCGCCCGGCGAAAGCGCCATGCCGCTTTGCATGGCGGTGTAGCCCAAGAGCGTCTGCAGAAACAGGGGCAGCGCCATAGTGCTTCCATACAGAACAAAGCCGAGCAGGAACATCATCAAGGTGGAGATGGCAAAATTGCGATCCTTCAAGAGGTGAAAATCCACCACCGGATCTTTTTGGCGTAGCTCCCAATAAACTACGGCCACCAGCGCCACAACTGCGATCACAGACGCGGCGAGGATTCCACTGGAAGAGAACCAATCGTTGCGCTGTCCTTCGTCCAAGGTAATTTCGAGCGCGCCCAACCCCGTGGCCAGCAGACCCAGCCCCAAGTAGTCGATCTTCAATCCGTCCTTGAGCGACTTGCGGATCAGATAAGGTGGGTCGAAGATCAGCAGCGAAGTAAACAATAACGAGCAGATTCCCACCGGAATGTTGATCAGGAAAATCCAGCGCCAGGTGTAGTTGTCGGTGATCCATCCGCCCAGCGTCGGCCCGATCACCGGCGCCAGCACCACGCCCATGCCGTACACGGCCATGGCCATCCCTTGCTTTTCGCGAGGGAAAGTCTCGCGCAGAATGGCTTGCGAAATCGGCTGCAACGCGCCGCCGCCGAGTCCCTGCAATATGCGGAAGAGGATGAGTACGCCCAACGACGGGGCCAATCCGCACATGGCCGAGCTGACGGTGAACAGCAGCACGCAGCTCATGTAAAAGCGCTTGCGTCCGAACAGCGAGGAGAACCAGCCGCTCAACGGCAACACGATGGCGTTCGCCACCAGGTACGCGGTCAGCACCCAGGCGGATTCATCGGCAGTGGAAGCCAGGCTTCCCGCGATGTGCGGCAGCGACACATTGGCGACGCTGGTGTCCAGCACCTCCATGAACGTCGCCAGCATCACCACGAAGGCGATCAACCATGGATTTGCGGCAGGCTTCACCTGCGGCATCGATCCCGCAATTGTCGCTTGCATCGCCCGATTCCTCGCCTTATTTGGTCAGGATGGTTGCTTCGGCATTCATCCCGGGCCGCAGAACCGTATTCCCGCCGGGAATTGGATCCAGAACAATCTTCACCGGAATGCGCTGCACAACTTTTACGTAATTCCCGGTGGCGTTCTCCGGAGGCAGCAGGCTCATCCGCGTGCCCGTGGCGCCGGCTATGGAATCGACGTGCCCGGCGTAGGTTTTGCCCGCCAGATCCACTTTCACCTCGGCCTTTTGCCCGACGCGAACGTCGCGAAGCTGCGTCTCCTTGAAATTTGCAGTGACCCAAATGTCCTGGAGTGGGATGATCATCATCAAGCCCTGCCCGGCTTGCACCATTTGACCGAGTTCTACGGACTTCTTGGTTACCACTCCGTCCATGGGAGCGGCCAGAGTTGTATAGCTCAAGTTCAACTCGGCGGCCTCCAGGTTCGCGCGCGCGACCTGCACATTCGCTGACGCAGAGGCGGCGTCGGCGACCCGCACCGTAACTTCCTTTTGTCCAGCCTGCGCCTGCTTCACACCAGCTTCGGCCTGGGCAACGCGGGCCTGCGCGGCCAGCACGCCGGCTTTCCTGGTCTCCGAATCCTGAATGGCCGCCGAAACCTTGTCCTTGGCAGCCTTCAAGTCACCCTCGGCCATGCGGGCGGTGGCTACGTACATATCAAACTGCTGTCGCGAAATCTCCGCCTTGTCCGCGAGTGGCCTCATGCGATTCAGGTCCGCCTGCGCGCGATCGAAATTCGCCTGCGCTGAATCCGCGTTCGCCCGCGCCATGGCGATTTCGGCGCTGGCCGACCGTTGATAGTCCACCTTGGCGCGCTCATAATCCGCTTGTGCCGCGGCCACCTGAGCCTGGGCGCTGGACGTCCCACTAGCCGTGGTCTCGCGGGTTAAAGGCACGCCTGCGCTCGCTCCGGAGGCCTGGCTGATGGCCACCGCCAGCGCGGCCTTGGCCTGATCCACCCGCGTCTGATAATCGCGCGGGTCGATCCGCGCCAGCACTTGCCCCTGCTTCACTGCCTGGTTGTCGTTCACCAGGACTTCAACGATATTGCCGGATACCTTCGACGAAACGGGAGCAATGTGACCGTCCACCTGCGCGTCGTCGGTGGATTCCTTGTTCCAGGTGCGCGACCACATGTACAATCCCGCCGCCACCAGAACCAGCAATGCGCCGGCAATGGCCAACTTCCTCGGAAACTGCCGCGGTGTCGCACGGATGGGCCGCTCCGGCTCGCGCGCTTTTGGCTCGCGCGTCACCGGTTCCATTTCGCGGTCCGTCTCATAGTCCAATGTCCTAGTTTCCATCATCCCCTCATTTGGCATATAGGATTTCCATCTGCCCGGTGGCATGGGCCAGATCGGCGCGGGCCTGGTTGTAGCGATACAAAGCCGCAATCTGATTGTCGTTGGCGCGCGCCAGCTCGTCCTGCGCCGTGACAACTTCGATATTGTTCACTACGCCCGCTTGAAAGCGATCGCGCGCCTGCGTGACAACTTCGCGCGCCAGATCCACGCCCTGGTTGGCCACCTCCACTTCCGTCTTCGCCGCATCCAGTTGCGCGACCGCGGTCTTCACTTCGAGCGCAATTCGATTGCGAAGCTCCTGCTGCTGTTGCGCCAGTTTCTTGAGCTCGATTCCCGCTACCGCGGTCTGCGCCTGAATACGCCCGCCGGTGAAGAGCGGGACATCCAGACTCACGCCGTATTCATAGACCGGAATGGCCGTGCTTGGCGATACGCCCTGCAGGTTCCACGATCCGCCGATGCTCAGTTTCGGAATACGCTGTTCCCGCGCGCCCTTTTCCTGGATTTGTTGTGCGCGAATCTCCGAAGCCAACGCCTTCATCTCCGGACGTTCCGTGAATGCGCGCTCCATCGTTTGGTCGGCAGGGTAGTCCGCAGTCTGGAAAAACCCCGATTCATCCGCAAGCTCGACGGGTTGGTGCGGGTCCAGATTCAACAACCGCGCCAAGCCATACAAGGAAGTCTGGAGCTGCGTTTGCGCATCGATCAGACGCTGCCGCTCGTTCTGATACTGCACGTTGGCGCGCAGCGTGTCGATACCGGTGCCCGCGCCGTTCTTTTGCAGATCGGCGGCTTGATCGAACAGCGCCTTGGCCAGATCCACGCGCGACTGCGCCGCCTTCACGTCCGCCGCCGCGCGCAAGCTGCCTAGATATTGCGACACCACCAACTGCACGTTCTCCTCCCGCACCGTCGATTCCTGCGCCCGCGCTCCGGTCACGTTTTCTTTAGATGCCTGCCAGCGTCGCCAGGCTGTTAAATCGAACACCGGCATCGAACCTGCGGGACCGCCCTGGATCAGCCAGAACGGACCCACGTGTCCGGGAAACTGCGGAATCTTCTTTCCAAATGCGGCCGCGAGATTGTTGCGGTGTACCGATTCCGATCCGGCTAAGTTGACCTGCGGCAGCAAACCCGATCGCGCGATCGTCTGGTTCTCCTGGCTCTCGGCGATGTTGAGGTTGGCAATCACGACTTGCGGATTCTGTTTCAAAGCCATCTGCACCGCTTCGCGCATCGTGAGCTTCAGTGCCGCCGGATCCGCGGCTTTCATGGAGCCGGCCACGAACAGAAGCAACACCATCGACTGCGTCAGAATTCCCCGCCACGGATTCGACGACTTCCCCGTAATCTCGTCGACAATGGAGCAAGTCATTGTGCCGGCCGTCCGGAAAAAGGCGCCATCCTGGAATAGATTCTTTAGCACCCTCTTCCCTTCTTCATCGATGAATAACGTCTCAGTAAGATCCACGATCAATGCTTTCCGGTTGCGGATGGATACTGCCGTTTTCCAGCAGCGTTCCAACTCCTTGGCCCAAGCCCCCACCAGCTTCCCTTCCACTTGAAACGTAAGGGTTTCCGGACTGTCGTGGATGGTGATTTTCAACATCGCCGCGCCTCCGTACAGGGGTTAGAGAGCACCCTGTGTACCGATGTTTCCCCTCATTCTTTCAGTAGGTTACAAGGAGGTGACGGATCCTCGGCGCCGAAATGTCGTCCCGTGCCGATGCATCGGCAGGCGCTCGGCGGCGAAAGGGAGCCGGGGAACTGGCCGGAACAATTCCAAAAACGCGGTGTCTACATAGGCGTGTTCGAGCAATCACTACTCATCGAAAATGCGACAAATAAGTCGTGGAGTTTTCTGGCATCGGTAAGTGCGGAGTTAGTGGCAGTTAGTCTGCTGATACTAATTCCACTGATTTATGGCGACCACTTACCTGAATTCCACTGGCGAAGTGTGACTGTCGGCGCGCCACCGCGTCCGATTGATCCTCCCCCTCCTAACCTGCGGCCAGCGAATGGCGTCACGCGGTCCAGTGTTTTTCACCGCTCGACGATTGACTTGATCTATCCAACGTTTCCTCGTACTTCGCCGACCGCAACCCAGCCGGGAACGATTGACCTTCCCTCCTACCTCCCCGCCAGCGACTCGGCGTTGATGACAATCAATCCCATTGGAGACCGCTTCGGAAAGCCCGTTCCACTGGGGCCTCCACCTCCCACTCCTCCTCGAAAAGCAGATCCACCCTCCGCACCCCTCCGCGTCAGCCAGGGCGTCCAGATGGCAAAACTGCTGAAGCAAGTGATGCCCGTCTATCCGCCAATGGCTAAGATAGCCCATATATCCGGCACAGTGCGCCTGTTAGGAATCATCGCCAAAGATGGCACCATCCGGAACCTGCAAGTCATCGGTGGCCACCCCTGGCTCGCACGCGCCGCCGTGGACGCCGTTTCTCAATGGGTCTACCGGCCTACGCTACTCAGCGGCGAAGCGGTGGAAGTAATCTGCCCAATCGACGTGAATTTCACGCTGAGCAATAATTGACTTACTAAGTGACTAAGGCTGCCGCGCTTTGCTTCTCCTGGCATGCGCCACGCGAATCCCGATGTACAGCAGTACGAACAACGCGGCCGCCAACGCGACAAGGTCCCAAATATGGTGCCGCAGATACGGTATCGTCTCCCTGCCCAACCGTGTCCCCAGCCATGCCAGGAAAAAGTAACGCGGAATCCGGGCTGCCGCCAGCACCAGAGTGAAAGTCACAGGACGCACCCCCAACGCCCCCGCTGACAGAATGAAAATCTTCACCGGCATCGGAATCACTGGGACGAACGCCGGCACGAAGACCGTCAACAGTCCATATTCCAGGAACCACGCGCGAAACTTCGCCCCCCGCCCGCTCGCCGTGTAGCGCTGCAGGTAAGCTTCGCCGCCCTTGCGCGCGATATAGAACAGCACCAGGCTTCCGATCACTGAACCGAGTATCGCCGCGGCACCTGCCAGGAATGCCTGCGAATGATCCAGCGCCGATACCAAAACCACTAGGGCGTCCACGCCTCCCACCACGGGGATTCCGCCCGAATCGAACACAGCGAGGACAAAGACCCCGGCCGGCCCCCACGACACCAAGAGTTGAAAGAATTTGGACAGTGGCGCTCCGATTGATTCTACTTCAGAAGATCGAGAAGCTCCGGCTCATCGATCACCGCGACCCCAAGCTCCTTCGCCTTGTCGAGCTTCGATCCGGGGTCGGCGCCGGCCACCACGTAGTCTGTTTTCTTGCTCACCGAGCCTGTCACTTTGCCACCCGCCGATTCAATACGCGCCTTGGCCTCCTCCCGCGCCAGATTCGGAAGCGTTCCCGTCAGCACGAAAGTTTTGCCCGCCAGCGGTCCAGCGGCAGCCTTCTGTCGAATCGCATGTGTGAACGTCAGCCCCGCCTCACGCAACCGCTCCACTAATTCCCGATTGCGCGGCTCGTGGAAAAAGTGATGGATACTCTCTGACACTCGCGGACCCACCTCTTCGGCCTGCTGCAGCGTCTCCGTGTCGGCGGCGGCGATTGCATCCAGGCTGCCGAATGTCTCGGCCAGAATCTGCGCCGTCCTTTCGCCTACGAACGGAATCCCCAGCCCATTGAGCACTCGCGGCAGTGGCTGTTTGCGCGACGCGTTGATATTCCGCAGGAGCTTCTCCGCCGACTTCTGGCCCATGCGCTCCAGGTCCACCAACTGCTCCAGCTTCAAATCGTAAATATCCGCGACGCTCTTCACCAAGCCAAGCGAGGCAAGCTGATGCACCAGCACGTCGCCCATGCCGTCGATATCCATTACGCCGCGCGCCACAAAATGCAGAATCGATCCCTCCAGCCGCGCCGGGCAATTGGTGTTGATACAGCGGCTGGCCGCCTCGCCTTCCTCGCGCACAATCTCGCCGCCGCAAACGGGGCAATGCTTGGGCATACGGAACGCACGCCGGTCCTTGCCCTGCTTTACCACACGCACCACCTTTGGAATCACGTCGCCGCTGCGTTCCACCAACACCGCATCGCCGATTTCCACACCCAGCCGTCCGATCTCGTCTTCGTTGTGCAGCGTCGCGTTGCGCACCGTCACGCCGCCGACGTTCACCGGTTTCAAAACCGCGACCGGAGTCAGCGCACCCGTGCGTCCCACGTACACATTGATGTCTTCGACCACCGTTTCGGCTTGTTGCGCCGCGAACTTGAACGCAATAGCCCAGCGCGGCGCTTTCGACGTCCAGCCGAGCTTCTGCTGCTGCGGCACGGAATCCACCTTCACCACCACGCCATCGATCTCATAAGGCAGCGACTCGCGCTGGCTCTCCCAGTGCCGGTAAAACTCCAGCACCGCATCCAGGTCGCGGCACTGCGCCCGCCGTGGATTCACCTTGAAGCCCATCTCCTTCAGCGCTTCGAGTGATTCCCAGTGGCTTTCGAAATGGAACTTGCCATCCACCAGAAGGAAATAAGCGAAGTACTCAAGCTGCCGCGACGCCGTGACGCTGGGCTCCAGCGCCCGCAACGCACCCGCCGCCGCATTGCGAGGATTCGCAAACAACGAAAGCTCCTGCTGCTCCCGCTCCTTGTTGAGTTTGTCGAACGATTTGCGCGGCATGATTGCTTCCCCGCGCGCTTCAAACGCCGCGAGCTTCGATTTCACCTTCAGGGGCAGCGTGCGGATGGTCCGCGCATTCTCGGTCACGTCTTCGCCCACCAATCCATCGCCACGCGTGATAGCCTGTGCGAATCGGCCGTTGCGATAGTGCGCCGCCATCGACAGTCCATCCAGCTTCAGCTCAGTCACGTATTCAAAGGGCTCTCCGCCCAGCAGATCGCGCACGCGCCGGTCAAACTCCCGCAGCTCATCTTCATTGAGCGCGTTATCCAGACTCAGCATCGCCGAGCTGTGCGCCACCTTCACGAACCCTTCGCGCGGCTTCCCGCCCACGCGCTGCGACGGAGAATCCGGAGTCAAGAGCTCCGGGTGTTGCAACTCCAGTTCCTGCAGCCGCCGCATCATCCGGTCGTACTCGGCGTCGCTGATCTGCGGCTGATCCAGCACGTAGTACAGATGTTCGTGATGACGCAACTGGTCGCGCAGTTCCTCGATCTCTCGTTCCGCGTTCTTGGCCATTTACTATAATTAGGTTACTATCGAGACCTACCGGCACACCTCGCTGATCTACAATCCTTTCGCCGGCGGACTCAGACGGCGGTCGCGTGCGCTCCAGCGCGCCATCGAATCGCTCGCCGCGCGCGGGATTGCGGTCGATTCCATTCCCACCACTGGACCACGCACCGCATCGGACCTGGCCAGGCGCGCCATCGATCGCGGAGCGGACTTGATCCTCGCAGCCGGCGGCGACGGCACCATCAATGAGGTGGTGAACGGTATGGTCCACTCCCACGTTCCACTCGGAATTCTTCCCGCCGGGACCGCCAACGTGCTGGCCAACGAACTTGGAATCAGCCGGAATCTCGAAAATGCGGCCGGCGCCCTCGACCACTGTACCGAAGAACGCATTGCTCTCGGTCTGCTTTCAACCGCGGCGGTGAGCCGTCATTTCCTTCTGATGGCCGGCGCCGGGCTGGATGCGGATATCGTCTTCCACGTGAATCAGAAGATGAAGAACGCACTCGGAAAGGTCGCCTACTGGATCGCGGGACTTCAGAAGTTCGGCCGTGCGCTTCCGGAGTTCACCGTCGAAGCCGAGGGCCGCACTTTCCGCGTGAGCTTCGCACTGGCCAGCCGGGTCCGGAATTACGGCGGCGACCTGGAGATCGCGCGCACTATTTCCCTCTTCGACGACCATTTCGAGCTGGTCCTCTTTGAAGGCGCTCACTCGTTCTTTTATGCGAAGTACCTGTTGGGCGTGTTGGTGCGCAGGCATCACGTCATGCGCGGCGTCACGATTCTTGACACCGCGAAGGCCGTCTTCTCGTGTCCCGCCGAGCGCCGGGTCCATTTGCAGGTGGACGGCGAATATGCGGGCCTGCTTCCGGCGGCGGTCGAGATCGTTCCTGACGCCCTTACGCTGCTAATCCCTCCGGAATTTCGCAACCGCAGGCCCGCCCGCACCGCCAACCCCGCATGGACAACCTCACACACACGCTGACCGGACTGGCCTTGAGCCGCGCCGGTCTGAACCGATGGTACGCCCGCCCCGCGCTGGTATTGATAACGGCTGCCAACATCCCCGATATCGATTTCGTGACGGTTGTCCGCGGGCAATTGACCTACTTCGCATGGCATCGCGGGCTGACGCACTCGTTCCTGCTGATGCCTCTCATGGCAATGCTGCCGGTGCTGTTGGCATGTGCCATCGGACGCTCGATGCGCGGCTGGAAGGCGGCCTATGTTCTCTCTCTCATCGGTGTTGCCAGCCATCTGCTGCTGGATTGGACCAATACCTACGGGGTCCGCTTCCTGCTTCCGTTCTCTCGTCATTGGTTTCGCTTGGACTTGAATGGGTTGAGCGACCTGTGGATCTGGGGAGTCCTGCTGATCGCCGTCGTCGCGCCGCTGCTTGGCCGCCTGGTCAGTTCCGAGATCGGCGCCAAGCCCGGTTCCGGCCGCGGCGTCGCTTGGTTCGCGCTGATATTCTTCGTGGTCTACGATTTCGGCCGCTACTTAACGCACCAGCGCGCCGTGGAGACTCTGAACGCTCACGTCTACCAGGGAGTCCCGCCCATTCGCGCGGCTGCGTTCCCAGCCAGCGCGGCGAATCCGTTTATATGGACCGGCTGGATCGAGCGTCCGGAATTCGCGATGCGATTTTCCATGAACTTGCTAGCGGATTTTGACCCCGGCAGCGGCAGGATCTTCTATCAACCGGAGCCGAGCCCAGTTCTCGACGTGGCCCGTCAAACGGATGCCGTGCGCATATTCCTCGATTTCGCGCAGTATCCGGTATGGCGCGTGACTCCGCTAGCCGACCCGGAGGGCGCTCAGAAGGTGGAAGTGCGCGATTGGCGTTTTCCTTTTACCGCCACGGCCACCATCGACCGCGCGAACCGCATCCTCACGTCGTCATTCCATTACTAGAAATGACGCAGGCCAATCCTCACACCACAAACTAGAGAGGTTGATGAAAAAAGCTGTCGAACAGTCCGGAACATCCACAGGCTAAAGCCTGTGCTACCACGCGCTCATCAGTTGTTGTAAAAGGTAGCACCAGACTATTAGTGTGTGTTTTGGAAATGTAGAAACTCCAGCCACAGGCCTCGGCCTGTGAAGCCCTTTTTTCAGCAACGTCTAGAGTCCGTGCCACCACTTGCTAAGAAGTCATCGTGACAAGGTGCACAGGCTCTGTCCGCTGATGTGGCACAATTGGTTCCTGGCCTGGAGGGCACCTGCATGGATTACAAGCAGATTGTGGATTCGCTCGACACTGGCGATTTGATGCTATTCGCCGCTAACTTCGATGAATCGAAGTTGATCGAGCTGGTTACCGGTTTCCCGTTTTCGCACTGCGGGATGGTGGTGAAGATTCCCGGCGACAACGATGCCTACTTTCTGGAGAGCGTGGGCGATTCCAAGGCATTTCCCGATCCCATCGACCACAAAATGGAAGCGGTGGGCGTGCGGGTGGTGAAGTTGGCGCAGATGCTTCCTTACTACATGCCGTTCACCAACAACGTGCTGACCTACCGCAAGCTGGCGATCGAGCGTACTCCGGCTTTTGTGGAAGCTTTCTTCACCTACGTGAAGAGCGTCGATGGGACGGCGTTTCCGAACGATGAATCGATGGTGGTGAATTATGTACTGGGCCACTATCGCAACACGCACGCCGGTACGAACATCGGGACCAATCAGACGGTGCTGTACTGCGCCCAGGTGGTGGCTGGGGCTTACCTGGCGGTGGGGATGCTGCCGCCGGAGATTCCGAATAATTACTATGCGCCGGCCGATTTCTCATCGTTGGGCCAAGCGATTCCACTGCTGAAGGGCAAGTTGGGTCCCGATCTATTGGTGCATTGGACGGGCGAAGTGAAGCTCACCAAGTCGAAGGCGGCGGCAACGCGGGATGTCATTAATAGCCGCGAATTCGATGCGAAGTTCAAGCACGCGGGAGCGTCCGGGTCGCCTCAGGGTTAGCGCGGACGTTGGATTGAGCCGCTGCGGCGCGGACGAATTCCGGAAACGGCGGACACTCGCGCAGGGCCGGGAGCAATTCATCGCGGAGTTCCTGGATGGAGCCGTAACGGTCGGCACGCTGGATCGCTACGCATTTCAAGATGCAAGCCGCCACCCGTTGATGCTCGGCGGTTACGCCCGCAAAACCGAAGCGCTTGCCCACCAGTTCGCCGACCTGCGCGTGGAACGAGTACGCATTCAACTGGAGCTTGCCTGTGAGCGATTCAAGGACCAGCACGCCGATGGAGTAGATATCGGAGCGATCGTCGATGTCGCCGCCCAGGTATTGCTCAGGCGACATATAGCCGAAGGTGCCCATGGCCACACCGGGCGCGGTTTTGCTGGCCGGGTCGGATACATCGGAGTCGCGCATTTTGGCGAGGCCGAAATCCAGGATCTTGAGCGATAAGTCGGCGTCGGCGTTCTGGATCATCACGTTGTCGGGTTTCAGATCGCGATGGACGATTCTGGATTGGTGAGCGGCTTCCATGCCGGCCAGCAGTTGATCGAATAGTGTGGCGGCAACTTGCGGAGTCAGGATGCCGCTGTCGGCCAGGAGGTGGCGCAACGTAGTCCCGGGAACATACTCCATCACCAGGAACGCACCCTCGGCGGCGAGTTCGCCGTAGTCGTAGAGGCGCACGATGTTGGGATGCACCAGGCGCGCAGAGGCTTGGGCTTCGCGGGAGAATCGGCGCATGGCGGAGGTGTGGCCGAAGAGGCTGCCGGTCATCACCTTCACGGCAACGACACGGTTCAACCGTTCATCCATGGCTTCGTAGACTGCGCCCATGCCGCCTTTGCCGATCATGCGGTCCAAACGGTAGCGGCCGTCGATGGTCCGCTCGACGGGCAGGCTCAGGGAGAGTTCTGCGCCGTCGGTGGAACAGTTTTGCACCACAGAATCAAAGCAGCGCCCGCAGGCTGGGCATTCCTTCACCAGGTTGAGATCGTGGTTGGCGACGCGCGCCAGAACTTCCACCTGCACTTGCCGTTCTTTTCGCACCTGGCCGCGCAGCTCCAGGTTTTCGTAGACGATGCCGGCTTCGTGGGCGACGCGTTCCAGCAGGGCGCGGTCCTTGGCGGTGTACGGCTCCTCGGATTTCTTCTCGCCCAGAACCAGGATGCCCATCAGGCGGCGCTCTGCGCCCATGAGGGGGACCAGCAGACTGGCGTCGGCGAGGTCGAAGGTCATGCGTTCGTTGGGCGGGCAGACGGAGCGAATGGATCGCCAATCCCGGGCATGCGATTCGTTCTCCAGTTGATCGAGGGTGCCGCGGAGGCCGGCGGCTTGCAATCGGCGAGAGGTTTCATCGCTGGCGTAGGCCATGGAGAGGCCGCTTTGGCGGGTCTGCCGGTACAGGACGGCGGTCCAGCGCGGGTGAAGCGCCTTGCTGATTTCGGCGCTGATCAAGGCGGCGATTTCCTCCACCGAGTCGAGTTCCTTGATGGAATCGGCCAGCACGGTGAGGATGGCTTCCTGATCGTACGCTTCGCGGAAAAACTTTTTATCGATGGCGGTGGTGAGCTGGCGGCGGTAGCGATTGCCGGCGGCGAAGCAAATCACCAGCAGGAGATCCCACTTCATCGCGCCATGCCACAACACGACGCTGAGCGGCTTGTCGCGGCCGGCGGCCAATTCGTAGACCAAGGCCGCGAACGGCAGGACGAAGAGCAAGCGCAATACATTGGTGGCCAGCAGGTGCTGGATGCCGATGCGGATGGCTACGCCAAAGCCGAGGACGCGATGCTTCAGGATGGCATAAGCCATGGTGAGGGGCATGATGACGACGATGACGTTCACGGTCCGGTTAAGCGTGAAGCGCAGGCCGGTAAGTTCTATTGCGTTGGGAAGCAGCGTGACCACGTACCAGAAAGCCATGATCAGGAAAGCTGGAATCACCACGGCCATGGCGCCGAAGAAGGCCCAGCGCAAACGGCGGCGCTGATCGCCTTCCGGGATGAGCCGGAAATTCCGAATGCAGACGGCGGTCATGGCCAGGTTATTGATCACTCCGCACATTTTGCGGGTGGAAGTGTCGGCGCCCCAGGCAAAAGCCGCGGCAAGCTGATGTTGCGAATCGGCAAAGGCGACGGCCAATTTGCCGGGCAGTCCATCCAGGAGATTGAACCCGACGCCCAGTACCCAGAGCGAGAGGAAACCGGCGGCGAAGAGAGATTCAAACACCGCCCACGGACGGGTACGGCCGACCGGTTGTGGGAAGCGCGAGTAGAACCAGTATCCACACAGATAGTGGATGCCGAAGGCGCAGTCCATGGCCAGCGTAGTGTAGAGCGGCCAGCCTTTCACGCCCGCGTTGCGCATCACGTTGGAGGCAATGGAGAGCAGAAACATCGCCGAGAACGCGGCGGAGAGGTAGGCGTTGCGGCCGGTGGGTTCCCCTGGTTTTCCGAGTCCGATAATAGTGCCGGTGGCGAGGAAGATGAGCGCGACGGCGAGTTGGATGGATCCCCAAAGTCGCTGGCCGGGAACGCGGGTTGCGCCGACGGGCAGTTGGAAGTGCTGGCGAGTGGCGTCGCGCTGGACGTCGACAGTGTATTGGTCGCCGGCGCTCTTGTGGCTGAGGAACCAGTGGGGGCCGGTGCGGGCGGCGCGTTCGTCACCGTCGATGGCCAGGAGGCGGTCGCGGCGCTTCAACTTGCCGGCGGCGGGGCTGGCGCGCTGAATTTGAGTGATGGTCCAGCCGGCGGGCGATTCGGTTGCGGCCCAGCCGGGAGTGGCGAGAGTGTCGCCGTAGCGGAGGATTTCGTAAATCTGGTAGGGAAACGTGGCGAGCAGGACGCCGGTGAATA
>DASQGY010000343.1:0-12706 GCA_035632375.1 Bryobacteraceae bacterium | reverse complement strand
CATGCCCAGCAGATCGAGGTTGTTGATGTGGACGGTTCCGGCAGTGGGTGGGGTCAGACCGCCGACTATGTGGAACAGCGTGGATTTGCCGGAGCCCGATGGTCCGACGATGGACACGAACTCGCCCCGCTGGACATCGAGGTTTACCCCACGCAGCGCGTGCACATCCACTTCGCCGACTCGATAGGTTTTGCGCAGATCGCGGATGGAGATGATGGGCGCATCACTCATAGGAGAGTGCCTCACTCATAAGAGAGAGCCTCGATGGCATCCTGGCGCGCGGCTTTCAGGCCGGGATACAGCGCGCCGAGCATTGCGCCGACCAGCGCGAGAACGGCGGTAATCGGCCACCAGTCGTAGACAATCGCCTGGATCAGCGAGCCGTGGATGACATTGATGATGGCGAAGCGCGTGGCGTAGGACAGCGCGATCCCAAGTATTGCGCCCGCCACCGCCAGCAGCGCGGTCTCGCGGAGGAGAATGTTTAAGACGTAGGCCGGCGATGCGCCCAGCGCTTTCAACACACCAATCTCGCGCGTGCGTTCGAGAACCGCGGTGTACATGGAGAGAAACACCACCAGGAATCCAACCAGCACGCCGACGCCGATCACCACCCAGATGAATTCCTTGAGCATGGGGACGCTGTTGACCGAGTACAGGGCCGCGTATTCCTGCATGGAACGAATCTCGAAGCCTTTCAGCTTTTGCTGCTTCAGGTCCGCGATTACTTCGTCGGTTCGGGCTGGGTCGTCGAGTTTCACGTAGATGATGGTGATCTTGCCGGTATTGGCGGTGAGGTCCTGCAGCCGGTCCAGTGGAAACACCTGGCGCGCGAGCATCCCGGTCTCATAGATGCCGGAGAGCCGCCAGGGACGGTTCAACACGGTGACGTTCTCACCAACGTGGAGCTTGTGTTCCTGAGCGTAGTAGCTGTCGACCATTACCTCATCGGGACCCTTGAATGGGCCTCCTTCGACGAAGCGAAAGCCGCCGTTCAGTTTGTCGAACGTCGCCAGATCGACACCAGTGACGTAGTTGAACATGTCGGTACCTTGCAACAGCACTCCGGTGGCAGCGGCGACGTGTGGCTCTTTCTCTACGATCGCGGGAATCAACTTGGCCGGCATATTGCCGCTGAAGTTAATCACCGACCCGCTCGGCGGGCGAATGATGATATCCGCGCCGACGCCGCGGGCGCGCCGCGCCTGTTCATCCAGCATGCCCTTGCTCAAGCCGACAAGCGTGAGCACCATGGTGACCTGAAGGCCGATGGCCACCACGCTGAGCAGCGTGCGCACAGGCCGGTGCCTCAGGTTTTCGACAACCAGTTTGTTGATCAATCTACTTGTAGGATACGATTACGCGGTTCGGCAAGGGCGAAAGCACATGCATTTCGCTGCGGGCGAAGCCGGCATTGCGAAACATTTGGTCGTATTCGGAGAAGGTGTAGGCGTCGCCACCCGCAGTACCGCCGAGCATCATCATGGCGAACATGGCGTCCATCGGCGGCGAGACACGGTCCTCATTGGGGATGAACTCCGCGGTCACCACGCGGCCGCCCGGTGCCATCGCGGCGTGAATCTTGCGCAGCAGGCTCTCGTTAGTCGCGATGTCGAAATGATGCAGGAAATTGGTGAGTAGCACGATGTCGTAGCCGGATCCGAACTCCACTTCGAAGGCGCTGCCGGGAATCGACGAATGACGAGCCGCTACTCCCGCTTTCTGTGCATTCTCCTTGGCGACATCCAGCACCGCAGCCCAATCGACCGCGACGATACGAGCGTTGGGATTGTGCCTGGCGATGGCGATGCCGTACAGTCCGTGGCCGGCGGCGATATCGAGCACCTTCCACGGCGCGGCGGCATCGGCGCGGATCATCTTGGCGATCAGTTCGGAGGGCATGGCCATCAACGGAGCCATATTGCGAGCGAAGTTGACCCAGAGCGGATTGTCGGGACTCACGGTTCCTTCGTCGCTGATGAGGGTGCCGCCTTTGCGAATGACGGCGGCCATGTCGCGGAAGGAGCCCATGTCCTCATTGATCTTGCCGAGAAAATCGGCGACTGTCCCCAGATAGGCCGGTGAGTTACGGTTCAGGAAGAGCGCCGCATCGGGCGTCAGATTGTACTCGTTGTTTTGCTTGGTGAGGAAGCCCATGACGGTGAGGGAGTCGCATAGAACACGCGTACCTTTTTCGGAGGCTTTGATGCGCGTGGCAACGGACGGCGCAGTGTGATTGCCTTCGGCGATAGCGGTGAAAACGTCGAGCTCAAGGGCGCCCCGAAGCGCTTCAGTGCGCATGTATGCATTCAGGGTGTCGAAGATCAGAGCCGGCGACGGGGCCTGAGATTGCTGTGATGCGGTAGACATACGGTCCATTTTACATGCGCCGAACGGTTAAAATCGACCAATGGCAACTGGAAACATAGTGATCACCGGAGCGTCGAGCGGGATCGGCGAGGCCTGCGCATTACGGCTGGACCAGCTTGGATTTCGCATCTTCGCCGGGGTGCGGAATCCGGCCGATGGCGAAGCGCTGCAGAAGAAAGCGTCGGAGCGGCTGACGCCGGTGCTGCTGGACGTCACCAGCGAGCATTCCATCGCGCGCGCGGTAAAGACTGTCGGCGAAGCGCCCCTGGCGGGCTTGGTGAACAACGCTGGAATCGTGGTGGCCGGACCGGTGGAACTGGTGCCGATCGCGCAATGGCGGAAACAATTCGAGATCAATGTGATTGGACAAGTGGCGGTGACCCAGGCGTTCCTGCCGCTGCTGCGCGCCGGGCGCGGGCGGATCGTAAACATGGGATCGGTGGCCGGGCGAAGCGCGCTGCCATGCTCGGGTCCGTACTGCTCGTCGAAATACGCGCTGGAAGGGCTCAACGATTCGCTGCGCATGGAGCTGCGGCAGTGGGGGATTGCGGTCTCGATTGTGGAGCCGGGCGCAGTTCGGACGCCCATCTGGGGCAAGTCGCTCGCCGGGGCGAACGAGGGGATGGCGGCGATTCCGACGGATTTGCTGGAGCTCTACCGGCCGATATTGGCTAAGGTGACCAAGGCCGCGGCGCTGGCGGAGAAGCATGCAATTCCGCCGGACGAGGTGGCGAAGGCGGTAGAGCATGCACTCACGGCGGCGAAGCCGAAAACGCGATACGTAGTGGGGAGCGACGCCAAGCTGCGCATGCGCCTGAACCATTTGCCCGACCGCGTGATGGATTCTCTTATACTGAAGAAACTGAATTCCATCCGGGTTGAATGAAATATTCCGCGGCACTTCTGCTTTTCCTTATGGCGGCGAGTTTGTTCGGCCAGTATTCGCGCGGTGTCAACCTAGCGGGCGCGGAGTTCGGCGAGAATAATCTGCCAGGAACGCTCGGCCACGATTACACCTTCAACAGCGAAACCACGTATCGTTACTTCAGCGCCAAGAATTTGAACCTGATTCGCTTGATGCTGCGTTGGGAGCGGCTGCAGCCCGTGCTGCGCGGTCCACTGGACGCGAATTATCTGGCGGGCGTGAAGAACAATGTCGCTTGGGCCAAGGCGCACGGCGATCGCGTGGTTCTGGACATCCACAACTATGGCCGGTACAAGATCACGGAGAACGGCGTGCTCACCACGTACACGTTGGACAACAGTTATGGGGGTGTGGTGAAGGTGTCAGGCGCGGATCTGGCCGACCTGTGGGCGAAGGTTGCCGTGGAATTCCGCGACGAGCCGGCCGTGTACGCATACGATCTGATGAACGAGCCGCACGACATGGGATCGGCGAGTTGGAAGAATATTTCGCAGGCCGCGTTGATGGCCATTCGCAGCACAGGCGACCACAAGCTGATCATGGTGCCTGGCGACAATTGGTCAAGCGCGGAACAATGGGCGCGGACCCATGGCCCGACGAGCTGGATCGCGGATCCGGCGCTGAATTTCGCCTACGAAGCGCATCAGTATTTCGATCGCGACAGCAGCGGCACTTACGCGTTGACTTACGATCAGGAGTTGGCGCTGAATCCGAATCTGGCCACTAGCGGCGCCGCGCGCGTTGCACCGTTCATCAACTGGCTGACCGGTAACAATGTTCGCGGGTATGTCGGTGAATATGGGATTCCGAATACGGATGTTCGGTGGCTGGCGGTACTCGATAGTGTTCTCGGAGCTCTGGATGCCGCTGGCTTGGATGGCACGTATTGGGCGGCCGGCGAGTGGTGGGGCGATTACCAATTGTCGGTGCAGCCGGCGAACAACTTCGCTACCGACCGGCCCCAGCTTGCGGTATTGGGAGGACATTTGACGCCGGGATCGTTCACCACGGTTTCCGCGGCAAGCTCAAGCGGGTTCGTCTTCGCGCCCGATTCGCTGGTGAGCGGGTACGCTTCGGGAATGTCGCCGGCCGCAACCGTGGATCTGGTAGACGCCTCCGGCGGGAAGACGTCCGCGCCGGTGTTGTACGCTTCCGCGTCGCAAGTCAACTATCTTGTACCCGCGACCGTGACGCCAAGTCGGCTGACCGTGTTCGTGCGCGATGGCGAGCGTATCGTCGCGCAAGGCTCGCTTGAGCTGGACCGTGTCGCGCCGGCTTTCTTCTCCGCGAACGGCGATGGAAGAGGCGTCGCGGCGGCGCAGATTGTGCGCGTGAAGTCCTCAGGCGCGCAGAGCTACGAAGCCGTGGCGCAGTTCGATGCCGGCCAAAACCGCTTCGTGCCCGCGCCCATCGATTTTGGCGATCCAACCGACCGGTTGTTCCTGCTGCTGTACGGCACCGGCTTTCGCAACGCGTCGACGGCCACATTGCGGGTCGGCACGACTACCGTTCCACTGCAATACGCAGGAAAGCAGCCGCAATTTCCGGGTCTCGATCAGGCGAATGCCGAACTGCCGCGAACGTTGATCGGCGCGGGTAATGTCGTACTCGCGTTCACGGCAGACGGCAAGGCAGCAAATCCGGTAACGTTGCTGTTCCGATAATCGGATCGAGTATCACTTATTTCGTCTGGGCGAAGCGCGGTTCAATCGCCCGCTTGGCCACTTCAACGAACTTTTCCAGGCTGCAATCGAAGGTGGCATTGCCGGTACTGCATCCGGGGACGAACACCGGGGCACTGGCTGGTGGCGCTACAAGCGTCAAAACGGTGCGATTGCGCAACTGGTCCAGGGTTTGCGCGATATACGAGGCTCGCACGATGTACTCCCCAGTGCTCTGCGACTGGCGGAGTTCGAACACCAGCGCGCCGCCGGGAGCACAGTAATCGGGTTGATATCCTGGCAGCAGCCAGTCGAGGTGCAACAGACCAGCCAAGCCGCCGATGTTGTTGTCCGAAGCCACCAGCACGATCACTTTCGTTGATGGATTTCCCAGGGCGCCGGCCAGCGCATTTCCAGTGGCTGCTTGCACCATGGAGCGCACCACGTGCGAGGCCACATTGGAACTTTGGACACCGGCCAGATAGGGCGTGCGGCCCTCGATATCGATGACCAGGTTGTACAGACGCGTTGTCTGGCTAACGCCGTCGATGGACAACTGGCCCCAGCCAACGTCGGAAAGTGGAAGTCCGTCCGCGTATTCCATCACGAACGGATCCACTGCAAGCGCGATCGGCATCAGGCCTCCAACGTTAACAGGCAGACCGGGGGTTCCGGCCGTAATATCGATGGGAATTGCGGCGACATCGGTCACACCGGCGGGGGCCGTGAGCGGCGGAACCTGGCCGGCGGGATAGCCCAACAAAACCGAGCGGACGAGAGCGAGGTCGGAGGCGTAGGCAGCGGTCAACGATTGCCCATTGTCGCCTAGACGGCCATTTACCGCTGCCAAGGCTTTGCGCGGATCGAGGCCTGCCACACCCGCGCCAATGGGATCGAACAGCGGGTCGCTCTCATTGGAAGGATAGGAATTGACGTTCACGCCGCCCGCGGGCAGCAAGCCGATGGCAAAGCGCCGGGCGCTCTCAACGGTCCTTTCCAGAATATTGGCCCGGAAATAAACAAAATTGGCGTCGGCCGAGTCGTTGCCGGTGAGCAGACCCTCCTTGGTGAGCCAGAGACGGTAGTAGCCGCCAAGAATGGTCTCGAGTTTGGCGCCGTTGTCGGTCAGGATGCCGGGGTCAACCCCGAAACTCGGAAATGGTTTTACCGAGAACCGGTTGAGCGTGGCGTTGTCCGCAACGGGAGCTCGCACATTGTGGCGGCCGAAGATAATAACTTGCTTGAGCTCGGTGTCATCGACGGACTGCGCCCCGAGAAAGGAGCCGCAAAAGACAGCGAGGGTGACAAGGCGGAGGGAATGAGTGTTCATGATTCGCAAGTCGAGTGCCACCGAGGAGTGTTTTTTCTCATGAATGTGGCGCATGCACTCGATACTCATCTCGGCGCAAGCCGTTCCACCCAATATTCAGTTCATCAGGTCAACGGAATTCGGGTCGATGACACGCTTAGTCAACTCCACAAAATGGGCCAGGGGGCAATCGAACGTCGCGTTGCGAATACTGCAACCGGGGATGAACACTGGAGCGCCGGCCGGTGGTGCAGTGAGCGTCAAGACCGTGCGATTGCGAAGCTGGTCCATAGTCTGAGCGACGTACGAAGCCCGAACAATGTACTCGCCCGTGCTTTGCGACTGCCGGAGCTCAAACACCAGCGCGCCGTCGGGAGAACAGGTGTCGGCTTGGTAACCCGGCAGAATCCAATCGAGATGGAACAGCCCGGCGAGCCCGGTGATGTTGGTGTTCGAGGCGATCAGCGCGATCACCTTGGTGGAAGGATTTCCCAGCGCACCGGTCATCGGATTCCCAGTGGCTGCTTGAAGCATGGAGCGTAATATGTGCGAGGCCACATTGGAACTTTGTACCCTAGCCAGGTAGGGCGTGCGGAATTCCAGATCGAGGACCAGGTTGTACAAGCGAGTGATCTGGCTGATGCCGGCGGCCGTCAACTGGCCCCACCCGACGTCTGATGCGGGCATTCCATCGGCGTACTCCATGGCGAAAGGATCGATGGCGCCAATCACCAATGACAGGCCTCCGAGATCTACCGGGACATTGGGATTGCCGGCCGCAACGTGAATGGGAATGCTGGTGACATCGAGCTTGCCTGTAGGGGCCGCGGGCGCTGGTGTCTGGCTGATGGGATAGCCGAATAAAATCGAGCGCGTGAGTGCAAGCTCGGAAGCGTATGCTGAGGTCAACGACTGTGGACTATCGCCCAGACGTCCGTTCACGGCCGCCACCGCCATCCGTTCATGGAGCAGTGCGATACCTGCTGCAACCGGAGCGAATAGCGGATCGCTGTCCTGTGGAGGCAAGTAATTGACGTTTACCGAGGCCGCCGGAAGCATGCCTACCCAGAAGGCTTTCGCGGTATCGATGACCAGCGGAGTCCCGATGGCTCGGAAGTATACGAAAGCGGCGTCGGCCGAGTCGTTGCCGGTTAGCAGTCCTTCCTTGGTGAGCCAGAGGCGGTAATAGGCGCCGAAGAGGGTTTCATTCGTCGCGCCGTTGATGGTCAGGTTGACATTCGAAACGCTGAAAACCGGGAATGGTTGGGCGGAAAACTTGTTGAGGACGCTGTTGTCCAAAACGGGAGCTCGGACGCCATGACGGCCAAAGAGGATAACCTGCTTGAGCGTCGTATCGTCGACTGGCTGCGCCGCGAGAAAGGAACCACAGAACAGAGCAAGCGTGCTTAGGCGGAGGGCGTGAACCTTCATGCCCTATGAGTGCTAAACGCCGGACCTTGTTCTCAATCTTGATGAAATCAGGCGCTGACCGAGGCCTGGGCGGCGGACGGGAGCTACCAGTGGACGCGCACGCCGCCGATCACCCTGCGCGACAGGGCCTGATAGCCCAGCACTCCCTGATAGCGTTCGTTCAGCAGATTGTCGGTGCGGAAAAACGGCGTCAGATGCTTGGCCGCTTGATACGACGCGCTGGCGTAGACGTTCTCGTAGCCCGGATTGCGCGTGATGCCGAAGCTGAAATCGGAGTCCTGACGCTCGCCCACGATCCTTCCACCAACGACGAACGACCAGCGGCGCGGAGTGACCGCGACCGACGCGAATCCGGAATTTCGCGGCCGCCGGGCGAGCTCCAAACCGATGCCCGTGGTGGAACTGGTGGGAGATGCCGAGCTGGTGATGCGTGTGTACAGCCGCATGTAGCCCGCCGACACCAGCACGTTCTTGTGGACGCGGGCCTGCACGGAAGTCTCCACGCCTCGCGCCCAACTGGCTTGCACGTTTTGCCAGGAGTTGACGACGAAAGCGATCAGGTCGTGAAAGGAATTGCGGAACCCGGCGACTTCGGTGCGAACACGACGACCGAACCATTCGGAGACCACGGCTGCTTCTGCGCTGGTTGTTTCCTCCGGCCGCAGAGCGGGATTGCCGTGGAAGAACGTCGCCTTCGCGAAGTTCTCGAGCAGGCTCGGCTCGGTGACACCCCGCCCGCCGCTCACACGGAATGAGGTGGATGACAGAACGCCGTGCTCGCGGAGCAGCAGGAAGCTCGCCCCGCCGCGCCCCGTTCCGATGGTCCCGAACGCGCTGCTGTGTTCGACGCGCGCTCCGCCGCTCAGGAAAATACGCTGCCCGATGCTGTGCTGCAAGTTGGCGAAGAAGCCGTGATTGTCGCGATCGGCATTGATGCCGGACAAGTTGCCGAGTTGATTTTGGAAATCGTAACCGAACACCAAGACGCCGCCGCGATAGGCCAACGTACCCTGATAGCCGGCAGTCCTGCGTTCCGTCAGATTCAGTGAGTGGGACGGTCCGAAGAAGGCTGTGCCTTTCGCCACTCGGAGGCCCGGCGGAACCTGGCTGGCCGTGGGAAGCGCCAACGGATTCAACAACTCGACGAAATACACGCGCGGAAACGGCCCAGGAACATCGCGAACCAGTGCGGCAAGCGGTTGTGTCCCGAAAGGCGCGTTATCGTCGAAGCGGTCGGTAAGCCGGTTGAAGCCGAAGGTGAATCGCTGCAAGTAGTTCGAGCCGCGGCTGTCGTCCAGGCGCAGCGAGAGATTGGAGTCGCGCGTCTGCTCGTGCGGGAACGTGTCGTCGACCCCGAAGGCCGTCTGCCCCGGCGTGCCGACATGCGCATCGTAGATGCGGAAAACCCCGCGGACTTGCGTTGCCTCCGAAATCCGATAGCCGAGGTTGGCCGTACCGCTGTTGTCGCGGAAGAAATCGTTTTGGTAAGCGCCCACCGTGTGCAGCTCCACCGCGCTGAGTGAATAATCGATCCGCCCGCCGTAGCCGCCGGTGACACTGGCGATCCAGCGATCGGTCTGGAAATTTCCGCGCTCGTAGGACACGGAGCCATGCGGGGTCTTGTCTTCGGGATCGCCGCGCTTGGTGAATAATTGAACCACTCCCGCCGCCGCTTCTGCGCCATACAGAGCGCTCTGGGAGCCGCGCACCACCTCCACGCGCTCGATGCCTTCCGTGGTGAGGTTTTCCATGTGCAGCTCGCCACCTGGATCGTTCAAGGGGACGCCGTCGATCAGGACCAGCGTGCCGGTGCGTTCCGCGCCGCGCGTATAAACTTGCGTGAGCGATCCAGGCCGGCCATACTCGGAGACTTGCAGACCGGGAACCTCGCGCAGAAGGTCGAACACCAGGGGATAATTCGCTGCTGCGATCTGCTGCTCGGTGATGACGTTCGCCGCAACGGTGGCTTGTTCGGGTGTAGTTTCGGCGCGCGTGGCGGACACGATGACGTTTTCAACCGGCCCCGCCACAACGAGTGTGATCTTACCTTCGGTATGCGCCGCGAGTGGCGCGGTTGCCACGACGAAGCCGGCCTTTTCGATGTGAGCTTCGCACTTATCGATGCCGGCAATGCTAAAGCGCCCTTCGACGTTGCTGTACACGGTCTGGTTTTGGCAGGAAACTCGCGCGCCTTCCACCGGGCGGCCGGACGCGTCGAGGATCGTGCCGTGAATGTTGGAGGTTTCACCCGCGCAAATGGCGAGCGATAGAGACAAGAGAATGAGTGTTCGCATCGGACGTTTCTCCCTCGAAAACGTGAGTCAACTTCGAAGCGAGAAACCGGTCTCCTGACTCGCGGCCGGCCATTTAGAAGCGATCTTCCCACTTGCGCAGTGATCGTTTCGGCCAACTTCGTGCCGCTTACAGTTGCGGGGCAGTGGCGGATTTTCACCGCCTTCCCGTGCATTCCTCGCTTGCAGATTTTGAAAGATCTGCAGGCGAGTATAACACGCAACCCGGCGCTGGTTCAGCTCGGGCCAATCCCGCCAAATCGAGCATGCAGAAGTTGAAGCATGTCAAAGCACATTTTGTGAGCCGTTTGAGGCAAATCAGCGAGATTCACTGAAATGCGCGTGACGCGACAACATCAGACACGTTATTCTGAATCGAAGCGCACAGGTGAATGGCAATAAAACTAAAGAGCAGCCTGGTCTCCTATTTCTTTGGTTTCGTGAAGGGCCTCTCCGAGCATGGTCCTGCGATGGCCGATGCCGCAGGCGCCGCCGGAGCGGCCATGCCATTGGTCTACCCGGCGGCCATCCTCGCTACCGCGCTGGGTGACGGCGTTGCAGAATACGTCAGAAATAGGAAGAAACCGGATGACCTTGCCGAGTTATATCGCGAGTCGCTACTGCGAGCCATCAAAACCTGCATCAAGGATTTCGAAGGCCTCGCCGCTGAGGATCGCGACATAGTCGATCTTTGGGAGGAAGGTCTGGATTTCGCCGTGAAGGGCGACCCGCTCTGGAAGACCATCCTGGAGGACACCATCCCCACGCGGATGCTGAGTGTCGATCTGAACGAAGCCTCCTCGCACTGGCCCCTCCTCCGTGCGCAACTCGAAGTGTGGACCAACTGGTTCCGCTACCGGCGCACAGCGGGAACCGCCCCGCAAGGATTCAACATTCCCCGTCAACCGCTGGTTCTGTCGCGCGACTTCGATCGGTATCTGGCAGCGAATCTCCCGCGCGAGTTGATGGACCACTTCCAGCCGGAACTGGCCAGCGGCCATCACCGCGACGCATTCAACAAGACACTCCTCCGAGCACTCAACCAGTTAAGCGAAGGACTCAGGCCGCTCGATCCCGTCCGGCACATCGGCGAGTTTCCCAAACCGGAGGAAGCCGATACCGCGCTGAAGCTGCTGGACGCCCGATATCGAGTCACGCCCTACATAGGCCGCCGAGGCGATCTGGACGCCCTTTGGACTTGGCTCCAGAGTCCGGCTCCGGCCTCCTGCCAGGTAGTGATGGGGCGCGGAGGGAATGGCAAGACGCGCCTGGGCTACCAGTTGCTGGAGGAGATCGACGACCGCGAACCGCTCCGCTGGCACGCCGGCTTACTGGAATATCAGCGGTTCCAAGACGAATTGGGGAACGAAAAGTTTCGCAAATGGCGCGGACGCAAGCCCACGCTCATTGTGATCGACTACGCGGACGCCGCTGCGCCATTGCTGGAACAATACATCATTCCGGAATTGGCCCACTCGGGTTTGGGACAGGATGACGTTCCCATCCGGTTCCTGTTGCTGGCGCGGACTGCCGATGAAGCGCAAGGCTGGTACAAGACACTGCGCCGCGCGGCGGGAAGCAGCCAGGGCGATCTCTTCCCGAATCCACCGCTCGTGCTCCGCGACCTCGATCCAGCCCAACGCAGAGAACTGGCGCAGGCGATGCTGACGGCCGCGTCCCATGTTGAAAAGGGAAAGCGCCTCACTCTGCCGCCGGTCGGGCTGGATACCTTAATCGATGATCGTCTCGAGGCAAACGAATTCGCCGACCCGCTGATTCTTTGCATGGCAGCGATTGTGGCGCACAGCCGGCAGAGTTTGACCGCACTCCACCTCCACCGCACCGATCTTGCCCGCGGCATGGCGATTCGCGAGCGAAGACGCCTGGAGAATCTTGTGGCGAAGCCCGATAAGGCGTTGCTGCTGCACATGGCGGCATATGTGAATCTGTCTGGGCGTATGGTCTTCAACGAACTGGAGAACGCGACCAAGATCGAGAAGGGTCACCTGGATAGTGACGGGAGAGTTGGCGAAATTCCAGGGCTGCTCGCTCCCGGTGGCGTAGCTGAGCCAATCGTACCGGACATCATCGGTGAAGCATTTCTGCATGATGTGTTGCGGGAAGACCAGCAGCACGGCCCGGAGACGGTCATGAGAGCTGCCGCCTTGCGGCCGGGTCCGGTGACCCGCGCGCTGGTGCGTACCGTGCAGGACTTCGAGCCCGATCGCAAGAGCCAGAGCACTGACGACGAACAGTGCCAGCGTTGGGCGCTCACGCGGCTGACTGCCGTGCTGACGGAGCATGCCCAAGCGATCTCTGACGATGTTTTCTGGGAAATTCACGGCGCGCTGACGCTGGACACAGTCGCGATGATCCTGCCATCTCGCGATTTCTATCAGGCTATCTGTGCGCTTAGGTATCCTTCTACTAGTCTGGTTGGCGTTGAAGCACTGAACACCTACGCGATTTACGAAAGCAAGACAGGAAACCGCGGCAAGGCCTTGGTTGCGATTCGGCAGGCGGTAGAGATCCGGCGGGAGCTGGTGGGGAAGAACCGGGAGGCGTTTCTGTCCGATTTGGCGATGTCGCTGAACAATCAGGCGAATCGTCAGAGTGAAATGGGGCAGCGTGCGGAGGCTCTGCAGTCCATCCAAGAGGCGGTGGAGCGCTACCGGGAGCTGGTGGGGAAGAACCGGGAGGCGTTCCTGCCCGATGTAGC
>DASQGY010000342.1:0-44919 GCA_035632375.1 Bryobacteraceae bacterium | reverse complement strand
TCTCGATGCTCGCCAGGAAAGTTCGGATCAACTGTTCGCGCTCGGGTACGTACTTGTTTCTAAAGGCCTTATCGAACTTCAAGCGGGCGCGATCCCAATCGCCTGCTCGCAGGGCTCGATGACCTTCGCGGTAGGCGCGGGCGGCTTCCAGATCCTCGGTGGAGGCTTGGCGCGCGAGTTTGGTTTCGATGTGATTCAGGACGGACCAGACGGTGGGGAAATCGCCGATGGCCATGGCGAAATCGAAAACCAGGAACGCGGTGCGGGCATTCCGGAGGTCTCCGGTCGCGGCTTTCGGCTGGAGCGGGAACGGGGCGTTCCGCTTGGCGAATACGGCGGAAGTGGGGCCATAAAATACCGGACGCCAGTCGGGCGATGCCAGGAAGTTGCGCCAGGTGGCTTTGTGCAGCAGGTCGATCACGGCTACGTCGGCGGGATAGCGGCGGACGAAATCGTCGAAGGAGCGGCCCAGGGAGAATTGATACTGGTCGTCGAACCAGGCGAGGTAAGGGAAGGATCGGGCGTCGGTCATCACCTGGTATTGCGGATGGAGTCGCCAGAGCAGGTAGCCGCCGGAGTCGAACATGTTGTACAGGCGCGGGCCGAGGTTTGACGACGCGAGGAATTCGGATTCGGTGACGGGATTGATGTAGCCGATGCCGAATCCCAGCCAGCTTCCGTACCAGGGGTTGCGGTAGGCGTCGAGGGTCGCGCGGGTGGCGAGAAAGAGGAAGAGGAGGATGGCGGCGGCGTTAGCGGCTTTGGAGAATCGCTTCCTGACGGTCGCGGCTCGGTTAGAGGGTTTGGTGGTTGGGGTTGGTGGGTGCGTGGCTAGGTACAAGACACTGTAGCCGAATATTGCCGGCCAGAAGAATGTGGTGCGCAGGTAGACCATGAAGAGCGGCACGTAGGCGAGGTTGAGCAGCAGGATGGACCAGTCCAGGTGGCGGGATCGTAGCGCTGCCAGCAAGAGGATGGCTGCCATTAAGACGCCGAGGTCGATGAAGTGGAGGCTGGCTGCGCTCGAAGCGAAGATGGATTGATGGGCATCGTTCCAGGCGATGTCGGGCCTGGGCATTCTCAACAGGCGGATGAGCTCAGAAGGATAGCGCCAGCCGTAGGGAGTTACCAGGACGGCGAGGCTGCACAGCGCCCAGGAGACGATCATGGGGCGAGTGAGGCGGCGGTTCAACGCTTCGCCAGCAAACGTAGCCACGAAAAATGGCGCGGCCAGGATGAATGCGCCGTGTGCGTTCACCCAGAGCACCATCAGCAACGGCATGGCGTAGAGCCAGCGTAATTGGCCATCGACCTTCCATTGAAAGAACGCCCACACCAGTACGTTGAAAATCAACAGCGAGAAAATTTCGGGTTTGAGGACGGTGCCGGCTACCGAGCCTAGCAGGACTGCGATCAGGATCAGCCAAGCGATCGGCTGGCTCGCCAACGCGCGGCGGCGCGCATAGTTCCACAAGAGGGCCATTATGGCCAGGACGCACAGGTAGCGCAACACGAACAGGCTGGCCATGCCCAGGTGTTCCCACAGCCAGTAGAGGAACATCTCGCTGGCCCAGGCGCAGTAGATCGCGTTATTGCTGGTGGGCGTCCAGGAGTAGATGGTGTGATCGGGGATCAGGGTGTGGCTCGCCAGCATTTGCTTGGCGTAGGCCATGTGCCAGAACAGATCGCTGTCGAGAATCGGTTCGGCGAAGCGAATGGCGATCACGGCGAGCAGCGCGAGCGCCAGGCATGCGGCGGCCCATCGTTTCACTTGCGTTGCTCCGCTACGATGGGGACCGGCCGCCCGTCGGCGTATAGGGATTGTGTGGCGGCTTCGAGTTGCCGGACCACGCGCAGGCCGGATTCACCGCCGCTGAGTGGAGGCGTGCCCGCGGCGATGCAGGCGATGAAGTGCGCGGCTGCGGTTTCGAGCGCATCTTTCACCTCCAGGCGAGGCGCCCACATGTCGCCCGTGCGATAGCCGATCCGCATTTCGCGCGACACATCGTCATTCGCACTCGGCGCTGCGCCGCTGTCGTAGATCTTCACCTTCTCGCTGGGTTCCAACTCGTCGTAAACGATCATCCGCCGGCTGCCGCCGATCAGCGTGCGGCGGACTTTGAGCGGAGCCAGCCAGTTGACGTGGGCATGCGCCAGCAGGCCGCTGTCGTAGAAAAGGGTGAGATAGGCGATGTTGTGCGCGGTATCTTCCAGATGACGCGCGCCGGTGGCGGAAATGCGGGCGGGTGGAGTGCCGATCAGGTAATCGAGGATGGAGAGGTCGTGCGCGGCGAGGTCCCAGAGCACATTCACGTCGGACTGGAAGCGGCCGAGGTTGATACGCACCGAGTCGTAATAGTAGAGATCGCCGAGGTCGCCCGCGCGGATCAGTTCGCCGATTTTTCGCACGGCGCTGGAATAGATGAACGGGTGATCCACCATCAGGGTGAGGCGCTGGCGCGCGGCTTCATCGACTAAGCGGGCGGCGTCATCTGAACTTGAAGCCATCGGCTTTTCGACCAAAACGTGACGGTGCGAGCGGAGCGCGGCCATGGCGAAGTCGAAGTGCGTGGCTACGGGCGTGGCGATGACGATGGCGTCCAGATCGGGTGCGGCGAGCAGGTCGTCGAAGTTGGTGGTGGTGCGCAGGGCGGGATAGCGGCGATGCATCGCGGCGAGGTGGTCGGCAGAGATGTCGCAGATGGCAATCACGCGAGCGTCGGAGACTTCGGTGAAGGCGCGGATTAGGTTTGGGCCCCAGTATCCGCAGCCGACGATGCCGACGTTGATCATCTTGTGTGATTGAGAAGCCGGGCGGGGACTCCGGCTACGGTTGCGCCGGCCTCCACATCACGGGTGACTACCGCGCCTGCACCGATGGTTGCGCCGGGGCCGATGGTTACGCCGCACAGGATCACCGCGCCGCTGCCGATGGATGCGCCGTGGCCCACGTGCGTCGGCTCCAGTCTCCAATCGGGCGAGACGGCGCGGGGATAACGGTCGTTGATGAACATCACGCCGTGTCCTATGAAAACCTCATCTTCGATGGTGACGCCTTCGCAGATGAACGTGTGCGAAGAGATTTTGCAGCGGCTGCCGATGCGTGCGCCTTTCTGGATTTCGACGAAGGGACCGACTCGGGTGTCGTCGCCCAGCTCGCAGCCGTAGAGATTTACCAGATCCGGGTAGAGGATCGCCGTGTTCTTGCCGAGACGGACGTCGTCAGCTACCGGCATAGGTGTAGAGCACTCCTTCCAGTCCGGTATAAGCATAAGTGAAGCGCTGCCGCTGCCACGCGCCGGTTGAATCGATTAGCGCGTCGAGCGATTCCCGGTGGCGCATCCAATGGCCGCGATCGAGCCGTCGAATCAGCCAGGCCAGCGGCCGAAGCCAGGCTCGCCGGGGAAGGACGCCGTCGAAGACAATGGTCCGGCCTCCGGCGCGCGTGACTCGCCGCATTTCGCAGATGGCTGCGCGCGCGTCCTGGTCGGGGAGGTGATGCAGCAGGCCGAAGCTCCAGACGCTGTCGAAGCAGCCGTCGACAAATGGAAGCGCGATCGCGGAGGCGACCACGCCGCGATGGAACACGCGCACGCAATCGGCGGAGATATCGACGCCGTAGGGCTTCATGCCGATAAGGGACAAGCAGGACCACGCGCCGCAGCCAACGTCGAGCGCACGGCCGGGGTGGGGTTGGAGGTGTTGGGTTATGATCCGCTTGCCGCCCGGCGCCAGCAGCCGCCCCAACGATTGATACACGCGCGAATTCACTCTAGTCGGTGTTACCTCTCTCGGTGGTGTCTTCTATCAGGTAGCGCGGGCGGCGACGCGACTCGTCCAGCGCGCGCCAGAGGTATTCGCCCAAGACGACCATCATCAGCATTTGGATGCCGCCGATCACCAAGACCACTACCATAAGGGACGCCCAGCCCGCCATCGGTGCGCCACGGATAGCATGGATGATCACGAAACCTGCGTACAGAAAACCGAGCAGGGCTGTAGCGAATCCCAGGTAGGTCATCAGGCGGATGGGTGTGTAAGTGAAAGCCGTCACCGAATCCACCAGCAAAGCAACTTTCTTGCGGAGGGTCCAACCGGAATGGCCGTGCTGGCGCGCTTCCTGGCGGCCTGCCACAGTGGCTTGGCGAAAACCCATCCAGGCGATGAGCGCGAGAATGCTGGTGTGCTGCTCGCGAAACTGGCGAAAGGCTTCGATGACCGCGCGGTCTATCAGGAACAAGCCGACTCCCGCGGGCGGCATAGTATCCAACCCTGGCACTCTCCTCATCAGCAGATAATAGACGCGCGACGTCTTCGGTGCACGTTGCCGAGCCGCCCATACCACTTGCGCTCCGTCCTTCCAGCGGGCCAGCAGATCGGGCAGCATTTCGGGCGGATCTTGCAGGTCGGCTGCCATTACTGCTGCCGCGTTGCCTCGGGCATGATCCAGGCCGCAGGCGATGGCCGCGTGCGATCCACAGTTCCGCGCCAGGCGGTAACCGTGCACTTTGGAATCGTTGCGTGCTATGGCTTGGATGCGGGAGAAGGTGTCGTCGGCCGAATGGTCGTCTACCACGATCCACTCCCACTCCAGACCGGCAAGCGCCGCCGTCAGCCTTGCATAGAGGGCCGGCAGACTCGCGGCTTCGTTGTAAGCCGGAGTTACGATAGAGAGCAAAGCGCCCTCCGTAGCGTTTCGACGACTGTCTCCTGTTCGGCGTCGGTCATCTGGGGGTACAGCGGCAGAATCACGCAGTGGTCCTGAGCCTGTTCGCTGGCACGCAGTCCGCCTGGACCGCAGCGCCACGTGCCCTCCGGATAGGCAGGTTCCCGATGCGCACACATGACGCCACGGCGGGTGGCCACGCCTTCGTCGAGCATCCGCTGCATCACCTCACGCTGATGGAATCTGTCCGCCAAGCGGACGCAGTAGCTCTGCCAGTTGCTGCGCGCCCACGACGGTTCCACCGGCGGCGTCACACCTTCCACATTGCGCAAGAGCTTGTCATAGCGCACAGCCAATTGGCGACGCTTGGCCACCATTTCGTTCAGCCGCTGCAGTTGGACACGGCCGATGGCCGCCTGGATGTCGGTCATGCGGTAGTTATAGCCGAGCGTATCGTAGCTTTCCAAGATCACCCGATCGGAAGCGTGCCGCACGTGGGAATCGATGTTCATTCCATGGTGACGCCAAAGCCGCATTTGGCGGTCCCACGCTTGGTCATGGGTGGTGATCATCCCGCCGTCACCGGTGGTGAGCACCTTGCGGGGATGAAACGAGAAGCAGGCGAGATCGCCGTGCGGCATGCCGACGCGGTCCCAGCGGCCGCCCCAGTCGATTTCGCTGCCGATGGCGCAGGCGGCGTCTTCGATGAGGCGCAAGCCATGGCGGCCGGCGATATCGCGGAAAGCAATCAGGTCGCAGGGCATGCCCATTTGGTGGACGCATAGGATGGCGCGTGTCTTCGGTGTGATCGCGGCTTCCACGAGCTCCGGATCGATGTTGAACGTGGCCGGATCGATATCGACAAAGATGGGCGTGGCGCCGCAATAACGCACAGCGCTGGCAGTGGCGATGAAGGAGAAGCTGGCGGTGATCACCTCGTCGCCCGGTCCGACGCCTGCGGCGAGCAATGCCAAGTGGAGCGCGGTGGTGCCGCTGGATACCGCACAGGCGTGCCGCGCGCCGACGGCGGCCGCGAATTCCGCCTCAAAGGCCGCAACCTCCGGCCCCATGGTGACCCAACCCGAAAGGATTACGCGCCGCGCCGCGTCCGCCTCGCGCTGGTCCATCACCGGGCGGCCAACGGGAATCGCTTTTGCCTTCACCGCCAATTGTGAACAACCTCCTCCTGCAGGAGCTTCTCCGCCGGCACGCCGCGGCTCCGATACCACGCCCGCAGACGCTCCAAGCCGTCTTCCAACTTGACGCGCGATTCGAATCCGAGCAGCTCTCGCGCTAAGGTGGCATCCGCCACCAGACGCGTTATGTCGCCGGGCCGCGACGGTTCATGTACGATGCGAACGCCCTTGGCCAGGCGAGCCAACGTATTGATGCTCACTTCGCGTCCCGATCCAAGGTTGAACGTGCGCCCCACGGCGTCCGCGCAGATTCCCGCCTGCAGGATGCCCTGTGCGGTGTCGCTCACGTAGGTGAAATCGCGCGTCTGCTCGCCATCGCCGAAAATCACCAAGGGGCACCCCGCCTGCGCGCGCAGCAGGAACTTCGGAATCACTTCACCACTGTCTCCCTCATGATGACAGCGCGGGCCGTAGGTATTGAAGGGCCGAACCACCACCGTCGGCAAGCCGTAGCTGAGATTGTACGCGCGCGCGTAAGCTTCCCCGGCTAGCTTCGACGCGCCGTACGCGGTCGACGGAAACGTGGGATGTTGTTCGGTCATCGGTACACACTGGGCGGATCCGTACACGTCGGAACTGGAGACGTAGACGAAACGCTGCACACCGGCGGATCGTGCGGCTTCCAACACGGCGAGTGTTCCAGTGGCGTTGACCTCGTGCGTTTCGCGCGGCGCACGAATGGAGTGCCGCACGCCGAGGCACGCCAGATGAAAAACGACGGAACAATCCGGCAGCTCCGGCAGATCGCGAATGTCTTGGGTGAGACGCTCCACGCCGTCCAGCCCATCGAGATTCTCCCATCGGCCCGTGGCGAGATTGTCGATCACGGTCACGCGCCAGCCGGCAGCGACGAGTTGCGATACGAGCTCGGACCCGATGAATCCCGCTCCGCCGGTGACTAGAGCCGAGGGAAGCATGCCGATATCAAGTTCCTCTGGCAATGATCGCCTCCCATCCGCCTACCATCGTATAGTGGCTCCGCAGGGCGTACCACGGCAGCTTGAACAGAAACGCAACTGCCGCATTCACTGGATGCCGCCGGAAATCCGCCTCGACGATAGCCGGGCGCGACCGAGTCAGTCTCCAATCGCAGTCCGATCCCATCGATAGGTGCAGGTTGTCCCAAAATGCCTGACCCATGTCGTGTACGTGAGCGGGATAGGTGAAATCGATATGCATCCCCAACCGCGAGCCCAGCTTCAGGATCGACGACATGGACGGCGTCCGGAAATAAGCGGCCCCGCCGGGGCGCAGAGAACGCACCAGCGTACGCAGAACGGCTTGCGGATAGGGAATGTGCTCGACAATCGCGCTGGCGACAATGGCATCGAATTCGGCCCGAGCTTCCTCGAGTTCCTGGTAGCAATCTACCGTTATCGCTCCCCAATCCCGCTGGCAGAAGGCGTTGTAGTCGACCAACGCAATCCCGACATGCCGCGTTCCCCGCTCGATTAGCCGCCGTGCCATAGCTCTGGAAACCGGAGCGTCCACGCCACCGCCAAAGTCCAGAATCCGGATGTTGTCTTGAGCCTTAATGTCCAATGCCCGCAGAATATGGCGGGCCAGCCGGTCGCTATTCTGGAACGCAGCAGGAAACTGCCCGGTGAACGTCGCGTAGTAACGGCTATAGTAATCGCGCAAGACCTGTGGCTGCGGCATGCGGGATGCGGACATGCAACCGCAGGGGCAGGCCAAGAGATCTACCCGAGGATCTTCCTGGAGCGTAATGACCGTTCGCCGGGTACCGGTAAATGTGCACAACGGGCAGGCGCTCTCCTGGGGCAACAGCTCCTGGTGCGACAGGTGCGCGCCACACTGGTAAATAGCCTCGGTCATCTGAAAGTCCATCGCATCCCTGGGCGACGCTTCAATGCCGCCGCAACTCCGGAAGCTGGTGTGCGGGATTCCCGGAAGCGGTGCGGCCGGCAGGAACATCTCTCAACACCACCGAACCGATTCCCACCAGGGCCCCCTCATTCACCGTCACACCATTCATAATGACGCTGCGCGCACCGATGTAGCAGCCTTGCTTCAAGCGAACTGCGCCGGCGATTACTGCGCCGGGCGCGATGGTGACGAAGTCCTCCACCACTTGATCGTGGGCCATGGTTACGTTCTGCATGACCAGCACGTGATCCCCGATCGCGGTCCCAGGAGTGATCACCACATTTTGCAGGATTGCCGTACCATTGCCCACCTGCGCATAGGGAGAGACGGACGCCGAGGGGTGTATTATCGTCGCATACCTTTCCCGGGGCAGCGCCAGCCGCTCCACGATGTTGCGCCGGACGCAAGGATTTTGCCAGCGGGCAACGCCAATGACGATCCGGGCCGTGGACCGTCGTGCTGAATCGATCGTTCCCAACACTCGAAGACCATCAATGTGTGTGTCTTGCTTGGCGGGGTCGTCGTCGAGGAAGCCAAGCAGCTTCCATCGAGGCTCCGCTCGATTGACGTCCGCCACAGCGCCGGCAATTTCCCGCGATGCGCCCCCCGCGCCGAGAATCAGTAACTCCGCCGGCATGACACTCTAGGCACGCGGCGGGCAGGATGTGGGGACCGTTCGAACCGTGCGCATACGGTCAGGTCAGTCTCGCGAACCTGCGCCTGATGCTATATAATCCCGCGCCCACTAGACCGGTTAGGGCCAGGATCAGCGACGGGGGTGCCGGCGTGGGCGCGGGCTGACCCGCATCCAGTTCGAAGACTTGAGTGGTCAGGAAGGTGTTGGTGGTGGTCGCGGTTTGCGAAACGGTCGCTTGGGTGAGAGTCCTGGTGTCGAAGTCGATGCCGCCGGCGACGATGGCGAATGGCGTTCCAGGCAGTGAACAGCCAGTGGGATTCGCGTACGTCGGCGAGACGCTGTCAAAGGTGAAAGCCGTGCAAATGCCGAGGTTGCCGACAGTAATGGTGGCCGGCCCTACGAACTCCTTGGTGCCGACAACGACGCTAGTGGTCTGCTTGTTGGTCTGGACCGTATTGGTTTGACTGTTCACCTGCGACGTGTTGCTGCTGATTTGTGTGGGACCGGTGATGGTGATCGCGCCCGCGCCGGTAAGAACGTTGCGGGCCGCGGTGATGGCATTTTGCACCGCAGGATCGCTGAAGGCCACGTTGAAGGTCTGGTCGTAGAGAAAGGGCCCGCTTCCGATCCTGGCTCGGATTTCGGTAGAGAATGTGTCTACGCGCTGGGTCACATTGGTGGTGTTAAAGGTATCCACCTCGACCTGGGACGAAGTAGCGGTGACGGTATTTGTACCCGGACTTTGTCCCCAGACGGCGAGGGGAACGGAGAGCAGGCAGGCCGCCGAAAGTAATCCAAGTGTGCGCATGAAGTGATTGATCCTGTCACAAGGCATAGCGTAAGGCGCGAAAAAAACGCCTCACTCTAAATTTTCGCCCGCTGTAACTTTGTGCTAACAACGGGGCAGGGGAACCTCTAACCGGTAATAGGTCAGTGATTTACAGCGCAGGCGTCGAACCGGTGAAGGAGGCAATCTCAGCCCAAACTGGCGCCGGCCTCCACCAGTTCCACCAGCAGGCGGTCCTTCCCCATCAGCCAAGCTATTCGCCTTCCTCCAAACGCGATGGCCTCCACGGGAGGGCTGATCAAGGTGAGCCCTTGCGTTTCCAACTTGCGACAGGCCTCTTCAATATCGGCTGCGGAGTAGCAGAGATGATGCAGTGGCTTGTGTGCCAGCGCCGCTTGGAGTGGGCTCGCGGGAGTATCGGGTGCGGCCAGTTCCAAATAGACCGCATCACCGGGCAGCCGCAAGAGCTGAACGATGGCCTGCTGTTTGGGATCGTGAATCGCGTCCGTCTGGCGAGTGTATCCGAAGCGCCGGCAGTATAGTTCGGACGCAGCCGCAATGTCGGCCACCACCATCCCGACGTGATGCAATTGCAAGTTCATGACGTGTCACCGGACGCCACAGCGATGCAGATGCCCGGAGAACGAAGCGAACGACGTGAATTCGGAGAGGTCGTCCATTCTGAACTTTATTGCGAACTCCTCCTCCACTACATTGACGAGAATTACCAGAGCGACGGAATCCCAGGTCTGGAGCGAATCCATGGTGGCGGCTGGCAACGCATCCAGGCTTTCTTCCGGGAAAACCATGGCAAAGCAGCGCGCTAGCCGGGCGTCCAAATCATCCATGCGCAGGTCTCGGGCCACCGGTAACATTCTGCCACACTGGTTTCATGAGTACCGACGAGACGATGCTTTTCCCCCACGGACGCATTGCATCGCAGGAGACGGAACGCGATGTGGAACACCGGCAAACGATCGCCGGTTACTTCGAGCGCAGCCCTGGAACAACCGTCGACAAACTGCGCAACTTCACAAAATTCGTTCGCCCTACCGATGTGGGCCGTTTGCTGATGCGGCATGAGCTGTTTCAACGGGCTTTGCAGGTACAAGGCTCCATCATCGAGTGTGGCGTCTTTCTCGGATTCGGCCTGATGAGTTGGGCGCACTTGAGTGCTCTTTTCGAACCGTTGAACCACAATCGCGAGATTGTCGGATTCGACACTTTCAGCGGTTTCACGGGATTACACGAGAAGGACCGGGGCGTGGTTCAGGACCCGGTGACAGACGATCCGGTTTGGGGCCGTGAGTTTGCGAAAGATGGAGCACATGGCGAGTCTGTTCTGGCGGACATTCAGGAAGGCGTGCGGCTGTACGACTTGGTACGCCCGATCGGCCACATCCCGCGCGTCCATCTGGTGAAGGGTGACGCGATGGTTACGATGCCAAGGTTCTTGGAAGACCGGCCGCACTCGGTGGTGGCGCTGCTTTATCTCGACTTCGACATCTATGAGCCGACCAAAGTAGCGCTGGAGACCTTTCTGCCGCGTATGCCCAAAGGAGCTGTGTTAGCTTTCGACGAGTTATACCATCGGCACTGGCCGGGAGAGACGCTGGCTGTGTTGGATGCCGTGGGATTGCGGAATCTACGGATTCAGCGGTTTCCGTGGCAGTCCACGGTTTCGTTTGCAGTGTTGGAGTAGGGCGTGTTCAGTCCCACCCGATTTCGCCCAGACTTTGAATTTCTTGTTCGGTGGCGAGCTCGTCGCCGGCTTGGACTTTCCGAATCACGCGGCCCGGATTTCCCAGTACGACCACATGATCCCCCACGCTCTTCATGACGATGGTTCCCGCTCCTACAAGTGTGCCGCGGCCGACGCGAACCTCGGGAACGATCACGGCTGCAATTCCGATAAGCGCGTGGCTGGACACGGCGGAAAAAGCTCCGACCACCGCCGCCGTTGAAATCCACACGTTGTGTTTGATCTTGGCGTGGTGTTCGATTACCGCCGCCGCACTGACGGAGCAGAGGTGTCCGAGTTCGGCGTCGTGTCCGAAGTAGCAGTTAGGAAAAATCACGGTACCGCGGCCAATTCTCCCAGCCGGAGATACGTGGGCGGATCGGGCAATCAAGCTGGGCAGCGCAACTCCGGCGCCGTCGAGTTTGAGGAATAGGCTGGCGGCCTTCGCGGCCGATTTCATTCCCAGCGCGATTACGGCAGCGGCCTTACCTGACGCGGTCCATTCGACGCCGTCCGCTATCGAGCCGAAAATGGGATATCCGCCGGGGCCGCTGGCCAAGTCGCGGCGGTCGTCGTAGAAACCTTCAACCTCGAAGAGGTCGCTCAGTTCCCACTGGATCAGGTGGACGATCTTCGCCCCGGCGGCACCGGCCCCGAAAATTCGAATGCGCGTCATGGAACGTAGCCGGTTAGGCCGACTGCAATTTCTCCCGCTCACGCGCGGGAATCTCCGTCACCCGATGATAGAGCGGAGGACAATGTTGTTCAAACTGAGCCCGCGTCAAGGTTACCGCCCCTGTGGGCCGCGCCCCAATGAATGTGGCGAAAAAATCCTGCATGGGACCGTTCTTCGCGGTCGGCACAAAGTCGAAAGAGATCTGGCGGGCGTTGTACCCATCGAAAAGAACCTTCAGGCACTGATGCTCAATCCTGCGGGAGAATGCCCGGCAGCTTAACACCCACGTAGAGATGTCGAGACCGTCGCCTTCCCTTCGGCCTTGTAGCACTGCGATGGTCCCTAGCGGCCCGAATTTGTCCTGATACGAGATCGCAGTCAGCATGCCGCGGGGGCTCGACACTGCTCTGCTCCATTCCGCAATGGTGTGACGCTTGCCGTTGAGATTGAATTGATTTGTTTTGTTCACTAGCTCCAGGGCGCGCGGATCGTTTGCAGGATAGAGATCAATGGTGATAATGCCGTTGGCTGCTTGCAGAAAGCCCTCGGAGATGGCGCCGCCGGCAGCCTGTTCGAAAGGCTCCGGCTGGCGGATGCTCTTCGGCCGGAGCTTGTCGTCGCCGGAAATCCGAGACTTACCGAACAGATCGCGTAAGCGGCGCAGTAGCGCGTAGCAGGCGTCATGGTCGTCGTTCGGAAATCGGAGGGACTCAATACCCGGATGCGCCAACTTGACCTCCGCCAGTTCCATCGGGCTGTCATCCACGAACACAACGTCGTCGGCTAGGACATTCCATCGCCGCAAGATGCGTTCCACCGAGCTGGACTTGCTGCCCCAGTTCACTTCGATGGGAAAAACGCGATCCGCAGGCAGCAGAAGGTCCGTGCGCCGGAATGCTTCACTCACCATCGCCGGATCATTCTTGCTGACGGCTCCGATCAACACGCCCTCGTCGGCGAAAGCCGACACCAGTTTTTGATACAGCGCGTGCAGTTGGTGGCCGTGCGCTAAGTCCCAGCTCACATTCTCCGGCCCAATTTCACCGGCGCTACCATGCCACAGCGTGTCGTCCAGATCGGTGATGAGCCCCTTTTTTGCCAGCGGTGGAACAAGCAGGCGAGCCAGCGTGTTCCCAAGGCTCGCCGCATGCGGAATGGTGTAGGGAAGCCCTATTGCCAGATCGGATTCCAAATTCAAACGGCCTGCCGGGGCGGAATCCTCCGCGAGCCGGGCAGCGTTCACAAACGAACGTGGCTGCTGTTTTGCGAGGCGAAGCCTGAAGGACAAAAGACTCTCGTCGAGCGACAATTCCGCGTCGGAAGTCTGCCAACTGGAGGTGTGAAAGAGAGGCGGTAACGGCAGGGTGGGAAGAGAGATCGCCACGGGAATAGTCGTTGCAATGCGCTCGATGGCCGATGCGATGCGGTGGAGCATGGCTTGTGCAATCGATACGATGTCAGCCACCGCGGCCAATCCCCACTGGCCGGCGTTTCCGTAGCCTAACCGCGGATCCAAGTCTTGCCACTCTAACGCGAGGGCTACGGCATCGGCGGCGTCTGCCTCAAGAGCTTCCAAACTTCCGGCAACATCGCCGAAGAGGCCAGTGCCAACTTCAACCCGCCGATCGGGCAGGTTCTGCTGCAAATTGGCTTGAAGAAAAGTCTTCAAATGTATCGGTGTGAAACCGCAGATCAGAAATGCCCGGTAGGAAGGCGCGGACCTGGGAGCGTGCTGAACTATCTCCAGGGCTTCGGTAACGGTCACGACATGTCATTTTATCTCAGGAGCTCGATTCGCCGGCTGCTTGCGGAAATGTCTACGGCCTGGCTCGGTGAATATCCCAAACGGTGCGGCGTAGTGATTGCGGTAAGCTTCCTTCACCGCTTCGGCTCCCCAACTCCGGATTTCGGCGATCGGAACAAAGAGCTTGGTGACAAAGTGGTAGCTTGACTCGATGCTGCCCCATCGGCCTTTGAAAGCATAGACGCCGCTCACGCGACTGGGTGACGATTGCCAGTTAAAAATCCGCTTCTGCATCCGATGTGACCATCGGAGCGATGCCGCGATGTTCAGCCAATTGGGTGAGTAGCATGCATACCGAGAGTCCATGTTCATGGCGAACAGATCGACTACGTCGCGGTGATGGATGAGCAAGGCGCCGGATGCGATGCCCTCCCGCTGCCTGACCAGGAAGAACTGCGCCTTCCCCTTGGGCGCCAGAATACGCCGGATGTTGTCGAGCAATTGCCGATGGAGCGGTGGAGCGCCGATTTCGGCGTGGCGCAGGCAATGGATCGCGTACCAGCGATCGAAGTCCTGCTCGCTCGATTCGTCGCTGCAGATCAGCTCCGATTCCCTGGCGCGGCGGAGATATCCACGAAGATGTTTGCGCGTCTCCGCATCCTTCATCCGGACTTCACCATCGATGAAGGCGTGTTCGAGCGGTATGTATTGAGTGAAGTTCTCCAACGTTAGGTCGGGCTCAAGATAACGGCGATACAGTTCGATGTCATCGCAGAACGGATTAGTGATGATGGTCAGTGCGATAGCTCTGGTCTGCGCGGCAATATCCAGCGCGCGCCGGATGAGGTTCGCGTACACGCGCTCCTGCGCGGGTGGTTCCAGTCCGAGCCGCAGGAAAACACCGCCAAGCGGGCCGGGCTGAGGAATGGAGTTGATTAGATTTCCGAATCGGCCTTCAAAAAGATAGAGCGGCAGCCCGCCGAGATCGACGCCATCTTCTTCGCAGAGCAGAAGGATGGGACGGTCGGGACCGAGGTCCTGAATCGCTTCCGCCCAGTAACTGGATTGTTGGATGAACGCAGTGGAACAACTTTCAAACAGCGCGTCGTAGCGCGCTCGCAGGTCGACATCCGCGAGTGTGAAGTCAAAAACGTGCATCGGTTCTAAGCAATGATAGCGGTAGCGGCGCGGTCTTGTAACTTGCGGCTAACGGTTTGCCAGCTTCCGGCGCACCTAACCGTTAACAAGTCAGTAATTCTCCCTGCTGGGCGTCGAACCGTGTGAAGGAGGCAATCCAGCATGAAATATCTTTTAAGAAGCATTGCGTGCTCCAGTTTGCTGTTGTTCGCGGTAGCAGTGACCGCTCAGGATCGGGACCGCGATCGGGACGATGAGCGATATCATCGCGTGACTCGCGACGAGGGTTGGTGGCGCGGCCACTTGTTCGCGAGAGTGCGAGAGGATCTGGACCACGTGCAGGCCGCGACGTTTCCGTTCAGCCCGGACCAATACCGGTTGAGCCGGGTGAAAACGGAGCTCAATGAATTGCAGACCAAGTACGATGCGCATGGTTACTCTCCGGCTGAGATGGACGACGTGATCGGAGCGCTGTCGCGCGTGGTGGCCGACAATCACCTTTCGGGCCGGGACCGGGACATTCTCAACGACGACTTGAACCGGCTGCGCGAATTCCGGGAACATCACGAAGGCTGGCGATAGCGTAGCGTCCTAGCGTTGTTCCGGTTGCTTTAGCAGTACCGCTACAAATTCCGGATCTGAGGCGGCAAGGACGTTCTTCGGGACGTAGCAGTAGCCCTTGTCGCCCCAGTCCGTGCCCCACGAGTTTTTCAGGATAAAGAAATTCCCCGTATAGCCCACAATCAACATGGCGTGACGGCCGTGCTGTCCCCAGGGCGCTTCCGCGGCGTTGAACTGGCCATCGCGTCCGACGTCGGAGAAAGCCTCGCCGGTGTTCATCGAAACGTGCACCGGACAACCGGCGCTCAGCACTTTGCGCACGTCGTCGATAGCGATGGGCAAGGGTACGCCTTCCAGGTGGAATTTCTGGGCGTCCTCTTCCATTTGTTGCTCGCGGGTGAGCGGGCGATCGCGATCGTCCGGCCATAGCTCTTGGCGGCAAGTTCCGTGCTCCACCAACACCTGACCGGGCTCCGCGCCGTTGATGGTTCCATCGCCGCCTGAGTAGGCATAGCTGAAGTCCTTGGCGTCGCCCTGCATGCGCTGGAATTCCAGCATGGTGTAATTCGGGCAAAGGCGCGGCGATTCCATTTGCAGAATATTGCGCGACATTTCCGTCGCGTGGGTCCAGGCGAACGCGGAGCAGCGGCCGGTCTGGCCCTGATCGCCGATAGGCGTGGAATACTTGCGCAGATCGACGGCGTCCTTCTCGGTCACATTGGCGAAGGCGGGCGGTAGCGGCTGCGTTGGCACTGGATCGCCTTTGGGCGGAACTCCCACTTCCAGGCCGCCCATATCGATGTGGGTGTAGCGCGCCAGCAGCAACTGGAGCGCAGCCTGCGTCACCAGACCGAAGGCGAAGAGCTTGCCATCGCGTTCAAACAGGTGGACGGTGTCGCTCGTACCCGGCGCGATCTGGTCGAAAGCCTTGTTGAATCGATCGTCTTCGTAGGGCTTGAAGCCTTCGTCGGTTTTCTGCTGCACCAGCGTGTCGCCGAAGAAGGGGTGGTCGCCGAAGAGGTTTTCGGCGGATTCTTTGTAGTCGTCCGGAGTCCAGTCGCCTGTATCGTCTTCGAAATCGGAGTCGTCGGCGTTAGGGAAATCGGCGGCGCTGGCGAAGACGTCGTCGTCTACTTCAGGGAGGTCTTCATCGGAGGCGAAATAGTCGTCTAGATTTTGATCGTCGTCGCCGCCGTTGCCATTTCCGCCGGCTTGGGCGTCGTTATCTTTTTCGTCATCGCCATTGTCATCGCCGTCGTCATCGTCCTGATCGTCCTTGTCTTCATCGTCGCCGTCATCCTGATCGTCGTCGTCCTGATCATCGCCCTGGTCGTCGTCGAAGTCGTCGTCGCCATTGCCGCCGCCATCGTCATAACCGCCGTCATCCCCACCGCCGAAATCGTCGTCACCCATCCAATAGAAGCGGTCGTCCGCCATGGCAATCTCCTTAGACTGGAAAACTCTCAGTGTAAGACGAATCGGGGCGGTGGCGTGTTCGGTGATTGTAGGATTTCGGAATTATTGACACTGCGCCCGTCGCTCGCTCGTTGCACCGAATCGCGCATCCTCGCCGTGCTACTCATGGCGCAACGCTACCATCGGGTCCACGCGAGCTGCGCGGCGCACCGGGACATAGGATGCCAGCAGCGCGACGGCTGCAATTGCCCCGGCGGCTAACGCCAGTGGACCTGCGCTCTCCGGCTTCAGATCCTTGATCAGGCTGGCGGCCAACGGCCGGCCCCATACCGCTAGTAACGCTCCGGCTACCAGCCCTGCGCACACCAACCCCAGGGTGTCGCGCAACACCAGGCGGCTCACGTCGCGGACCGTCGCGCCCAACGCCATACGGACACCGATCTCGTTGGTCCGCCGCGCCACACTGTACGCCAGCAGCCCATAAATCCCGATACCTGCAAGCGCTGCTGCTAGGCCGCCGAAGAACTCCGACAGCGTGGCGATCAGCCGCTCGGGAACGATATTCGAGTCCACTTGCGCGGCGAGTGTTGTGACCCGTTTCACGGGCACATCGGTGAGAACCTCGCGCGCCACCCGCCGCACCGTTTCGGCCATCGCAGCGGGATCGGAGCGGGTGCGCAGTTGGAACTGATCGAAGATGTGGTTTGCCTGGAACATGTCGAAGTAGAGGGTCGGGTATGGAGCGTCGCGAAGCTCGAAAGGCTTGACATCGCCGGCCACGCCGATGATTTCATAAGGCCGATCGTCGCCGAAGGGGAACGGGCGCGGGTCGTGGACGATCGTGATATTCCTGCCGATGGGGTTCTCGCCCGGGAAATAGTGCCGGGCTACCGCCGCGCTGACGATTGTCACCCGGGGCCGGCCGATATCGCGCGGGCTGAAATCGCGGCCGGCCAGCAGCGGAATCCCCAGGGTCTCGAAATAACGCGGCGCAACAAAGTAGACAGCGGGGCGCAGGCGCTCCTCGGGTTGCTCCAGATGTCCTTCCGCGTTCACAAAGCGGCTACCCGTCCCGCAGCCCTGGAGCGGAGTGCAGGCGGTGATGGAGGCAGAGAGCACTCCGGGAATTGTCTCGAGCCGCGCCAGCAACTGCTGGTAAGGCGCAGCCAATTGTTCGCGCTTGTAACTGCTGTGGGCAGCGTCGAGACTCATCAGCAGCACGTGATCGCTGCGAAAGCCCAGGTTATTATTCCGCAGCTTGGATAAGTGGGCCATAAAGACCGCGGTAGCGGTGACCAGAAAGATGGAGAGCGCCACCTGAGACGCCACCAGGCCTTTTCCGAACAGCCGCCAGAACCACGTATCGCCGCCGCGTCCGCTCTGCCGCAGCGCGGAAACGGGCGCCGCGCGGAATGCATACCAGGCCGGAGCGAGGCCGAACAAGAGCCCCGTCAATACTCCGATGGCGGCGGTGACCACCAGCAGGTGAAGATCGGGCTGCACTTCGACATCGATGTGCTCAAACGCCCGCCCGCTGGCCATGATCCGCACCAGGATGCCGGTCCCGGCATACGCCAGCACCGCGCCCACCAGGGTCCCAGCACCGGACAGCATCACTGCCTCGGTCAGCATCTGCCTCACCAGGCGGCCGCGCCCGGCGCCCAGCCCCACGCGCACCGCAAGCTCCCTCTGCCTCCCCGCCGATCGCGCCAGCAGCATGCTCGCCATGTTGATGCACGCCAGCAACAACAGCAGCCCCACCACGCCCATGAGTAGCGCCAGTGGTTTGCCATACTGCTCACGCACCCGCGCCAACCCGCTGCCCGCCGGCTCCACGTCGAGATGGATTGGCTTGACCTTCGCGTTGCTGCGGGCGGCGCTTTGCTCCAACAACGAGTGGAGCAGCACACGCATTTCCGCCTGTGCCTGCTGCCGCGTGACGCCGGGTTTGATCCGCGCGAGCATGCGCACGGAATCTTTCCGATAGGGAAGCCAGACATCGGTCCGCGAACCCACGCGCGGTCCAACGTACCCGCGCGGCGCCACACCGACGATGGTCTTGGGCGCATCGTTCACAAAGATCCGTTTGCCGAGGATCCCGGGATCGCGATGGAACCGGCTGTTCCACCAGGACCAGCTCACCACGGCCGCCGCTTCTCCGTCACCGCTGGCCGGAACGTCCTCGGGACCGGTCAACCGCCCGATGGAGGGTTTCAAGCCGAGCACCTGAAAGTAGTTCCCCAGTACGCTCTCCTCAATCACCGTCTCCGGGTCGGATCCCTGCAGGCGCAGACTCGCCAGATTGTCGAAGGTCATGCCTGTCAGCGCCGAGAAGACGTGATTGTGATCGCGGACATGTTCGTATCTGTCCCAGGACCAATAGCCATCGTCGCGGACCTGGCCGGGGTCGCTGAACAAAAACTCCACCAGTTGCTCGGGATGGGCAACCGGTAACTGCCGCAGCATGATGGTGTAGAACAGGCTGTAAATCGCGGTGTTGGCGCCGATACCGAGCGCGAGGGAGAGCACCGCCACCGCCGTGAAGCCGGGGTTGCGACGCATCAGCCGGAGAGCGTAGCGCAGGTCGTTCAAGAACATAATTCCTTAGATGATATCGACAGTTCAAAGTTCCCGTGGCCGGGCAGCCCTCCGCGCCGCAGAGTGTGCCGCGTGCCTTGCCGTTTATTCTGGTCGCCTACAGTGATGTTTTGCATTGGGACAGGGGATCGTCGTCCCCGTAGCGATAAAAGGTCAAACCTTGCTAGCCTTTTTGAATATGAGCCTCACCAGAAAGAAGCCTCTGTCGGTCCTGCTCGCGCAACTAGGCGAGAAGGAGGGCTCCCTCAAGCGCACCCTTTCCTGGCCGGGGCTGATCGCTCTCGGCATCGGCGCGATTATTGGCGCGGGCCTGTTTGTCCGCACCGCCAGTGCGGTTGCGCAGACTTCCGGACCGTCCGTGATTCTGTCCTTCGTCGTCGCCGCCTTGGGCTGCGTTTTCGCCGGATTGTGCTACGCCGAGTTCGCCACCATGATCCCGGTGGCCGGTAGCGCGTACACCTACGCCTACGTGACCATGGGCGAGCTGGTCGCCTGGGTAATCGGATGGGCTCTCATTCTGGAATACGCGCTCGGCGCCGCTACGCTGTCGATTTCCTGGAGCGAATATCTCAACAAGCTCTTCCCGGACCTGGTGCCGTGGGGGTGGCGGCATTCTCCGCTGGAAGTAGACGGAGGACTGCACGGGATCATCAACGTGCCCGCCATCGCCATTCTGTTTTTCGTGACGCTCCTGCTCATAAAAGGAACCTCCGAATCGGCGAAGGTGAACGCGATCATCGTGACCATCAAAGTGGCCATCGTAATCGCGTTTATCGCGGCCGGCTGGAAATTCGTCAGTCCGGCCAATCACACGCCGTTCCTGATGCAGGCCGACGCTGGTCCGCACGCCGGAATCTTCAAACATGGTTGGGGCGGAGTGCTGGGCGGCGCCGGAATTGTGTTCTTCGCTTTCATCGGATTCGACGCGGTATCCACGGCGGCGCAGGAAACCAAAGATCCGGGCCGCGACATGCCCAAGGGAATCCTGGGATCGCTGGCTATCTGCACCGTGCTGTACATTGCATTCGGCTACGTGCTGACCGGCGTCGCGCCGTGGACCGATTTCGTCACAGCGGGCAAGGAAGCATCGGTCACTTACGCGATCTCGACCTACATGCACGGATACGGATGGCTGGCCACCGCCGTCACGGTCGCGATTCTCTTGGGATTCACGTCGGTGATGCTGGTGATGCTGCTGGGCCAGAGCCGCGTGTTCTATTCGATGGCCAAAGACGGTTTGATGCCGAAGATGTTCTCGGAAGTTCATCCGAAATTCCGCACTCCGTACAAGTGCAATGCGGTACTTTTCGTGTTCACCGCTTTGATCGGCGCGCTTCTTCCCGGAGACATCACCGGCGACCTTACCTCGGTTGGGACCCTGTTTGCTTTCGTGCTGGTCTCGATAGGAGTGATGATCATGCGAAAAACGAATCCGGATCAGCCGCGGCCATTCCGCGCACCGATGGTACCGCTGGTGCCGATTCTGGGGGTCGTCGTATGCTCGGCCATGATCGTCTCGCGCGACGCCACGACGCAGATCGCCGCGTTGTCGTGGATGGTGGTTGGTCTGCTGGTCTACTTCGCGTATGCGCGCAGCCACAGCCGCCTGGCGGGCGCATAGCGGACGATGCCCTTAAAGGAGTATCAGAAGAAGCGGTCGTTCGATAAGACTCCGGAACCCCAGGGGGCCGATGACTCGGCGCGTGCCGGTGGGAACACGTTTTGCGTGCAGCGGCACGATGCCACGCGTCTGCACTACGATTTCCGGCTGGAGGTGGATGGGACGTTGAAATCGTGGGCCGTGCCGAAGGGTCCCAGCCTGGAGCCGCTGTCGAAAAATCTGGCCGTGCACGTGGAGGATCATCCGCTGGAATACGGTGGCTTCGAGGGCAACATTCCCAAGGGCGAGTACGGCGGCGGCAGCGTGATGCTGTGGGATCGCGGTGTTTTTGAGTTGCTTGGGGATGCTCCGGCGTTGGCGCAGATCGAGCGGGGGGATCTGAAGTTCCGGCTGCACGGCGAAAAGCTGAGGGGCGAGTTTGCGCTGGTGAAGATGCGCAATCGCGGCAAGGGGAATGAGTGGCTGATCATCAAGAAGAAGGATGCGGAAGCCAAGCCGGGCTGGAATATTGAGGACTACGCGCGCAGCGTCTTGACTGGGCGGACGCAGCAGGAGATCGCGGAGAATTTACCGGCAGTGGCGAAGGAGGCGGGTGCGAGCCATAGGGCGCTGGCGAAGATTCCCGGCGCTGTGGAATCGCCCATGCCGCGTACCATCGCGCCGATGCTGGCCACGCTCACGAATCATCCGCCTTCGGGCGACCAGTGGCTGTACGAAGTGAAATGGGATGGCGTGCGCGCGCTGTGTTTCGTGGAAGACCAGCAGCTTCGGATCTTGTCGCGCAGCCAGAAGCGCTGCGATCAGCAGTATCCGGAATTGAGCGTGCTGCCGCATTTTCTGAAGGCTTCGAGCGCGATCCTGGATGGCGAGATTGCCGTGGTGGATGAAAATGGGCGGTCCAGCTTCAGCCTGATCCAGCCGCGGATTTCAGTCACCGATCCGAACAGCATCGCGCACCTGGCACGCTCGGCTCCGGTGACATTGTTCCTGTTCGACCTGCTGTATCTGGATGGCTACGACCTGCGCGGCGTGGCGCTGGAGGAGCGCAAGCGGCTGTTGGCGGAGATCCTGACTCCGGCGGAGCACATACGCTTGTCGGACCACTTCGTGGCCAACGGAGACGCCATGCTCGAAGCGGCGCGCGCGCACGGGCTGGAAGGGATTTTGGCCAAGCGGCGCGCGAGCAAGTACGAGGGCCGCCGCAATCACGATTGGTTGAAAATCAAGGTGAACTGGCGGCAGGAGTTCGTTATCGGCGGCTTCACGCACGGGGAGCGCGATTATTTCAGCTCTCTGGTGCTGGGTCTTTACGAGCGCGGCAAACTGGTGCACACCGGGCAAGTCGGCACGGGGTTCAACGAGAAGTCGCTGCGCGAGATTTATTCGCGGCTGGAGCCGCTGATCGTGAAGAAGAGTCCGTTCGCCGGTGCGGTGAAGGCGCTGCGCGACGTCACTTGGGTGAAGCCCGACCTGGTGGCGGAAATCAAGTTTCTGGAGTTTACGCCCGATGGATTGCTGCGCGCGCCGGTATTCATCGCGCTACGGACGGACAAGGATCCCAAGGAGTGCGTGCGCGAGTTGCCTGAGTCGGAAGAGGAGGCAGTGGCGCCGTCCGAACCGGCGAGCGCAGGGCTGGTGAAGCGAGAGCCGCTCATTCCGGCAAAGTCTCCCGCTGAGATGCTGGTCACCATCGGCGGGCGCCGCTTGAAGCTGACCAATCTCAACAAGATTGTTTATCCTGGCGAAGGCGTCGCCAAGCGCGATGTGATCAACTACTACGATGCCATCGCAGACCTGATCATCCCGCACCTGCGCGACCGGCCGCTCTCGCTCAAGCGCTATCCCAACGGCATCGCCAGCGACTTCTTCTTCCAGAAGGACGCCGAGGACAAGGTGCCGGAGTGGGTGCGGCTGGAGCCGATCTTTTCCGAGCACAATCAGGACAAGATCCACTACATCATATGCAACGATCGCGCCACGCTGGTGTATCTGGCGAACCTGGCCTGCATCGATCAGAATCCGTGGATGAGCCGTATGGGTTCACTGGAGAACCCGGATTTTGCGCTCATCGATCTCGACCCGACGGAAGGCTGTCCATACGCGCAGATTGTGGAAGCGGCGCAGATCGTGAAGCGCAAGCTGGACGCGCTGGGGCTGGCCGGATATCCGAAAACCACCGGCGGCGACGGCATGCACATCTACATCCCGCTCGAGCCGGTTTACACCTTCGAACAAGTGCGGTCGTTCGCCGAGATTCTGTCGATCTTAACCATCCGCGAAAAGCCCGATCTGTTCACGACGCCGCGGACCGTCTCGCAGCGCAAGAAGGGTAAGGTGTACTTCGATTACCTGCAGATTTCGAGCGCGAAGACCATTGCCGCTCCTTACGTGTTGCGCGCGCATCCCGGCGCTCCCGTGTCGACGCCGCTCGGTTGGCCGGAAGTGAAACAAGGCCTGGAGCCCGGCCAGTTCCACATTCACAACGCGCTGGACCGGTTCGAGCGTGTGGGAGATTTGTTCCAGCCGGCGTTGACTAATAAACAAAAACTGGAAACGGCTTTGGAAAGGGTGAGTCAATTGGTATGAGCATCCGGTTCGTCAGTGTATTTGTTTGTTCCGCGTTGACACTGGGCGCGCAGCCGCTGCGTTTGGAGAGCACCATCCCGCTGCCCAATGTGAATGGACGCATCGATCATTTCTCGGTGGATCTTGCCGGAAAGCGCTTGTTTATGTCTGCGCTCGGCAACAACACCGTGGAAGTTGTCGATATCGCCGCCGGAAGAGTCATCCACACCATCCGCGGTTTGAAAGAGCCGCAAGGTTTGTTCTACTGGCCGGAGATGAACCGGCTCTACGCCGCGCAAGCCGTCGATGGCCATGTGCGGGTCTACGACGGCAAGTCGTTCGAGCAGATTCACGAATACGATTTGAGCGGCGATGCCGATAACGTCCGCTTCGATCCCGCGGCCAAGGAGATTTTCGTCGGCTATGGCAACGGCGCGATGGGTGTAATCAACGGCGATCTCAAAGCGCGAGTGGGCGAGACCATGCTCGACGCCCATCCCGAGTCGTTCCAGCTTGAGAAGCAAGGGCCCCGGATTTTCGTCAATGTGCCGGACGCAGGGAACGTGACGGTGATCGACCGGCGGACGCGTACCGTAACAGCGAAGTGGCCGGTGACCGGAGCGAAATCGAATTTCCCGATGGCGCTCGACGAAGCAGATCATCGGCTGTTCCTGGGATGCCGCAAGCCGGCCAAGCTGATTGTGATGGACACGGGCAGCGGCAAGGAAGTAGCCAGCATCGACATCACCGGCGATACCGACGACTTGTTCTACGACGCGGCGCTCAAGCGGATTTACGTTTCCGGCGGCGCGGGATCGGTCACTGTCCTGCAACAGAAAGACGCCGATCATTACGAAGTGGCAGCCACCATCCCCACTGCGCCCGGCGCGCGAACGTCGCTGTTTGTGCCGGAGCTCAAGCGCCTGTTTGTGGCTCGACCGCATCGAGGGAAGCAGGAAGCCGGCCTGCTGGTGTTTGCGGTTTCGCCGTAACTGGGTGGCCGTAGCGCTTCACCACAGCGACTCCGGCGAAAATGATCAGCATTGCGAACAGCTCCCGCGGGCCCACATGCTCGCGGTAAAAAATCCAGCCGAGGAACACCGCCACCACGGGATTAATGTAGTTGTAGATGCTGACCACCGAGACCGGCAGCTTTTCCATTACGTAGATGTACGCGCTGTACCCGACGATGGAGCCGAAGATCACCAGATAGATCACTGCGCCGACGCTGCGCGTGGTCCAGTGGATGGGTCCGCTCTGGATCAGCAGCGCTGGCGCGATGTAAGTCAGTCCGGTGGCCAGTTGCTGCACCGCTCCGCTGACCGCCGGATGAGCCTTGGTAGTGTAGCGCCGCTGCAGGATGGAACCGAGCGACCAGCCGCAGGAGCCGATTTGCAGCACCAAAAATCCTTTGAACATCGGCCCGCTCCAGCCTTGTTGAATGGCGGCGGGGGCGACGAGCAGCAGCGTTCCGGCGAGGCCGATGAACATGCCGGCGATGGTGGGCCCATGCAGCCGGTCGCCACCGGGGATCAACGCGTCGATACCGATCATCCAGAAGGGCGAGGTGGTGACAAACAGCGCGGCCATGCCGCTGGGAATCCACAGCTCGGCGACGGCCAGGCATCCGGTTCCGATGCCGATGGTGATGACGCCGAACAGCGCCGTGTACCAGAGCTCCTTGCCGCGCGGCAGGTGCGTCTTGGCGAGAAATGCCCCGGCCATCATCACCGAACCGGAGAGCGTATAGCGAACAAACAACAGCATCGCCGGCGTCAGCGATTCGAGCGCCATGCGGATTCCGAGGTACGTGGTGCCCCAAAAGAAACAGACGGCGGCAAGGGCGACGTAGGCTTTGAAGTGGGAATGGCTTCGCAATTCTCAGGTTACTAAACTGCGGAAGATCGCTCCGCTGAAAATGTGCAGCGCGGTTTCGCATGTGGGGCAGGTTGACAACCTGCAGCGGGTTGGTAACCCGCCTAGTCCAGCGCGATTAACAATCGCGCGCAAGTTTGGCAACCTGCCCCACATCCACAAGCTAATATTGAGGATTGATACTTACGCTCACTATTAATCCGTCCATCGACCGCAATGTCTTGGTCGACCGGTTGGTGTTTGAGGACCGCGCGTATATCCTCTCGCGCAGCGATTCGGCCGGCGGACGCGGCATCAACGCCTCGCGCGTGCTGCATTCTTTCGGCGCTAAGACGCTGGCCATCGCCACTTCGGGCGGCGCGAACGGGGAGCGATTCGAGAAGCTGCTGGCCAAGTCGAGCTTTCCGGTGAAGCTGGTGCGCATCGCCCACGACATTCGCGTGAACTTCACTATCATCGACCGGCATGGGCTGGCCGTGAAGTTGAATGAACAGGGGCCGCCGATCACGCCGGAAGAGCTGGCGCGCGTCGAGAAAACAGTGGCGCAGCGTCTGGAGTCGGCTACCTGGCTCATGCTCTGCGGCAGCATTCCGCCCGATGTGTCGTCCGATCTCTACACCAAGCTGATCCGTCTGGCGCGCGAGAAGAATGTGAAAACACTGCTGGACACCGATGGCGCGGCGCTGTTGCATGGCGTCGAAACCGGCCCAACCGTAGTGACTCCGAACCAACAGGAAGCCGAGCGCTTGTTGAACCGGGCGCTGATCACGCGCGCTCATTTCATCGAGGCCGCCACCCGCATCAAGTCCATGGGGCCGGAATCGGTGCTTCTTTCGCTGGGCAGCAGGGGCGTGGTGGCGGTGAACGATCATCAGTTGTTGGAAGCCATCCCGCCGCGCATCGACGCCATTTCTCCGCTCGGATCGGGCGACGCGCTGGCAGCCGCGTTCGTCTGGGCGGCTACAAAAAAGAAGGATTTTTCCGACTGCGTGCGTTGGGGTGTCGCCGCGGGCACTGCTTCGGCGCGGCTCGCGGGCGTCGAGTTCGCCAGCCTGGAGGAGACGAAGGAGATCTACAAATCGGTGGAAGTGCGCGCGGTGAAGTGATCAGCTCTTGGGCTTCGTCTTGATTAACAGGACGAACAGCAGCAGCAGGCACAGCAGCGTTGCCACGGCGCCGATCACCAGGTAGTCGGTAGGCGCGTGCGGTCCGGGCAGGATGTAGAGCAGCAGCGCAACAGTCGCTCCAAACACCAGGATGGTTATCGCCGCGAGCGAGAGCGTTCGGTTCATCAGTCGTATTTTTCGAAGATAATCTGCTTGCGGTCGAAACCCATTCCCTTGAGGATCGCACGAACGTCGTCCACCATGGCCTTCATTCCGCAGATGTGGATGTCCAGGTCGCGCCGGTCGCCGATCGCTTCCAGCAAATGCCCTTGCACGTGCCCGTGACGGCCGGTCCAGGATGGCTCGGGGCGGCTCAAGGTGGGCCAGAAGCGAAAATTCGGATGCTTCGCCGCCAGAGCTTCAAACTCATCGCGATAGTAGATGCTGTTCTCGTAGCGCACGCCGAAGATCAGCGTCAGATCCTGGGCTTCGGGACGCCGCAGGTAATCGGGAACCATGGGGCGAAACGGCGCGATGCCCGTGCCAGTGGCCACGAACACGGCCGGCTTGTGCGGATTCCGGACCACGAAGAAACCGAGCGGCTGGCCCATCTCCACCGAGTCGCCCGGCTTCATATCGAAAAGGTGCGGGGAAAAAATACCTCCCTGCACACGATTGAGACACAGCTCGAAGCGGTTGCCCGCGGGCAGCGATGCGATGGAATAGGGCCGTATGATCTTCTTGCCTCCCAGCGTCTCTGTGAAGGACACGAACTGGCCAGCTTTGAATTGCAGTTCGGCGGCCTCGGATGCCTCGAAGACGAAGTGCCGGACCTCTGGCGCAAGATCGCGAATTTCTAGAAGCGTGGCCCTCACGCTGGGTCCTTCGCGGCCGGCAGAGCTTCCTGCGCGCGATCGAGCAGCGCGTCCAGCAGGGCCGGATGCCCGTCGAGCGGAGCGGTAGCCTCGATCTGGACATCGCGCAGCGTCGCGCCGGCGCGCGCCACCAACCGGGGCAGATCGCGCTGCAGATGCGTGCCCAACGTGAGGAAATACGCGATCACCACGATTCGCGACACACCCCGCGCCGCCAGCCGGCGAGCAGCGCCCGCAAGATCCGGATCCCCGAGCTCGAGAAATGCCGCTTCCACCATGTGCCCGCCTGAAGCGGCCATTCGCATCGCGATATCCCGCACCGCCTGATTGGCCGCTTCCACGCGCGACCCGTGCGCGAATACGATGAAGGCGGTCATACCTGGATTAACGACGGCGCACTCTCCGGCCTCTCGTCATCCTGCGAGAAGTAGGCGCGCAGGTAATCGATGAACGCGCGCCCCTTCGGACGCCCGTTGTCCTGATGCAGGGCGATGCGTTGGAGAAACACCAGCATGCCCAGAATATCGGCATCCCGGATGGACGAGGCGCCCTTCTCGCTCAATTCCTTCCGTAAATGCTCCACGCCGTCCTGCACCTTCTGCTGGATCGCCGCGGCCACCAGGTTGTCCGGCCGGGTCTCATAGTACAAGCCGCTCTGCAGCGTGCGATGCGTGCGAATCAACGATTCCAGCGCCTGTTGAATGTCGGAATCGATGGTGCCCGGCATGGAGAGAGCGCTTTGCAGAAGTTCCATGCCCAAGAAGATCAGCAGCGTTTCATGATCCCGTAGGAATTCCTCGGTAACCCGTATGTCCCGATTCGGGACCTCCTCCGGCTCCACGTCCCTTGGTTTCTCATGAACTCGCGCCTCGCGTAGAAACGGGCAATCGAGAGGACAGTTGACCGTTACTTCCCGCTGCTCGCCACAGCAAATGGGACAGATGTCGCCACCCACACCCGGACAATAGCGGCGCGGCTTCCGGGTGTCGCAGATCTTGCATTTCATGATGGAGGATTCGGGCAATTTTTATCGTAGCATCGGGGCTCAAAGGAGGGACTATGCCGCACCGTCCGCCGGCTTTCGCGCCAACGGGATCAACAAAACCGCTGACAACACCGCGCAAACAGCCGCACCCTCCCAGGCCAGGCGCGTGATCGCCCGCCGCGTCGTGTGGTCGGTCAGGAAGATTTGCCAGCGCTCCGGCATACGGGCGCTGAAGGCGAACGCCAGGAGCGCCAGGAGGAACACAAGCCGGAGAACCGCCTTGGCAGTGCGTGGGGAGAATCGCCGGGCGAGCACCGTAGTGAGAGCCGCTACTGAGGCAGATGCTGTCAGACTGCAAACCAGAACGGCGCCCAGCAATTCGAACGGCATTGGCGGGATCTTGCCGTTCCCATAGGCAACGCTGAGCGTGACCAACCCGCTAAGCATGGTCACCACGGTGATTCCCCACCCGAAGGCCACCACGGTCGCGATTCTGCTTAGACCGGCATCCGAAGATTCGGCGCTCGCCGGCGCGACAAACAGCATCGCCAGACACCCGTAGGCGGCGATCATCCGCGGATCGAGAAAAGTAAAACCTTTGTACCAGGGGACCAGAATCCCGAACGCTATCACCGTGACAAGAATGATCAGGGCTTGTTTCGCCATGAGCGCGACACTAGTATAGCCTCGAACGTAGTACCGTTGGAGTATGGGCGTTGCGGGTAGAACCCTATCGGTTAATAGGGCAATTTTGTCCTCACTACCTTCATAATCCTTACCCCTGCGCTCGCCGATAAAGATAGTGTATGTTGGACCGGCGTGTTGAAACCCGGATGTTATGCGCGGACATGGTGGATGTCCAGTGGAAGGACAAATCCGGCTCCCTCCGCAAAGGCATCGCGAATCTGGAAGACATCTCGCTCTCTGGGGCGTGTCTGCAATTCGATCAGCCCATCCCGCTGCAAACCGACGTGCGTATCAGCTATCCGAAGGGTGAACTGGTGGGGAAGATCCGTTATTGCGTCTATCGCGAGATCGGATATTTCCTGGGCGTCGAGTTCGAGCCGGGCTGCCGCTGGTCTGCCCGCCATTTCCGGCCGCAGCACCTGCTGGATCCTCGCCGCCTCGTGATCCGCAGCGTGAATCGCGCATCGAAGCTGGCGAACTGATTTCGCTCACGCCTCACCGCACTGCCATCGTCACCACCGCGCTCGACTGCCCCACCGACGTGATCACCAACGGTACCTGGTTCCCCGGCGTCACTCCCCCCGGTACTGCCGCGTTGATCTGATACAGCCCGGCGAACCCCGGCGTCAACCCCGCGAAATCCACTCGCGCGTTTACCCCGCCGATGGTCACCGCCGGCGTGTTCACTGCAAACGCGATCGGAGAAAACGGCGATGCCGCTCCATCCACCACCGGCACATTCACGGCGCCCAGTCCCGAGCAATAGATCACCACCTCGTCGCCAGCCGCCGCTGGCGATGCGCTCGCCGCCAGACTCGCCGTACCGTCCGCATGGGCAACGTAGATGTGACCCTGATTGTTGACCGCGGCATTCACCTGAAACACGCCGGGCTCGGCCGCCGCAATCGATATCTCCTCCGGCAACGATACCTGCGACCCGTTCGTCGCGATCACCTGCACCCGCGTATTCACCGGCACTCCGAACGGTAGCAGCGCATTCACCTGCCCGTCGCTGGCATACAATAACGGCATCGATTGGCCCGCCACCACCAGCGTCGCCCCCGCCAGTTGCGTCCCCAACGGCAGTGACGGCGCCGCCGCCGTCCCGTTGCCCAACTTCGCACCGAAGATCGATACCATCGCGCCCGGCGCCAGCGGCGTCTGCGCCGCAAAGCTCGACGCGCTCACGATCCCGCCCGATCCGATCACCGGCGGCGCAGCATTCCCGCTCAATCCGCCGGTCACCTGCACCGACCCGTGCAATTGCGGCTGCGGCATGTCCGCCGTCCCGGTGATGGACACCTGCCGTTGATCGACATGACGGCTCAGCCAGGTGGCCGACCAATTCCCGTCGCCCAGCGATACCATCGCCAGCGGCGCATCCCCGCTCGAAAAGCTGCTCACCACCGACCCGCTAGTCACCGGCGACCCGCAATCGTCCACCACCCGCGTCTCCAATGCCGTCGGGAATGACGCCGGCACACTGAAGTTCGATCCCAGCGAAGTAATCAACGGCAGCAGTTTCGTTGGCGTACAACCCGCAGCCGGCGTTGTTGCCATTCCATTGCTCGATCCCAGCACCGTTCCCGCCGGCGCAATCACAATCAGGATCGCCACCGTCTGAATGCCCCCATCGGAAAACACCAGCGTGATTGCCCCGCGATAAATCCCCGGCGCCAGTCCAGCGAACGTGGGCTGCACTACCAGTTGCAACGATCCCGTTGGCAGCGAGGAAAACGCGGGTTGGTAAGTGATGTACTTCCCTCCATCCAGCGTCGCCACGCCGGATCCAAAACTCACCGGCGTAGCCGAAAGATTCGCCACCAGCACAGTCTGCGATGCCGGATCCCCGCCGCCAGAAACTCCCGTGAACACCAATCCGGACGGCTGCACGAATGGTCCCGGGTCCGATCCCGCGGGCAACAAATGCAGCACCACAGTGATGTACTGTGGCGAATTATCGGCCGTCGGCGAGTTGACCTCGATCCGCCCGAAGTAATCGCCGGCGCTCAATCCCGAAGCATCCACGCCGATCGTAATTGCCGGAAACGCCTTGCTCGAATCGCTGGTCCCACTCGACGGTGTCGCCGCCAGCCAACTCCCTGAAGTAGGCCGGGCCACGGCGTTGAACTGGAAAGCTCCTTGCCCGGCATTCAACACCACCACGCTTTGCGCCGGACTAACGCCACCGCCAACCACACCCACAAAAGTCAGCCCGCTCTGCGACAACCGGATGATCTGCCCCGACCCGCTCAGCGTCATGGTCACGGGAACAAGTATGGTCGTCCCGCCATCGTCGTCGGCAACGATCACATTCCCGCTGTAAGTCCCCGCCGCCAAACCGTTGGGATCGGCCGTCACCAACAGCGATACCGGCGCGGAATTCGTTGCTGTCCCCGCCGCAGGCGATGCGGAAAGCCAGCTCCCACCACTCGAAGTCTTGGTACTCACCGTGAAGTCCACCGACCCGTTGCCGCTGTCGAGCACCAGCACCCGCTTGCTCGCTGCCGATCCTCCGCGCACCAGCGAGAACGCCAATCCGCTTGTATCCACAGCCAGAAGCGACGGGATTGGCGGCTGCACCACCACGCTCACAGCAACACTGGCCGGCGGAACACCAGTCACGCCTGGAGTAAATGTGATTGTACCCGGATATGTTCCAGGCGCCAGGTTAGCCGGATTCACCGTAACATCAACGTTCGCCGGCGTCACCACGCTCGATGCGTTCACGGTGAGAAAACTCCCGGTGATAGTGACCGTGTACGGCAGACCGGCAACGGAGCTCGCCAGCGATACCTGCTGCGGCTTCGGCGGAGCGTCCCCGCTCCTCACCGTAAAGTTGAGCGATGTCGGAGATGCAGTAAACGTCGGCAGAGCCGTCGGGATGATCCGCACCCGAAAGTTATTCCGGTCCGCTAGGTACACGTTCCCGCCGTTGTCCACGGCTATTCCGTAAGGATTGTTGAGACTCGCTGCTTGAGCCGGTCCCCCGTCGCCGGCGAACAAAATCGCTCCGTTGCCCGCCAGCGTCGAGATCGTTCCGCCGGGGGAAACGGAGCGAATCTGCTGGTGAAATTGATCTACGATCAGCAAGTTGCCCGCCAAGTCGAAAGCGAGATCCGCCGGAGCGGACAGCGTGGCGAGGTTAGCCGGTCCACCATTTCCGAGCGGAGACGTCTGGCCCGTGCCGGCGTACGTGGAAACGTTGCCGTTCGTGTCCTGCTTCCGGACGCGATTGTTACCAAGGTCCGCGATGTATAGATTGCCGGTGGAATCCAGCGTCAGGCCCCGTGGGGCTGTGAATTGCGCCTGCGCCGCCGGACCATCGGCGAATCCCGGCGATCCGGCCCCGGCAACCGCGTGAATCATGCCATCCGGTGTGATCTTGCGAATCCCGCCAACCGGTGGTTCCGTGAAGTAAAGAGTGCCTGACCGGTCGGAGGTCAATGCGGAAGGGCCCGATAATACTGCATTAGTAGCCGGCCCTTCATTGCCCGGATTCTGACCGCCCCCGCCTCCATAGGTAGTCATCATGCCGTCGCGAGTCACACGCCGGATCAGACCGCTCTCCACAAAATACAGGTTGCCTTGCGGATCGAATGTCAGCCCATCCACAGCAGTGATGGACGTTGAAGCCGCGGGAAAGGGCCCCTTGCCGGGTGTGAAAATCGATTGGCCAGTACCCACTACCGTGGTGAGGGTTCCGTCCGCTTCCACCCGGCGGATCCGAGCGTCCCCGAAATCGGCGATATACACACGGCCGTCGGGTCCAATGGCGACGCGGATTGGATCTTTCAAGAAGGACAGAGTCGCGCGAGCGCCGTCCGGCGAAGAGCGGTACAGCCCGTTGCCCGCCACCGTAGTGATGTTACCGCCTGGAGTGAATCGACGGACTCTTCGATTGTTGGAATCGCCGACATAGACGTTTCCGCTGGCATCCACCTTCAAAGCGATCGGTGCGTTGAACTGAGCGTTGGCCGCCGGTCCACCATCGCCGGAGAATCCCGCAGGTCCTCCTCCGCCCGCCACTGTCGTGATGGTGCCGTCGGGCGCTACCTTCCGCACCCGCCTCCCGGCCTGTTCCAGGATATAGAGGTTTCCAGCCGCGTCGAAATCCAGCGCGATCGGTCCTGCCAGGCTCGTCTGGGTAGCGGGTACGCCATCCTTGAACGCCGCACCGCCTCCGGCGAAAGTGGTGATGATTCCGCTCTTATCTACTTTGCGGATGCGACCGCTACCGGTTTCGGCGACATAGAGATTCCCCGCCGCATCGAAGCGCAACCCGGCGGCGTCCAACAGGGATGCGCTGGTGGCTTGACCATTGTCCCCAGCGAACGCTTGCTGCCCATTGCCGGCAAAAGTCGTAATGATTCCGTTCGTGTCGATCTTGCGCACTCGAGAACCATGATCCGAGTAAAACAGGTTACCGGCGGAATCGAAGACCATGGCGGTCGGAGTCTGGACCCCCGCCTTTATCGCCGGTCCTCCGTCCCCACTGAACACCGCCTGACTCAGTCCCGCAAACTTCCGCACAATGCCGTCGAGGCCGATTTTCACGATGGTATAACTCTGTCCGACGTAAATGCTTCCATCAGGACCAACAGCAACGGAAATGGGCCGGTTGAACGGCGCTTTCCGCGCATCGACACCCGTTACCCGATCGCTGTCGAAACCGTTGCCGCCAATCACCCGCAAGACGCCGGTTGTGTCGACGCGGTAAACCTGGTAGTTCAGATTGTCAGTGATATAGAGATTGCCCGCGGAATCGGACGCAAGACCAGTCGTGGCCCCTAGTGGAGCGTTGCTCGCCAGTTGGCCGTCAGCCTGGAACGTCCAGTCGGTGCCGGCATAGGTCTGGATGATCGGACCAGACGCTGTGGCCGCTGGTTCAGTAGCCGTGATTTCCGCGTGGCTCTCCACGGCCGCCGCCCGATGCACTTCCAGGCACCGCCCGGCCGCGTCGGTGATGACGAACGGTTGACCCTCAGCCGCGCTCTGCGAAAACTTCTCGCCCGGCGCCAGTGCTCGAAGGAACAGCCGCTGGCGCGCCTCATTTCGCAGGTAGATATTAACCGGAGCGCCCGTCCGATTGGTGAAGGCGATGGTCGATTCCCGCCCGGAACTCGCTGGAGCCAGCGAAGACTCCGCAACGCAACTCGTAGAAGTCACATCGGCATGGATCAGACTCGTGGCAAAACACACGAACACCGGCACAGCCAAACGCATGGCAACCAGTTTATCCGAAAGTAGGGTACCGGCCTCGGGCGTATCGGTAGTGGGCTACCTTGACTACAGAACCCATTTCCCTGGGCACGCTAGGACAATTCCCCGTGCAGCGCAGGCACTCTTTTCCTCCACTTCGATTTTGCCGGCAGAGCCCGGTGTGGCGAGTGACGCGAAGCCCACTTCCCTTTTTCCCCTCCACTTCAACCACTTAACACAAGATCACAGGCCAAACAGCCGGTGCCACGTGCTACAAGCTTTTATCAGAACGATAGGAAGTATGTATACCCAGCTCAATGAACTCACACCTGCCTCCACCACCTGCGCCAAATCCCGTGGGGAAGGCAGGAAGCAAACGACAAGCGCTAAATATATAAACACAAAGGGCTTGCCTTCAGCACGGCCCAAGGATGGCTTCGTTTTTTCAAAAGACAAATTGGAAGCTCGCAGTAGACTCCCGATGCGCCTCCCACAAGGCGTTCCATTACGAGTACGTCCTCTTCAAGACCAGCCAAAGGCGAAGGGCTTGGCTTCGTTTTTTCAAAATCGAAGATGAACCAACACTGAGGACTTCCGATGCGCCACCCAGGTTCTCCAAACGATCCGTTGGCTGTAAAATACCTAACACAAAGGACGGTCATCCGAAACGTCTTCCCCCCACCCACGCGCCGGCCGCAGGAAATGGCTTTGTTTTTTCAAAAGACCAGATCGAAGATCACAGCCAAGATCCGATGCACCACGCTGCAGCTTATGGCACAGTCTCGCCACTCGCAAGGCACGGGAAGTCATGGGAAACTTTTCCCACTGGACGGGCGCGCCAGGGGGGTCAAAAGGACTAAACTAAACAAGTTGTTTCTTCTCGCTAGTTCGCACCGGAGCCTATGACTACAGAACAGAAGCACCATACGGCAGGGACCGCTGAAGGCCGCAGATTGATCGAATCCCAAGGCGACGCTCTAGGCTGGCGGCGTTGGGGGCCTTACGTGAGTGAGCGCTCGTGGGGCACGGTGCGCGAAGACTATAGCCCCGACGGCTCGGCCTGGAACTTCCTGCCGCACGAGCACGCGCGCAGCAAGGCATATCGATGGGGCGAGGATGGATTGGCGGGCATCTGCGACCGGTATCAGCTCCTGGTGTTTTCCCTCGCGATGTGGAATGGGCGCGATCCGATCCTCAAGGAGCGCGCCTACGGCCTCACGCCGCAGGAAGGCAATCACGGCGAGGACGTCAAGGAATATTACTTCTACCTGGACAGCACGCCGACGCATTCTTACATGAAGTATCTGTACAAGTACCCACAGGCGCGTTATCCGTACGAATGGCTGGCCGACGAGAACCGGCGGCGCGGCGGGCAGGGAATGGAGTTCGAGTTACTGGACACCGGGATTTTCAACGAAGACAAATACTTCGATGTGTTCGTGGAGTATGCCAAGGCTTCGCCGGAGGATCTCTGTATTCGCATCGAGGCGGTGAATCGCGGTCCCGAGCCGGCGGAGTTGCACTTGATACCGCAGCTCTGTTTTCGCAATACCTGGGGTTGGACGAATCCACGCGGACCGGAGCCGCTCATTTCGAAGGCGCAGACGCCGGGCGACGCCGTAGCGCTGGCCGCGGACGATTCCACCGCGGACCCGCTGCCGAATCTGCCGTTCGAGTATCGTCTGGGAAAGCGTTACCTCTACGGCCAGGCCGGCGGCCAAGCGTTGTTCACCGACAACGAAACCAATAAGGCTGCCGCTTATGGTGTGCCGAACGAGCGAACGTACGTGAAGGACGCGTTTCACCGCGCCATTGTCCACGGCGAACATCAGGCAACCAGCCCCGATTCCACCGGCACCAAGGCGTGCTTGACCTACAGCCGGATGGTGGGCCCGGGCGAATCGTTCACTATACGATTGCGCTTGACACCGGAGTGGATGGCCGCGCCATTGCGCGACGTAGACTCGATCGTCGACGGGCGGCGCGCTGAAGCTGACGAATTCTACGCCGTGATTCATCCTCCGAAAGCAACCGAGGACGAGCGGCGTGTCCAGCGGCAGGCTTTTGCTTCGCTCCTGTGGACCAAGCAGATCTACCTCTACGACGTGCAGAAGTGGTTCGATGGCGACGATCCAGCTAGTCCTCCGCCCGAATCGCGGAAGAGGATTCGCAACGCCCACTGGCGTCACTTGAACTCCATGCGCGTCCTGTCCATGCCGGACAAGTGGGAGTACCCCTGGTTCGCGGCGTGGGATCTGGCGTTCCATACCATCTCCTTTGCGCTGATCGACGGCGAATTCGCGAAAGAACAATTGTGGTTCATGCTGTTTGAGCAGTTCCAGCATCCGAACGGACAGATTCCGGCGTACGAATGGGAATTCTCCGACCTGAATCCACCGGTGCATGCCTGGGCCGTCTGGCGTGTGTACAACATGGATCGGCTGCGCGCCGGACGCGCCGATCGGGAGTGGCTGGAGCGCTGCTTCCAAAAGCTGCTGATCAATTTCGCCTGGTGGGTGAACAAAGTAGACAGCGAGGGGAACAACGTCTTCGAGGGCGGTTTCCTTGGGCTGGACAATATCACCGTCATCGACCGCAGCGACAAGCTGCCGAACGGTGTGAAGCTGGAGCAATCCGACGCCACCGGTTGGATGGGAATGTTCTGCCTGAACCTGATGCGCATCGCGCTGGAGCTGGCCAAGGAGAACAAGGTCTACGAAAGCCTGGCGACCAAGTTTTTCCAGCATTACATTTACATCGGCGCGGCGATGAAGCACATGGGCGGACGCGACTATTCCCTGTTCGATCAACAGGACGGCTTCTTCTACGACGTGCTGCGCTATCCCGACGGCAGTTTCCACAAGTTCCGCGTGCGCTCGCTGGTGGGCATCATTCCGCTGTTCGCCGTAGAGCGGCTGGAGATGGATTGGATCGAGCCGTTCGCCGAGTTTCGTCCGAACTTCCATTGGTTCGTGAAGAACCGTGCCAGCCTGACCGAGCACTGCTGCCATGCGGTGGAACACGATGGCAAAAAGGTTTACGAATTAACCATCGTCGACGAGGATCAACTGCGGCGCATGCTGGAGTGGATCTTCGACCCAGCCGAGTTCCTATCGGATTTCGGCATCCGCAGCCTGTCGAAATTCCACGAGCATCATCCTTTCGTGTTCGGAAACAGCGAGGTGCGTTACGAGCCGGCCGAATCGAACAACAAGATCAAGGGCGGCAATTCGAACTGGCGCGGCCCTATCTGGTTTCCAACTACTTTCCTGATCATCGAATCGCTCCGCAAGCTCGGCACGGGATATGGCCCGTCGTTCAAGATCCAGCGGCCGGGGCAATCGGAGCCTATGGAGTTGTCGGCGCTGGCCCGAGACTTGGCGAATCGAATGATTCGCATTTTCACGCGCGACGAATCCGGGCGGCGCCCAGTACATGGCGGGACAGAAAAATTTCAGCACGATCCGCACTGGAAGGACCTGATCCTGTTCTACGAGTTTTTCCATGGAGACAACGGCGCGGGAATCGGGGCATCGCATCAGACCGGATGGACGGCGCTGGTGGCGTCGTTGATCGACGAGTGGCGGCGATAGGGCCCGGCAGCGGACCAACGGTGCGTAGCACCGTATAATTCAATTTGTGCCCACAAGACTCGAGGGGATCTTCGTCGCTGCCGTCACTCCGCGGCGGGCCCAGGAACACTGCATCGATCTGGGCGCCACGCTGGAGTTGATCGATTTTCTCGGCGCCAGCGGCGTCGCTGGTATCGCGCTGCTTGGCTCCACCGGCGAGTTCGTGCATTTCGCTATCGACGACCGGCGGCACATGGTGAATCTGGCCGCCAAGCGCAGCCGCGTTCCGCTGCTGGTGAATGTCTCGTATTCCACGCTCGACGGCGCGATTGAACTGGCACGAGACGCCGCCGCTGCGGGCGTAGCCGGTGTGATGCTGATGCCGCCGTATTACTTCCGGCAAAGCCATCAATCCATCCGCGGCTTTTACCGGACCTTTGCGGCCGAAGTGGGCGAGGCCACGCCCATCTACCTCTACAACATCCCTGCGTGCACCACGGAAATCGACAGCGCGCTCGCCGCGGAGTTGCTGTCCACCGGACTCTTCGCCGGCATCAAGGACTCGAGCGGCAGCCTGGACTACTTTCGCGCTTTGCAACAGCAAGCCGCGAAGACGCCTTTCACGCTGTTCGCCGGACATGAGCGGATTTATCGCCAATGCAAGGAAATGGGCGCGCAAGGGATTGTCTCCGGCGTAGCGAGTGCGCTCCCGGAATTGATGGTGGCGCTGGATCGCGCGCTCGCCGCGGGAGCGGAAGAGAAGGCGGCGCACCTGGAAACACTGCTGGCGGAGTTCCTGGAGCGCGTGGAAATCTTCCCTTGGCCCGCCGGCGTAAAGCACGCCGCGCGGCAACGCAAGTTGAAGACCGGCGCACTGGCCGCTCCGCTGGGCCCGGAAGGCGAACGCAAACTGGCCGAATTCGGCGAGTGGTTCGAGGATTGGCTCCCGGGAGTCCTCCGCGAATGCGGGCGCTAAGGCCGCAAGCTTTCTTGCTGCTGATTCTGCCGCTTGCCGCGCAGACTTTCCATCCCGGCCCCCAGTTTGCCACCTTCGTCTCCAGCGTGGACGACTCCGAACAACCCTACGCCCTGTACGTCCCCAAAGGACTCGACGCCGCGAAGAAATACCCGCTGGTGATCAGCCTCCATGGTGAAGACTCCAACCACCGCATCAATCTGCTGCAGCTATTCGGAAAGGGTAACCTCGTTTTGGAGCGTGCGCCCGTGGCGAACCGGCTCTTCCCGCCGCTTCCGGACGTGAACTACATTGTCGCCGCACCCTTGGCTCGTGGCACGATGGGCTATCGGGGAATCGCCGAGCAGGACGTCTACGACCTGTTGAGCGATCTCCAGAAACGCTTGCCGATCGATCCGGATCGCATCTACCTGACCGGCGCGGCCATGGGTGGGGGCGGCGCGTTGTGGCTGGGGCTCACGCGGCCCGATGTCTGGGCGGCCATCGCGCCAGTCTGTCCGGAGCCGCCGCTCGGAACCGAAGACTTGGCGGCCAATGCGCTGAATCTGCCCGTCCGGTTGTTCCACGGAGAACTGGATACCGCCGTTTCAGTGGAAGATTCAAGGCGATGGAATCGCGACCTGCTGCGCTTGTCCACCCCGGTCGAATACACCGAGTACCCCATGGCGCGCCATAATGCCTGGGACTTCGCCTACAAAGATGCGGCAATCTTCCGCTCGTTCGACAGCTTCCGGCGAAACAGGTTCCCCGCGCGCGTCCGCTTCGTCACGTCGCGCTACCGTTACGCCAGCGCCTATTGGGTACGGATCGACGAGTTGGAACCAGGCGCCCCGGCGAGTATCGATGCGAAGTTTACCGCTCCCAATGCACTGGCGGTCAACACCAGCAACCTGCGCGGATTTACCCTGCTGCTATCGGGTCATCCTTCGTTCTTTAGCGCAAAGGCTTCGTCGTTCACGATTGACGGACAGAAGGTGCGTGCCGGCCGGTCAGCCTCGCCTTCATTCATCAAGACCGGCAAGGGATGGCAAGCCGGTCTGGCGACCATACCACCTGGTCGCAAACGCCCGGGCGCGGAAGGCCCCATCAGCGAAGCGGTAGCGGGGCGGCAGATTTACGTTTACGGAACAGCCGGCACTTCGAGCATTGACGACGTAACCGCACGACGAGCTGTCGCTCAGCAGGCGGCGGAATGGTCCACTCCACGCCATCCGTTGCGTCTCTCCTTTCCCGTCCTCAGCGACAAAGAAGTGCAACAGCGCGATGCGGCGAATGCCAACTTAATCCTTTTCGGAGACAAGGACAACAACGAATGGATCGCCCGGCTCGCCGGACGCCTGCCAATCGCTCTGAATCCCAGTGCGGCCGACTATGGGCTGCTATTCGTCTTCTCTGTTGGGGGGCGCTACGTCCTGATCGACTCAGGATTGCCCTGGTGGACCGGCGGCGAAGAAGCCAACCGGCCGGGCCTTCCCTTCGTTCCCCTTCGCTACCGCCTGCTGTTGAGCTTCGGGGACTACATCCTGTTCAAAGGCTCATTGGACAATGTGGTGGCGCAGGGAATCTTCACCAACGATTGGAAGATCGCGCCCGCGGATTTGGAAAAAATGAAGAAGACCGGAGCGATCTCGGAGCCGTAGAGCCTACTACCGTGCTAGGGAGTCACTGGCCTTGCCAAAGGCCTTATGAATTCATCCACCGTCAGCAACAGATGCGCGGGATGCACCGGCTTGGATATATATCCGCTCATGCCCGCCGCCAGACACTTTTCTTTGTCGCCGTTCATGGCATGGGCGGTCATGGCCACCACTGGGAGATCCCTCCAACGCGGATCTTTGCGGATGAGACGCGTTGTCTCCAGCCCATCGAGCACGGGCATTTGCACGTCCATCAGCACCAGGTCGTAGCCATCGTTACTTTCGAGCTTGGACAGCGCTTCCTGGCCATCGTTGGCCAATTCGATGAAATAGCCGCGTTTGCGGAGTACGGAAGTGACCACTTTTTGATTTACCTGATTGTCCTCGACAATCAGAATCCGGCCCGGCGACAACGCCGCTACCGCCGGTTTTTCCCGTACTGTCACTGCTGCCCGCTCCCGATTTGCCGCCGCTTCGAGATTCAATTCGCATACCAGGGTCACAACGAAGGTAGTGCCCCGGCCCACTTCGCTCAGCACCTGAACTTGCCCGCCGTGCATTTCCACCAGCTTCTTGGTAATGGCCAGACCCAGGCCGGTGCCTCCGTACTTCCGGCTCACGCTGCCATCGGCCTGCGTGAACTCCTCGAAAATGGTGTTCAGTTTGTCGGCTGGAATCCCAGTGCCCGTATCCTCCACGGTAATCCGCAGTGAGCAGCCGCCCGTGTCACTGAGTTCGCTTTCAACGCGAACGCTGACAGAGCCTTGCCCGGTGAACTTCACCGCGTTGCTCAACAGATTGGACAAGATCTGACGAATGCGCAGCGGGTCGCCCACCACCTGTTGGGGCACTTCGGGAGAAATTTCGCACCGCAGCGCGACACCCGTTTGGGCAACACGCGGCTGCTGCTCCTTGAGACAATCGGCCACCAGAACCCGCACCTCAAACGGAACCCGCTCGAGAGTCATCTTACCCGCCTCAATCTTCGAGAGGTCCAGGATCTCGTTCAGCAGGGACATCAAGGACTGTGCGCAACTTTGCGCAGTCTGAAGCTCTTCCGCCTGTTCGGGCGGCAGTTGATTGTCCATGGCCATGTCGATCATGCCGATGATCCCGTTCACGGGCGTTCGCAGCTCGTGAGATACGCTGGCCAGAAAATTGCTCTTGGCCTGGCTGGCTGCCTGGGCGTGGCTCGTGGCTTGTTCGAGCTGCTGAGTGCGTTCCTTGATGCGCTGCTCCAGCAGTTCCTGGTGCTGCTGGATCTCCCTTCGTGACACGGCCAGAGCTTCGATCATCTTGTTGAAGCTATCGCCCAGAAACTCCACCTCGTCGCCCGTCCGGCTCACTGAAATCTGCTCCAGCCGTCCATTGCGCACCGCGATGATGCCTTCCTGCAAGAGTCTCAAAGGACGAGCCAGCAGCCGGATCGTAAACCGTGAGATAGCGCCCGAAACCAGGATCACGATCAGGCACAACAGGACCCCTTTTCCAACATCGAAGTTTTCCTGCCTCATGTCGTAGGCAAGAATGGTGGCGACCACCCAAAAGACCAACGTGGCGGTGAATAGAGAGAACTTGGAAGAAAGAGAGCGGAGCACGCCTGGACGTGCCACCACCGGGTCGTCCTTCGACGGCTCTGGCATAAATCGTTCATCGGCTTTTTCCGGGTACGCTGCATAAGGGGTTCGCCCTAGTAAGGCGGGTTTAAGTGGAAGGAATACAAGGAATACAAGGAAGACAAGGAATACCTGACCATTCGGCAATCGCCCGGCGCTTCCTTGTGTTCCTCGTATTCCTTGTCTTCCAAGTGTTATTCTCTAACCGAATGCCCCGCCTCACGACCACCCTCTGTGGCGTGGAACTTCGTAATCCCGTTATCGCCGCTTCGGGGACCTATGGGTACGGTATCGAGTTCGAAACTGTCGCCGACTTGAACGCGATCGGCGGAATCGTGGTCAAGGGGCTCTCCCGCGAACCGATCGAGGGCAATCCGCCGCCGCGGCTGTGGGAGACCGACGCCGGGATGATCAATTCCGTCGGTCTGCAGAACATCGGCGCCAAGGCGTTCGTTCAAGACAAGCTTCCCGCGCTGCGGAAGTTTCAGACCGCCATCTTCGCCAACGTGTTCGGCTATGCGCCGGAGGACTACGCGGAGGTGATCCGCATCCTGGAGGATGCCGAGGGCCTCGCCGGATACGAGCTGAATGTCTCCTGTCCCAACACGAAGCACGGCGGCATCTATTTCTCCACCGACCCCGGGTTGCTGAGCGAATTGGTGAGTCTTGTGCGCCCGCTCGCGCATCGACCATTGATAGTGAAACTGTCGCCAAATGTCGCGCGTATCGAGCCGCTGGCGCAGGCCGCCGAACAGGCCGGCGCGGATGCCATCAGCCTGGTGAATACCTTTGTCTCGCTGGCCATCGATCCGCACACGCGCCGCCCCCGCATCGGCGCAGGATTCGGAGGATTATCGGGCCCGGCCATCAAGCCCATCGCGCTGCGGATGGTCTACGAGGCGGCGAAGGCGGTGCGCATCCCGGTGGTCGGTCTGGGTGGCATTCGCACCGGCGAGGATGCCGCCGAGTTTCTGATCGCCGGCGCATCGGCCGTGGAAGTTGGTACCGTGAACTTTTGGGATCCGGCCGCGCCTTGCCGCATCGCGCGCGAGCTGGATGATTATCTGAAGAAAGAAAAAGTACAAAACGTCAAAGAACTGGTGGGAACTTTACAACTATGAGAGCAACGTTTTCGACAGAGAAGGCGCCTAAGGCGATTGGTCCGTATACGCAGGCCATCGTGCACAACGGCATCGCCTATTTGAGCGGGCAGATCCCGCTGGACCCGGTCACCAATCAACTGGTGGAGGGCGACATTACGGTGCAGACGGAGCGCGTGCTGGAGAACGTGAAGGCGGTGCTCGAGGCGTGCGGCGCGTCGCTTGGATCGGTGCTCAAGACCACGGTTTTCCTGAAGGATATGGGCGACTTTCCGAAGATGAACGAAGTCTACGGCCGGTACTTTGCGCAGAATCCGCCGGCGCGATCAACGGTGCAGGCTGCCAAGCTGCCGCGCGATGTCAGTGTTGAAATCGACGCGATCGCGGCTGTTGGAAGTTGAGCCCGCTCAGTGGGCGCTGTATTGCGACTGCGGCGCGTTTAGCTTGATCTCGATAGTCTTCTGCTCGTCATCCACTTCGAAGTTCTGGCCGAAGGTCTGGAAGTTTTTGGCGATGATCTGAATCTGGATAGTGCCTTGCGGAATTGGCGGGATCTTGGCGACCCCTTCCTCGTTGGTGTGCAACTCCCATTCTTTGCGGATGCTCTTCCCCAGCTTGAACACCGAGTGACCCTTGATGAAGCGCACGATCACGCTGGCTTGAGGCACAGGCTTACCGGTCTGGCTTTTGACTTCGATGGTGAGAGTGGTCATCGGCGCTCCCAGGAGGAGCGGCAGGGCCAAGGCCAGGCAGAGGATCATTCGGCGCATAGCTTCATGATACTCGTGTTTACCGCATCACAGTGCTGAATGGGCAGGGCCACAACCTGGCGCCAAAGGCAGATGCATATCTCCGGGATGGATCACAAATCCCGGTCTTCTGGAGGACAGGCTCTAAAGCGCGCGGGAATTCGCTCTTGCGCATAGACTTGGGTCGACGCTTGGAATTATGCATTGTGAATGCATATTTGCAAGTGGCAACGTCTGATCTGATCGGCTGGGCGCGCTCTTATTTCTTGGTGGCCGAAGGAATCCAGGGTGCGCCTAGTGTCTTATGCCGCGCAAAGTGGAGAATCAGCGCAACTCCACAGCCTACGGCCACGGCTGCGGGAAATACATACCGAAGCACGGGGATACCGGTGAGAAAGATCAACATGCTGCCGGCGGTGAAGACTGCTCCTGCGATGCCTCCGCCAACCGCTAGCTTCGACATGTTAATTTGCGGTCGCTGCGTGTCTTCTCTCATGTTGCACCTCTAACTTCACGCTACCACCGATTTACCGATGTGGGGCAGGTTGGCAACCTGCAGCGGGTTGCTAACCCGCTTGGCGAAGCGCGATTAACAATCGCGCGCAGGTTGCCAACTGTTTCCAACCTGCTCTACACGGCTAGCTGAAAATCTCTCGGTTAGCGGAAGCCGCGATCCGGTACACAAAATTCTCGCCGCCACTCCCGTCCAACCTCGATCCCGCCCGAACTCCACCAATCTTCTCCACCGCCCTCTGCGACCGCAAATTCCCCGGCCCAATCACAAAAATGACGCTCTTCACGAACCGGAACGCGTGGCGCAGCATGAGCCGCTTCATCTCCCCGTTGTAAACTCCGCCCCAGTGCGACCTCGCCAGAAACGTCCACCCGATCTCGATCTCGCTCTTCTCCTCGTCATACCCATGAAACCGCGACGACCCAATCACCCGCCCATCCTTCAAATCCGTCGCAACCAACGCGCCCCCCGATTCCAGCGCCTCACGGAAAAATCCCGCGAAAACTTCTTCCTTGTGCCGCTCCCGGATCGGATGCTGCTCCCAAATCAACGGATCGGAAGCCACCGCGTATAGGTCGGAAAAATCCTCCGTCCGAAGCGGCCTGAGTCCCACCAGCTCGCCTGTCAAAATGGGCTGTCGATCGAAGGGCATTCACGCAAAACTCCAAATTCATTCTCCCATCTCCTCTATCGGTTGCCCGTTTCCCCTGGTCGGCCGCGCCCGCCCAAGGTGTATAAGTCGATCTCAGGAGATCGACTTATGACCGAGACAATCACTACAAACGGCCACAAC
>DASQGY010000341.1:0-4286 GCA_035632375.1 Bryobacteraceae bacterium | reverse complement strand
TTCGCCCTCGCCGCAGATTTCTGGCGATACCATCTCGGTTCGCGGCGGCGACCTTCTGGCCCGCTGGAACCACACCCTATCGGGCGGCTCGGACATGTCACTGCAGATGTACGTAGACCAGTACCGCCGCGTGGATTTCGGTGCACCGGAAACCCATCGTGCGTTCGATCTGGATTTTCAGCACCACGTCGCACTCGGCAGCCGCCACGACATCGTCTGGGGCTTTGGCTACCGCTCCACGAACTCCGGTCTCAAGTCTGCGGACCTCTCCTTTGTCCCGTCCTCGCGTACCGACGGTCTCTATAGCACCTTCATCCAGGATGAAATCCGGATCACCAACACTCTTTGGCTGACTGTCGGGTCCAAGTTCGAGCATAACCCCTACTCCGGTTTCGAATACGAGCCCGGCGCGAGCCTAGCCTGGACCCCAAGCAAGAAGCACACCATTTGGCTGTCCGCAGCCAAGGCCATCCGCCAAACCTCGCTGCTGAACGCCAGCATCGATGCGACTCTGTCAACCATCCCTCTTCCCAATGGCTTGATCCAAAAGTTGACGCTGTTCGGCAATCCCCAATTCAAGTCGGAACAGGTCCGCGATTATGAAGCGGGATATCGAGCGCAGTTGACTAAGCGGGTTTCCCTCGACGTCGCGCTCTTCGGCAGCTTCTATCGTCATCTCGAGACATTCGACCCAGGGCCCGTACCGCCATTCTTCAATCCGTCCATGCAACTGGTGGTCCCGGCGACCTATGGCAACAAGGCCCACGCCACCAATTTCGGCGGAGAAATGTCCACCACTTGGCAGGTCAACTCCCGTTGGCGGCTCAGTCCGGGATACTCCTTCATTCAAATGCGCGTCGAACGGAATCCAGGAAGCCAGGATCTATTTCCCGCGGAACCCGGAGGCGATGCCCCGAAACACATGCTGCAAGTGCGGTCCGAATTCAACCTCGCCAAGAACATCGATTTCGACAACGCCTTGTACTATTCCGCCCGATTACCGAGTACCGGCGCCCCCAGTCGCGCTCGCTTCGACTCACGGATTGCCTGGCGGGCCGGCGAGTCGCTGGAGTTCAGCGTCGTGGGACAAAACCTTCTGCGTCCCCGGACCCTCGAGTTCGGCGATGCCTTTGCCGTCGTCGGCACGGAGACGGAAAGGAGCGTCTTCGGCAAGATCACATGGCGTTTCTGAGCCGGCCGTTCCTTCTCCGGGCTGGTATTGGGGCCTGGTCCTTCCTCTGCTGCTTGTTAGGTCAGCCATACAAGTCCAGCGGAGTCCAGGCCGCCGACGAATATCATGTGAAGGCCATCTTCCTGTACAATTTCGCGAAATTCGTCGAATGGCCCCCGGACTTGCCACCCGGCGCCACCCTGTGCATCGGCATCGTTGGGGATAACCCGTTTGGCAGCGAATTGGAACAGGTGGTGAGCGCCAAGACGGTCAATGGCCATGGATTCACGGTGAAACTCCTCAAGCCGGAGGCCGCAAAGACCTGCCAGATCGTCTTCGTCGCCATGTCGGAAAAGAAACGGCTCAAGACCATCCTGGAACTCCTGAAGGGCCCCGGAGTCCTGACCGTGGGCGAGTCGTCCGGTTTCTGCGAAAGCGGCGGCGTCATCAATTTCGAGGTTGTGGACAGCAAAGTCCGCTTTGAGGTCAACCTCGGTGCGGCCGAGCGCGCCCGGCTCAAGCTAAGCTCCAAACTGATAGGCTTGGCGAAAATCGTCCGGGATCGGGGCAATTGAGGTTCATCATGCTGCTGCTTGGCAAATTGTCCCTCAAACACAAACTGCAAACGGTCATCATGCTGACTGTCAGTCTGGCTTTGTTTTTATTGGGCGCCGGTGTGTTGACCTACGAATACACCGGACTGCGCAAATCGCTGCGCGACGATGTCACTACTCTGGCCGAGATGATCGGAGCCAACAGCACCGCGGCGCTTACCTTTGACGACCAGACCTCCGCCGGCGAACTGTTGCGGGGGCTGAATGTGCATCCGCACATCGTCGCGGCCGCCATCTATACGCCCGGTGGCAGCGTGCTTGCCTCGTATGTGCGCTCCGCCTCGGTTGGCTCCGTTCCCCCAACCTCCCCCAAGCCCGCGGCTGGCGTCTTCAAGGACGGTCTGATGTTTCTTACCCGCAACGTGGTCCTCGATGGCCAGATCATCGGCGCAGTCTACCTGGAGTCGGACTTGAGTGAAATGCACCTGCGCCTTGCGGAATTCATCGGGATCATTGCCGTCACCTTGATCACGGCGGGGCTGGCGGCGTATTTGCTTGCAGCCAGGTTGCAGCGCGTCATCTCCGGCCCCGTTCTTCATCTGGCCCACACCGCCAGGACTGTAACCCTCGAAAAGAACTACGCCCTTCGAGCAACGCGGCAAACAGACGACGAGCTCGGCCTGTTGATCGACGGCTTCAACGAAATGCTCTCCGAAATCCAGCAACGCGATATCGCCCTGGAGCGTCATCGGGACAGCCTGGAGGGCGAAGTGGCCGCGCGTACTGCGGAGTTGACGCGCTTGAATGCCCAACTCACCGAAGCTCGCGACAAGGCCCAGGAGGCCAACCGCGCCAAGAGTGAATTCCTCGCCAACATGAGCCACGAAATCCGTACGCCCATGAACGGCGTCATCGGCATGACCGATTTGACCCTGGAAACCGACCTGAGTTCGGAACAGCGTGGATATCTGACCATGGTGAAGAGTTCCGCTGAATCGCTGTTGACCGTGATCAACGATGTCCTCGACTTTTCTAAAATCGAGGCCGGCAAGCTGGATCTGGAACGCGTCGCCTTCAATCTGCGCGACTGCGTCGAGGATGCCATGCGGCTGCTGGCGCTCCGGGCGCACGAAAAAGGCCTGGAATTGCTATGCGAGATCCGGCCGGAGGTCCCGCTGGAGATCGAGGGCGATCCCACCCGCCTCCGGCAGATCATCATCAACCTTGCCGGCAACGCCATCAAGTTCACCGAACGCGGCGAAGTGGCCCTCGAGGTTTCCCTCGAAAGCCGGGATGACCATCAGGCCGTGCTGAAGTTTTCCATTCACGACACTGGCATCGGGATCCCACCGGAAAAACAAACACGGATCTTCGAGGCTTTCGCGCAGGTCGACGGCTCCATGACCCGCAGGTTTGGCGGGACGGGCCTGGGCTTGACTATCTCCACCAGGTTGGCGGCCATGATGGGCGGGCGCATCTGGCTCCAAAGTCAGCCGGATATTGGAAGCCATTTTCATTTCACTGCTCGCGTAACGCTGGCCAAAAACCGGGCCACGGAACCTTCCTTCGAACCGGCATGTTTGGCTGGCGTGGCGGTCCTGATCGTCGACGACAATGCCACCAACCGTCGAATGCTCGAAGGCGCCCTGAGCCGCTGGCGGATGCAGACCGTACTTGCGGCCAGTGCCGCCGAGGGACTGCTGCGGATCGAGGAAGCCAGTGCCGCCGGCCGCCATTTTCAACTGATTCTGACCGACGCTGAAATGCCGGAGATGGATGGCTTCGCCTTCGTGGAGCAGGTAAGGAAGTCCGGCGAGCGGGGCGCCGTCGTAATGCTCACTTCAACCGGGCACAAAGGGGACACCAAGCGCTGCCGGGATCTTGACATCGCGGTCTACCTCACCAAGCCGGCCCGGCTGTCGGAGCTCCAATCGGCTGCCTTGCTGGCCCTGACCGGTTCAGCTTGCTCCAAGCAACAAGCTCTCGTCGCTCTCGTTCGTACTCCAGGCCCGCCCGCGGCAGGCAAGCGGCGGGTCCTGCTGGCGGAGGACAACGTGGTGAACCAGTTCCTGGCCCAAAGACTGCTGGAAAAACACGGCTACAGTGTCACCGTCGTTGGCGACGGCCGCGAAGTTCTGTCCAGCTTGGACACTGCAACGTTTGACGTGATCCTGATGGATATACAAATGCCCGGGGTGACCGGCCTCGAAGCTACCTCCATCATTCGCCAGCGGGAAACGCTTACCGGCCGCCACGTCCCCATCATTGCCATGACCGCCCATGCCATGAAGGGCGACCGTGAACGCTGCCTCGCCGCCGGGATGGATGGTTACATTTCCAAGCCTATCCGGCCCCAGGAGCTGTATGACGCCCTCGAAAGCGTGCCTGCCGCCGAAGTAGCTCTAACCCACCAGTAGCGTGGTGGGTTAAGATTGAGCTTCCAGCATGATCCGCTTTCTAAAACGCCGCCCGCCGATCCACACCCTGGGCCCACTCGAGCTCTCCGTCATGGAAGTCCTCTGGACGCGCAGCGAAGGAAATGTCCACGTGGTAGCCCAGCA
>DASQGY010000340.1:0-3303 GCA_035632375.1 Bryobacteraceae bacterium | reverse complement strand
GCCCAGATCTGCGTAAACGATCCAGACCCTGCTGTCTTCGGCGCGCGGCAGAAGTGACCCACCAGCGCTCGTTTAGAGTGACCCCCACTGGAAACAGGATTGGGAACCGCCAGGAGGCTGGAGCGCTCGACATCATCCACGCCGAAGGCGTGTGCGTTGGTTCTGCCGTGGGGGTAAATCAATATCATCCACGCCGTAGGCGTGCGGGGTTGGGGTCACATCATCCGAGCCGGGCTTGGTGTCGGTGTGGATTTCCGTCGTGCTGAGGAATCAGGGAGTCGGACGTGCCGGGGCCATTTGGGCAAGCTTGCGTCGGATGTACTGAAAATAGTCTGGGCTCACCTGCATCTGCTGCACTTCCTCGATCACCGCCGAGAAGTACGCCAGCGAGCGAATCGTGCCCAACGGCGTAGCGCCTTCGGGCCGCTCTAGACGCCGCGCGGCGGCCAGAACCAGGGCGTTCTCCACCGCCGTCAGCGGCACACCGCGTTGGTAGAGTTGGGCCGCCAGCAAACGGTCCGGTTGGCGCACCGTCCCGGTGGTTCCGGGCGTGGCACGATAGGCATCCAGAAGCTTGCGCACGTACTCTTGCTGGTCCACGGCTTCCTCCTCAACCTTGCGAATCGCGCAGCGACGGCCCTTGGATGCGCACCGTGTGGCAGTAGTGCCGCACCCGGCTCAACAACGCTTCCACCATCGGCTTGTTGCCGAGAAAGTTGTGCCACTCGTCATATTCCAGATTGGTGGTGATGATGGTGGAGTGGCGGTGATACCGCTCCTCCATCAGCTTGAAGAATATGTTGGACTGCTCCGGTTTCAGATTCAGATAGCCGAACTCGTCGATCAGCAACACGTCCAGACGGGCCAGCCGCCGCAGCAGTTGACGCGAGGAACGGTCGGCCAGCGAGGCGTACATTTCATCGAACAGATCTTGTGCGCGGATGAACTGGCAGCGGTAGCCGTTCTCCAACGCCTTGAGCAGAACCCCGCAGGCCAGTCCCGTCTTGCCGACACCGGTCGGCCCCATCCACACGATGTTCTCGGCCTTGGCGACAAACTCCAGTTCGGCAAACGTGCGGACCTGTTTGCGGCTCACGCCCGGCTGGCGCGCATAGGGAAAGCTTTCCAGCGACCAGCGCTCCGGCAGATTGGCGCGCTTAATGCGCCACTCCAGAGCCCCTTCCTGGCGGGCGTGCCACTGCTCGCGCAGCAATCGCGCCACGAACTCCGAGTAGGAGACGTCCTCTTTTTCAGCCGCGCGCACCTGCTCGTCATAGGTGGCCAGGATGCGCCGCAGCTTGAGATTCTTCAGCAGTTGTTCCAGGTCTTCAGTCATCGTGGCTCCCGTCCAACAGAAAGTAGTCGCGCGCAATGCGGCGCAGAATCATGCGTTCCAGCCGGTCCAGATCGTAGAGACCGTATTGGCCGGCTTCGCGGACAGCCGCCAGAAAAGGCGCGCGCGGATACTCGCGCAACAGGCGCAGCAGTTGGCGCAGGGCCAGCGCCACCACCTTGCGCCCACGTTGCTTCAGTGCCGCCACGTAATCGGCGATCTCCGGAGCGGTCTCGATCAGGACCCGTTCTTCGGGGTGAGGATCGGAACGTTTGATGCCTTCTCCGCGCGGCGGCCGATGCGGCGCCAGCGTGATGCGCTGTTGCTTGGGTTCGGCCACGCGCGCATGCGTGACGATGTTACGCGCGTCCAGTTGAATCTCGATCCGGTCCTTGGTCTCGCGCGCTTCCACACGCCGCCCGATCCAGGCCACCGGCACCGAGTAGCGGTTGGTGTTGACCGAGACATAACCTTCCACATCCACTATGCGTGGATGCAGGCGGTAGACTTCGGGAATCCACCCAGGCAACGGTTTCAGATGCAGCCGCTCCACGGCGAATAACTCGCGCGGAATAGCGCGAATATGTTTTTTGTAAGTGGCGTTGACGCGGTCGCACCATTGGCGTGCCTGTTGATTCAGATCTTCCCAACTGGCGAACGTGCGCCCCGCCAGAAAGTTGTTTTCGATGAAGTGAAACGGCCTCTCCACGCGGCCCGAGCGGTCGGCATCGCCGATCCGGTGGGCCTCGAAACGGAAGCCGAAGCGGTCGGCGAAAGCCGCCATCTCCGGCACCGGCACCATCTCAGGCCCGGTTCCGCGCAACACCACTACATGCGTGTTGTCGATCATGACGCGTTGCGGCACGCCGCCGGCATGGCGCAGCGCGTCGGTCAGGAAAACCTTGCAGTCGAAACGCGAAAACGACGGGGCGCACTGAAAGAACAACATCCGCGAATAGCACAGCACTCCCGACGCGGTCTGCATCTTGCGTTTCTTGCCGCCCACCACCGCCTCGTGCGGGGACGTGTCGTGCTGCATCTCCTCGCCCGGTTCGAAGTGGTACTGGCCGGCTGGCACGATGGGCGCTTGCCCGATGCCTTGCCGGCGGCAGAAGGCGGTCAGCGCCGCATACGACAAGACCGCTCCCGAAGCCACAAGGTCCTCATGGACTCGCACCAGGTTCCCTTTGCAGGTGGGTAAAAGCTCCAGGATCTGCTGCCTGTGGGGTTCGGCTTTCTCGGCCCGCGAAAGTTCCGGCACCGCGGTGGAGTTGGAGCGCAGGACTTTGCGCACCGTCAGACGGGAGATGCCCAAGAGGCGCGCGATCTCGCGTTTGGTCACTCCTTGCGTGTTCAGTTCCAGAATCGTGGCTCGTTGGGCTTGGCTCAACATGCGGCGGTTGCTCCTTTTCGATTTGCTGGCTCAGGTGGTTGAGTTGATCGCGGGCGCGATCGATCTTGCGCTGCACCTCTTCCAGTTGTTGGCAGTCCATCGCCACCACGGCGCCCGCCAACCGCCGGCTGGCACGGTTGACGACGGCCACCACCATCTCCAGATCGCGCAATAGTGCGGCGGCCGGCGCCGAAGACGGTTTCGCATCCACCTGCCGCTGCGCTTTGAAAAACAACGCGGGCTCGTCAAGGACCCGTTTCCGTATCGCTGGCGAGCCGTCGCGCCAGGCGGCATACAGTTGCCCGGCCTGCCTGGTGTCGCAGCGATGCTGGGCGAACACCGCGGCCATGCGCTGGCAGGCATCCAGGCTGAGGCGCGCTACCGGTACCAGAAACTTCATCGCCAGGTGCGCACCGATCTGGCCTTCGCGCACCTGCTGCTGGATGTTCTCCGACAGCAACTCCACCAGCGCCAGCCGTCGCGATACCCACTTCACGCTGCGGTCGAAGCGGCGTGCCAACTCATCGAGTCCGTAGCCAAAGTGGCGCTCCATCTCGGCCAGCAGCCAGCCTTGTTC
>DASQGY010000339.1:0-39450 GCA_035632375.1 Bryobacteraceae bacterium | reverse complement strand
ATCCGGCCCCGGAATCACCGTGACAACAGGCTTCATTGCGGGAGGTGGCGCGGCGGGCAGCTTCGCGGAGCTTTCTCCCAAAGTCTTCAATGCCGCGACGGTCTTCGGCCCGGCGCCGGCGTTTTGCAAGTCCTCGATGGTCTGATCGTCCAGCTTCTCGGTGAGCTTGATGTGGCGCAGATATTCGGCCACCTGCCTATCCGGCTGCTTCATCTGCACGGCCGATTTGATGAACCCGACCAGCTTCTCCACCGTCAGGCTCATCTCGGCGGTGGCGGCCAGTGCCGCGGCGGCGATCAAATAGAGCAAAAACCGCATAATCCTATTATCGCGCAGGGCCCTCCGTTAGCAGACGTTCCAGAGCGGCGCGAAGTTGCGGATATTGGAACTCGAAACCGGCCGATTGCGCCACTTTGGGGATCGCCCGTTGACTTCCTAGCACGGCATTCGCCATTTCGCCGAGTGCCAGCTTGAGCGCGAACTTGGGCGCAGGCAAAATGGCGGGCCTATGCAAGACCGCCGCCAGCTCTCTAGTGAATTGCACATTGGTCACCGGATTCGGGCCGGTGCCGTTCACCGCACCACGGACTGCCGCATTTTCGATACTGAACAGGATCAAACGAATCAGGTCGTCGATGTGTATCCAGGACATCCACTGCTTGCCGGAGCCGAGTCGTCCTCCAAGCCCGAACCGGAACGGCGGCAGCATTTTGGCCAGCGCCCCGCCTTCCTTACCCAACACGATACCGGTGCGCAGACGAACTACTCGGATACCGAGCGCTTCGGCCAACTCCGCGGTGTTCTCCCAAGCGATGGTGACGCGGGCGAGGAAGTCGTCACCGGCATCGGAATCCTCGGTGAGAACCTCATCGCCGCGCGAGCCGTAGAAGCCGATCGCCGATCCACTGATCAATACCGCCGGCCGGCGCGATTGCGTGGACAGAGCATTCACCAATTGGCGCGTTCCGTCCACCCGGCTTGCCCGAATGCGTTTCTTGGCCTCCGGGGTCCAGCGCTGCGCCACCGGCTCACCGGCCAGGTGAATCACCGCGTCGGCGCCTGCCAAGCTCTCCGCTGGCGGCTCTTCGTTCGTGGATTTCCATTCCGAGAATCCAACCGATTCCGGTAAACCAGCGGCGCGTCTTCTACCCAAAACGTGAATGGAGTGCCCGCTGTCTAGCAGACACTTAATCAGCCTCGATCCGATAAACCCGGTCGCCCCTGTGACGGTGATCTTCATCAGCGGACTCCCATGGTACTATCGTTGCAAATCGTTTCCGGGGCCCGGTTATACCTCGTCTCCGTCGGCAAGGAGAAATATGAAGAACCTGACGCTTGCGGTTATGTTTCTGGCCGCACTTGGTAGCTGGTCTGTATCGGCACAATATGCAGTCTGCGTTCAGCCACCGCCCAACCTCACTGCGTGGTTCACACTCGATCCAGTGGCCAACGGCCAGCAGACGCCGGATATCGTCAACAATGTGAACGCCCTGGTGAACGGTTCCGCGGTCTTTGGCCCTGGATATGTCGGCCAAGCTCTGACCTTCGATGGCTCCACCGTTTTCGTTACGGCCGCCAACTCGGCGCAGATCGACATCGCCACCGGTGACTTCAGTATCGACTTCTGGATGCGCGTGGACGACCCAACCGTGATCACCGCCGGGGGCGCGCGCGTCATCCTGGACAAGCGCACCAGCACAAACGGCTATAGCATTTTTCTGTCGAACGGCCGCATCGGTCTCCAACTGGCCGATGGCACCTTTGACAATTACCAACCGTCCACCAATTCTCCAAGCGACAACTTTTGGCACTACTACGCCGTCACGGTTCAGCGCGGCTCATCCACCGGAGTTCAGTTCTATCTCGACGGCCAACCCATCACCGGCACGGGAAACGCGGCCCTCCATGCGGGTTCGCTGAGCAACATCAGTCCATTGCAGCTTGGGAAGGCGACCACGGGAAGCTCCGCAAATTTCAAAGGCACGCTCGACGAAGTCGATCTTTTCAAGAGGGCGCTTTCCGCCGCCGAAGTAATGAGCATCTACAACGCTGGTACCGCCGGTAAGTGCCAGCCCGCCGCGGCGTCTTCACTCATCATCAGCTCCGTGTTCTTCCCCGCGATGACGGAAGGTTCGCTTTACACGTTCAATTTTACGGCCAGCGGCGGCCAGCCGCCGTATCTATGGTCGGCAACCGGTCTGCCGTCCTGGTTGACCCTAAGCACGGCGGGCGTGTTGAGCGGCACACCGCCGAAGGGCTCGGGAGGCAGTGTTTCATTTAACGTGACCGTGGTGGATGCGGCCAAGAATACCGTCAGCGCTCCCATTACGTTCAAGATCAATTCGGGAATCGTCATCACTCCATCGCAGCTTCCACCGGCGACCGAGGCCGCCTCATATAACGCGACGTTCACCGCCACCGGAGGCAACGGCAACTTCACTTGGTCGGCCAGCGGACTGCCGTCCTGGCTGACTTTGAGCGCCACCGGGACCCTGTCCGGTACGCCGCCGCTCGGTTCCGCCGGGAACTACAACATTTCGATTACGGCGAAGGACTCGGCAGGCTTGAGCGGAACGCTACCGGTCACATTGACCGTGATCCCGCTGCCCTTGATCATCACGACGAAGTCGCCGCTTTCGTCCGCGACGGAGGGCGTCTCCTTTACTACTCAATTGAGCGCCACCGGAGGGAAGACGCCGTATCAGTGGTCGGGCACAGGCTTGCCTTCCTGGCTTTCGCTGGATGGCACGGGCAAACTCAGCGGAACGCCGCCGCCAAAGTCCGCCGGCGCAATCCTCTTCAATGCTTCCGTTACCGACTCGCTGGGAACGAAGCAATCCAGCGATTTCGTGCTGCCGATTAACTCCGCGTCGGGCGCGCTCACCATCACCAGCTTCCCGCAGTTGCCGCAGGCGACGGTTGGAACTTACTACACGCAGACGCTCACGGCCAGTGGCGGCAATCCGCCATACAAGTGGGCCGAAGCATTCACTCCTCCGGGCACCACGCTGAGTTCGGCCGGGGTTGTCAGTGGCACGCCCACTACGCCAGGAGATTTCGCTTTCACTACAACCGTCGCAGACTCGGCGGGCGCGGTGGCGATCAAGATTTTGAAAGTTACCGTTGCTCCGGTCACGCTGGCTATTGTCACGCCGGCCCCCATTGCGGCGGGTGTCGCGGGCGTGCCTTACTCGGAGACATTCACGGCGGCGGGCGGCAAGGCGCCAATCCGTTGGACAGTGGCCGACGGAAGCGCGCTGCCTCAGGGATTCACTCTCTCCACGGACGGCGTTTTGTCGGGCACTCCGAGCGCCGTGGGTACTTTCCCCATTTCGTTGGTGGCGAAGGATGCGGCCAACAACCTTGCGACCGCGACTTACCAATTCACAGTCGCGCAGAGCGGCGGTTTGGATCTCTCGGTAGGCAGCCTGGCGTTTACCGCGTTCACCTTCGGCAGCAATCCGCCGACGCAGGATATCGGCTTGACAGCCACGCCGGTTGCCGCGGGCGCCGCTTTCGCCCAACTCCCCTTCTCCGCGAAGGCGGACGCCGTCTGGTTAACTCTTACGCCCAACTCCGGCACAACCCCCGGCGACATTGCCGTAGAAGTATTTCCGCGGCTGGCACCGGGCGACTACTCCGCAAACATCACCATCACGTCGGGCAATGCCGCGCCGAAAATAGTGCCGGTCAGCCTGAAAGTGCTGCCGGGCCAATTGTCGCTGGCTGCGGCGCCCACTGAGCTTCACCTCTACGGTACGCGCTCGGGCACGGGAATTCTGACCGCATCGCTGCACCTCACCAATACCGGCAGTGGTTCGGTGGCATATACCGCCAACGCCGTGGATATCCCCGGCGCAACTCTCACCCCCAGTTCCGGGACCGTTCTACCGAACGTCACCGCGACACTCACGATATCGGTGGATACCAGTTCGCTTGCGGCGGGATATTATCGCGGCAAGATCGAAGTGAACTGGTCGAGCGGCGAAGTCAGCGCCATGGTCACGGTGCAGGTGAACACGAAGCCCAAACTGTTCTTCAGCGCGAGCGGCGGCACGGCGAATGCGACGGAAGGCGTAGGGCTGATCGGCCCGGCTACGCGAAGCTTCAACATGCTTTCGTCGGATGGTTCTTCCATCCGGTACAGCGCCAAAGTGATCGGCTCCGCTCCGTGGCTCACATTGAACAACACCGGAGGAACGGTCGCCAACGGATTGCCGACGGCCATCTCCTATACGATCGATCCGACGGGCCTTACCAGCAATGCATATTACGCGCGCATCCGCATCACATCGTCCGATGTCCTCAATCCGACGCAGGATTATCTGGTGGATCTGAAAGTGACGCCGCCGGATGTTGTCGCTCCGAGTCTGTTTCCAGCCGGGCTTGCGTTCGTCGCGGCAGGCGCTTCGGTTCCGGCGGCGCAGACGTTCCAGGTGTATACGAACGCCGGCGCCGCGGTTCCAATCCAACTCGGCGTCAACACGCAGGACGGCGGGACTTGGTTATCGGCGAAATCCCAATCGACAACCGTCTCAGCGCGCAGCCCCGCACTGGTTCAGGTGACGGTGAATCCTGCAGGACTTAGCAAGGGATTCTATCGGGGCACCATCACCACATACGAAGGTGGGACTTCGGCTCGGAGCGCAAGTGTGGTGCTGGTGGTGGTACCTGCTGCGACAGAGAATTCACCGGATTCGGCGACCGCTACGACGGCGGGCTGCACGCCCGCGGCGCTGACCGTGGTGCAGACCTCATTGGAGGGGAATTTCTTCCTCCTCGCGGGATTCCCAGGGACTGTGAACGCCAGAGTGCTGGATAATTGTGGCAACGGAGTCGCCAATGCCGCCGTGGATGCGAATTTCTCGAATGGCGATGCTCCGCTATCGCTTCGCATTGCCGATCCAGTGGCCGGCACATACTCCGGGACTTGGGTTCCGACTCGTCCGGTGTCGGGACTTACGACCATGGTCACCGCGACTGCTCCTGGCTTGACTTCCTCCACGGTACAAATCGGAGGCACCGCGGGACCCAACGCGGGGCCGACACTGCGCGGAGATGGACCGCTCCACATCTTTTATCCTCGAACCGGCGCGTCGCTTGCTCCGGGGACACTGCTCCAGATCTACGGATCGGGCCTGGGGACCACGGCCACTACGCTGGTAGACATTGGCGGTTTTAGCGCGCCGCTGCTGTTCGTCGGGGACGGGCAGATCGATGCGCAAGTCCCGTTCGATCTGGTCCCAGGCGAATATCAATTCATTGCCAGCGTGGGCACAGCCCTCACCGATTTCAGGACCCTGACCGTTGATCCCCTCACTCCCGGTGTCGCCGGATTCCCGGATGGCCACACCATCGCGCAGCACGCCGTGGACTATAGTCTGATTACGAGCGATTCGCCGGCCAGGCCGAATGAGTTCGTTATTCTTTATTTATCGGGCCTCGGACCAACGGTCCCGCCCGTGGCGACCGGCGCCCCATCGCCGCTGCCGCCGGCGAACGTCGTGCCACTGCCCAAGGTCATGCTGGACGGGAAGGAGGTGGTACCCTCCTTCGCTGGATTGAGTCCGGGGATTATCGGTGTGTATCAGATCAATTTCATGGTCCCGGCCGATGCGCGCACGGGCGATTTGCAGCTCCAGGTGTTTCAGGGGAGTGTGCCGGCGAACACCAGTTTGCTTCCGGTGGCGCAATAGGCGGTAAGCCCACGGCGGCCTCAACCGGCTAAGGCTGGTATCGGAAGAAAACAGAGATTGAGCAGTACAGGCTTTCAGTTCACACCTGCAAGCCATGTTAAGAGAGTCATACAGCCCGGCTCTATTGGTACGCGACAATTGATCAATGCCGCTCCGATTTGTTTTTTGTATCCTGCTGGGGACCCTTCCGGTTCCCGTATACTCTCAATCCGCCATTCCTCCTACTCCCGGTCTCATTTACTCCACATATTTGCGCAACGGCTTCACGCCGTCCGCCGCGGCCGCCGACGCGGCGGGTAACGTGTATCTCGCGGGTAGCGTGGTCTCCGATGCGGTCAGCTTTCAGACCGCCGCCATGGTGGTGAAGCTGAATCCCAAAGGCAGCCAGTACATTTATGTGCGGACTCTTGGCGGCTCACTAACCGACAGCGCGGCGGCAATCGCCGTGGATAACGATGGCAACGCCTATGTTACCGGGAGCGCCCTCTCACCCGATTTCCCGGTGACCGCCGGACGCCGGCTTGCCACGCCATCCAGCACAGGCCAGACCCGCACATTCCTGGCGAAGCTCGACCCGCAAGGCTCGGTGCTTTTCTCCGAGCTTCTCGGCGGCGCATCCACCTCCAGCATCGGGCAAGCTGTGGCGCTGACCCCGCAGGGCGAGATCGTGGTCAGTGGAACCGCCAGTCCCGATTTTCCGGTTACCACCGGCGCGTATGCTGCAGCCGGCAAGGACAACCGTCCATACCTGATGAAGCTGGACAACACCGGCGCAAGCGTTCGCTTCGCGGCTTTTGGCATCGGCGGCAGCGCCTTGTCCGTCGATGCCGCGGGTAACATTTATATGGCCGGCGCGACGGAACTCCGGGACTACCCGACGACGCCCGGCGTCTATCAACCCGTGTTCAAGCCCGTCACTATCTGTTTCGGATTCTGCCGTATCAATTTTCCGGCTACGAACCAATACCTAACCAAAGTGGATGCCACGGGATCGAAGCTGATTTATTCCACCGCCGTTGCCGGAGGCGGGCAGACCACCAATGGCGGTTTAGCGCTCGATGCCGCCGGCAATGCTTACCTCACTGGATTCACGTACGGCACGTACCCGTACACGACAAAAGATCCAGGGACGCCACAAGTGCGGCCTTTTCTGACCAAGATCGATGCCAACGGCCAGAATGCCCTCTATTCCATTCCCATTGGAGGAGTGGGCGTCTCACTCGATGGCCACGGCAATGTCTTCGTGGGCGGGACGTACAACAACATTAACCTGATGGTGTTTTTCACGCCCAGTCCACAGCCGCCACCACCGCCGGGCGTTCAGGGCGCAGTCCAGCAATGCGTTTTGAACGGACGAAGCACCTTCAGCCAAGCGTACGCCAGCCAGGTGGATGCGGCGACCGGCAATGTTCAGGCTACCGTGCTCGTCGATGGCTCGAACCTGAGTGCCGCCGGAATTGCACTGGTTGGAGACACCGTTTGGATAGCTGGGAACACGACCCTCCCGGATGTTCCGATGTCGGCCGGCGCAATCAACGATGCCGTCAACCCTCCGTCGAGTCTTTTCCCAGGAGGCTATCTGGGGCTGGCCGATTTCACGCTGATCCAGCAGCAGAACGCTCCGCAGGTGGGATGCATCCTCGATGCAGCCGGTGGAACCAGGCTTGGTCCGGTTGCGCCGCATCAACTCATTTCAATTTTCGGGACTAACCTGGGACCAGCTCAAGGTGTGGGCGCGCCGGATGCGAAAACCACATCGCTGGCCGGAGTGACCGTGACATTCGATGGCGTCCCGGCCAGGCTGCTTTACGTATCGCAGACGCAGATCAACGTCGCTGTGCCGCCGCCGCCCGAGCAAAACTTCCCGAATTTCACTTCCATGCAGGTCTTCGCCAATGGTCCGTTTACAACGCCCAGAACGTTGCCGGTAGTCCGAATGGCTCCCAATCTCTTTGCGATTGTTGCGCCCTCCAGTGTGGGGTGTTCGCCCCCTGGAGTACAAGCTCCCGCCGGCGGGCTGGCGCCGTTGACGCTGAATCAGGACGGCACGATCAACTCCTGCGACAACCCGGCAAAGTCCGGCTCGGTGGTCTCGTTCTTCGTGGATGGACTGGGAGGCCAGGTCTCAGCGGACGGCGGCTTCGTCCCGACGTTCAGCGGTTCCATTCCGCTGGTAGCGCAAATCGGGAATCTGTCGGTGCAAGTGGTAAATGTCGGCAATATCGACGACTACGTATCGCGCATTGACGTAAGGATCCCCGACGGCTTCTTCAGGAGCGTCACATTCGTCCCGATCAGTTTCTTGATTGTCTCCACCAACGGAGTCGTGCCGGTAGGCCCGCGGGGGAGCTTCTCGGCATCGCAACCCTTCGGTGTCCCGCTCGCGGTCAATATTTGGGTGGCGCCGTAGCGTGGAGGTTACTCCATGTCGCCAAAAACCATCCGGCCCATTTCATGGCCCAGCCGCTTGATTTCTTTTGGATCGGTGGCGCCGCGGAAGCGCGCGGCCAAGTCGAAGAACTCCCGCTGTTTGCGATTTTCAGCCTCCATGCCGTTTTTGATTAGCTCCACCAACATGCGATTTGCACTGGGCGGCTCATTCCTGACGCAGCGCCACCACCGGATCCACCTTTGCGGCACGCTGCGCTGGGATCAGGCTCGCCACGATGCTGACCACGCCGAGAATCGACAGCGTCCACACCAGCGCCAGCGGATCGTTTGACCTGGTTCCGGGAATACCCTTTTGCATGGTCCAAGTCGCCAGCAGGGCCAGTGGAAGACCGAAGGCCGCGCCGCCCACCACCCACATCAACGACTGCTTCATGACCAGCGTGCACACCTGAGCGCCTCTAGCGCCGATGGCCATGCGAATCCCCATTTCGCGCGTCCGTTGCGAGACGTTGTGCGCCACCACGCCGTAGAGCCCCATCGACGCCAGCGCAATGGCCAGCAAGCCGAGAGCGCCGAGAAGTCCGGCGGCGATCCGCTGTCTCCAGAGTGTATCCGCGATGTGTTCCGGCATGGTCTGAAATGCGTACAGCGGCAACAGCGGGTCCATCTGCGCGATGGCCGCGCGAAGGCTCGTGGCAAGTTCTGACTGCGGAACCGTGCCGCGCACTACGATCTTGGCGCGGCCGTTATATGCCTGTGAGTACGGAAAGTACAGGTGCATGGGCGGCTCGCCTACCAGCGATCGCGATGCCACATCTTTCACCACCCCCACTACCGTCGCCGGCTGCCGCGGCCGGCCGAGCGCGATCTTTTGTCCGATGGGATCCTTGCCCGGCCACAACCGATTCGCGAGCCGGCTGTTGATCACCGCCACCGGAACTGAATCCGCGCGATCTTGTTGGCCAAACTCGCGCCCCTGCAGCAGCGGGATGCCGAGGGTATGGAAGAATCCCGGACCAATGGAATCGTTGTCCACCCACAGACCCAGCTCGAATGCGCGGCCTTCCAGTATCTCCGCGGCCGGCTCCTGGCCCGGATAAAAGATCGGCATGCGGCCGGAGATTTCTTCCGGCGGGACCGTACCTGCGAGGCTCACGGCGGCGACTCCGGGCAAATCTCGAACGCGATCGAGTAGTGTCGCGTAGAATCGGCCGCCCCGTTCGGCGCTGTAACCCTGAGTGGCCAGGTCCAGGGAGCACAGCATTACGTTTTCGGCGTGCGCAATCGGATTCGCCGCCAACCCGCGCTCCATGGTTCGCAGCGCTGCGCCCGCGGCCGCGAGCAACACCATCGAGAATGCGATTTGCGCGGCGATCAATGCTCCCCGCAGGCGCGATTTCGAACGCCCCGCTCCAGGCGATCCTTCTCTGAGTGGAGTGAGCAAGTCCACACGGGCCGCCTGCCAAGCTGGAACGCAGGCAACCAGCAGTCCTGAAACGGTCCCGAGCATCACGGCGAAGGTGAGCACTCGCCAATCGAGTTGCACAGTGGTTTCGCGCAGTGCATACGCAGGTTGCGGCACGGACACGGCGAGCTGCGTTAACGCGCGCGCCAGCACAATTCCGACAATGCCCGCGAATGCTGTGAGTAGCGCGGCCTCAGCGACAAACAGCCGCACCAGCCGCACGCCGGTTGCGCCTAAAGCCAGCCGTATGCCGATCTCCCGCTGCCGCGCCGCGCTCCTCACCACCTGCAGGTTTGCCACGTTCGCGCACGCCAACAGTTGGAGCAGCGCCACTGAGACCAGCAATAATACCAAGAAGCGCCGCAATTCCGAACGCTCATCCGACCACAGCCCGACGCCTTCCACCAGAGCCACGGTCCGCCGATGGTTGGTAATTGGATACTCAGCGGTGAGCTGCGCGGCCACCTGGTTCACCTCCGCCTGCGCTGCCGTGAGCGACGTTTCCGGCTTCAATCGGCCGAATATCCGCAGCCATCCGAAGGATCGGTTCTGCAGCGCACCACGCGACAGTTGCGGTATCGCCACCGGCTGCTGCGCGATCGGCAACCACAAGTCAGGTTGAAATTGCAGTGTTGTACCGCGGAAGCTGCGCTCCGCGACGCCCACGATGGTGAAGGTGTGCCCGTTCAGAGTGATTGCATTCCCGACGATTCCAGGGGCGGCTCCGAACGCCCGCTGCCAGAACGAAAAGCTGAGCACAGCCGGCGTTTCACGATCGTCGTCTTCCACGAGTAGCCGCCCGGCCACCGGTTGGATGCCCAGGACTGAGAAATAATTGTCCGAAACCAACGCGCCGGCTACGCGTTCGACGTGAGCGCCTTGCGCGAAGCTGAGCCTGGTACTGGCTTCGGCCACAACACCTGAGAAACCTCGAAGCTGTTGTGCATAATCCTGGTAGTCGGGATAACCCATGGTGCCGAGCAGTTGGCCGGCTTGCCATCGCTCAAACGACACAAGTTCACTGGGCCGCGCGATTCCCGGCATCGGGCGCAACAAGACGGCGTCCATGAGGCTGAAGATGGCGGTATTCGCGCCGATGCCCACGCCGAGCGCCAGTATCGCGATGACGCTGAACAAGGGGCTCCGTCGCAGCATCCGCAGCGCAAGGCGCAGGTCGCTTAAGCTCATGCATACCAGACGCGGCTATGATCGCAACTGTTAACGAACGCGGGATGGCTACCCACAGCAGATGGCGGCACGGACTTCAGTGCACAGGCTGAAGCCTGTGCTACCACGGATCTTGCTAGTTACGGGCAATGTTGACACAGGCTTTCGCTGAAGTACGATGGTGGGGATGCGGATACCGATACTGCTGCTGCTCCTGGCGGCCACTGCCTGCGCGCAAGTGGCGACGTTTTCCATCGTGGCCTACGACGCCGAGAATGGCGACTGGGGCGTCGCCGTGGCCTCGCGATATTTTTCGGTTGGCTCGGTGGTTCCGTGGGCGGAAGCGGGTGTGGGCGCGATCGCCACACAGGCGAACGTGAACGTCGGCTATGGACCGCGCGGCCTGGAGCTGTTGCGCCAGGGGCACACCGCCAAGGAAGTGCTGGATCAGCTTCTGGCCGAGGATAAGTTCGAGGGCAAGGACGGCCGGCAGGTGGCCATCATCGATGGCAAGGGCAACATCGCGACGTTCACCGGTCCGAACGCGCCGAACTGGGCGGGTGACCGGCAGGGGAAAAATTGGTCGGCGCAGGGCAATATCCTGGTGGGCCCGCAGGTGGTGGAGTCGATGGGAAAAGCCTTCGAGGCCGCGCCGGGCGAGTTGGCGGAGAAGATGTACGCGGCGCTCAAGGCGGGTGACGCCGCGGGTGGAGACGCGCGCGGCAAACAATCGGCGTCGATGCTGGTGGTGCGCAAGCAGGGCGGACGGAACATCAATAACGACCGCTACATTTACATCAATGTGGACGACAATCCGCAGCCGTTTCCCGAGCTCCGGCGGCTGCTGGATATGAATCTTGGCTACCTGTATCAGGACAAGACGTTCAAGCTGCTGCGTTCGGGTAACACCAAGGAAGCACGCACTGCGGCGGCGCAGGCTGCGCGATATTTCCCGGAGCGATCCGACGTACACCTGAGCCTGGGGATGCTGAACTACGCGGTGGGCGACAAGACCGGAGCGTTGGCGGAATTCCGCGCGGCGCTGGCGTTGGACAAGAACTTCCGCAAGCAGTTTGATGCGGCGGCTGCGCGGCCGGCGAACAAAGCGATTCTGGAAGACAAGGCATTCTTGAAGGAACTTTTCGGACAGTAGGAGGATTATGCAAGAGAATCGACGCAAGGCGATCACTGCGGCTTTCGCGGCTGTTGCTGCGGGAGGCGCGGCACAGGCGCAGAGCAAGACGGTGAAGAAAGTGTATTCGAAGGGGCCCAAGCCGACGGGCACGCCGCTCTATTCGCCGGCGGTGTCTTATGGCAACCTGCTGTTTCTCGCCGGCAAGGGTGGCCGCGAGGGCGACGTGAAGGCGCAGACCAAGTGGGTGCTGGAGGAGATCCAGAAGGAGTTGGAGAACCGCCGGGTCGTCGATGGAGAAGGTGCTGAAGGCGAACGTGTATTTGAGCGACATCAAGGATTTCGCATCGATGAACGAGGTGTACGTCGGCCGGTTCGGCGACGCGCCGCCGGCTCGCACGACGGTGGCGCCCGCGGGCGGACTGCCGGGCGGTGCGCTGGTGGAGATCGACGTCGTGGCTTTTATTTGAAGTGCGCAAGGCGAAAAAGTACGACGTGAAGAAGGAAATCCGGCGACTGGCGCGCGAACGCGTCGGCGCGCTTCCCTCACCCAAAGTGATTGTGCCCAAGACCGAGCGCAAGAAGCCGAAGCACAAGAAGCCGGTCGAGAACGACGATCTCGCGTGAATTACGATCCGCCGCCAGGTGTGAAGAACGATCCGACAATCTTCAGCAGCAGCGGAATCAACCAGGCCGGCGTGATCGCGAAGAACGCTTTTCCTTTGGTCGATGCAGTCATGTAGGCAAGCGCCAAGCCTAAGATCACCAGGTACCAAATCTGGAAGATCGAAAAGAAGTTGAGAACCGCGAGCAGCGCGCCGTGAGCGGGGATGAAGATGTCGAGGCCGAACGGCGGCGTCATCTGCTCCTGCGACGTGACCTCATCGCCTTTGACGCGCAGCACCACCAGCGTCGCAATCGTTTGTAGACAGACGATCAGGGAGCAGCCGGTCATGAGCGCGAAGACATCGCGAAACTTCGTGCGGATCCCCGCCATCGAGCAGGTGAGGTTCACCAAGAACGCCATGATCACCGTGATCACCACGATACCGATAGGCGCGACGATGGGAATGATGTTGGCCATCATTTGCGAGATACGGCGCGCTTGTTCCTGCCGTTCCGGCGGCACTTGTACAATCCGCGCCTCCGCGATCGACGACGTGTAGGGCGACATCATGTACAGAACGACGACGGTTACGATACTGGTCAAGAGCAGCGGCCACAGCCAAAACAACTTGGCTTTCGCCGCCTTGGCAAGACCCGCCGGGTCCACGAACGCGTTGAACATTCCTATGACGCCGCTGCCTACACTCGGGCTGTCGGCGGTGCTGGTGGTTTCGTCTGCCATGGGGAGCCTCCGTTGCTCTATATGCGGTATCAAAAGATTATACCGTTTGCGGTACTCTGTGGTGAGTCATGAAAACCTCACGGGTACTGATCGCGCTTTTCGGTTTTGCAGGAGTCTGCTTCGCGCAACTCGCCGCGCCGGGCGAATCCGGTGTCGCGATGGGGCACGTACATCTTTACACCAAAGATCCGGCGGCGCAGACCAAGTTCTGGGCGGAGATCCTGGGCGCGCCCGAAATCAAGGCCAGTGAGACCAGGCAGCTCTTCAAGATTCCCGGTGTGTTGATCGTGGCCGACAAAGTTGACCCAACCGCTGGAACCGACGGTTCGGTGGTGAACCATATCGCACTCAAGGTGCGCGATCTGGGAGCGGTGCTGGCGAAACTGGAAGCGGCGCATTTCACCATCGTCAGCAAGAATCCGCCGCAGGCGATGGTGCTCGGCCCCGATGAAACCAAGGTGGAGTTCACCGAGGACACGACGCTGGAGACAGCGGCCGTCTTCCATCACATCCACTTCTACACGCCGGCCGTGGACGAAATGAAGAAATGGTACGTGGCCACGTTTGGTGCTACGCCCGGGAAGCGCGGGCGGTTCGAAGCCGCGGACCTTCCCGGCGTCAACCTGACGTTCGCGCCGGCGCCGGGCGCGGTGGCAGGGACCAAGGGCCGGTCGATCGATCACATTGGGTTCGAAGTGAAGAACCTCGAAGCGTTTACCAAGAAGCTGGAAGAGAGCGGCGTCAAGCTCGACCTGAAGTACACCAAGGTGCCATCGTTAGGGATTGCGATTGCGTTCGTGACCGATGCGTGGGGGACCAAGATCGAGTTGACGGAAGGGTTGGATAAAATCTGAGGCGGGATGTGGGCTGTAGATTGTGGGATGTAGGAAAGGCTGCTGGTTTGGAGTTTTCCCACAACCTACAACCCACAACCCACTTCCCTTAGCGTCATGGAGACTCAGCACACCACCGGCCCTCGATTCTTCACTGCGCTGGCCTGCTACGCCGCCATCGCGTTGCTGGCGGGGTTCACGCTCGACGGCAATTTCCGTACTTTCGTTTGGATCTTCCTCGGTGGTCTAATGCTGAGAACTTACCTCCTCACCCGAAGAAAACCCTAGTCCCTCAAGTTCCTCCGCAGATACCCGATAGATGAAGAAGGAGCACGCATCGGTACGCGTTTCAAATTGGAACGCGAATCCCGATTCGGCATCGGTTCGGTAGCTGTTTAGTTCCATTACGAGATTCCTAGTAGGACGAGCGCATGTGTAGTACTTCCGGTTCGAACGAGTGGACCGCTTGGTTCATGTCTCGCCATCTTGTTGAGCCGTGGAACTATGCGGCGCACGCTTCCGCAAAATCCCTCTACACCGCCGCGGAGTTTTCCCTTAGTGCGAATCTGGCGACCGGCTTGCACTTACAGCAGCGCAACCAAGCAAGGCTGCCGGAAAAAAAAGAGAGCTGAGGGAACCATGACCAAGACCAAGAAAGTGAATTCGAGCGCCGCCAAAACCGCCAAGCGCGACCGCATCGTACTGGAGCATCTGCCGCTGGTGAAGGCCATCGCGATTCGCGTTCACGAGAATCTGCCGGTGCACGTCGATGTCGACGACCTGGTCCATGCCGGCGTGCTGGGCTTGTTCGACGCCGCGAGTAAGTACAATCCGGAAAAGCAGGTGGTTTTCTCCAGCTACGCCAAGCACCGCATCAAGGGTGCGATTCTCGACAGCCTGCGCCAGCTCGACTGGGCGTCGCGCGACCTGCGCCGCCGTCACAAGCAGGTGGAAGCCATCACCCGCGAGCTCTCCGCCACCTTGCAACGCACGCCGACTGAAGCCGAGATCGCCGAGAAGCTCGGCGTCGACGTGGAGCGCTGGCGGCAGATGATGGTGGATCTCCGCAGCGTCGGCCTGATCTCCGCATCTTCGCGCTCGGCCGATCACGACGATCTGCCCGCTCCGGATTTTCCCAGCAAGCCTGAAACGCAGCCCGACAACATGTGCTCGCACGAGCAGATGCGCTCCGTTCTGGGCGTGGCTATGAAGACGTTGCCAGAGCGCTATCAGAAGGTGGTCTTCCTGTACTACACCAACGAGATGACCATGAAGGAGATCGGCGGCATTTTGGGCATCAACGAGAGCCGCGTATCGCAGATCCACAAATCGGCGCTGGAGAAGATGCAGGTAGTGTTGCAGGCCAACGGCATCAACTCGGTCCACGCGTTCTAATACATTTCACGGAATATTGTCTGCCGCTGTTGGAAGCGTCCAATGCTTCCGGGCGTGCGCTACGGACTGGGCCGCTACAATAAAGGTTACTGCCATGCGGGCCTGGAATCGTGCCAAATTGCTGTGGGGCTACCTGCGGCACAAATCCACGCTGAATGCGCTGCCGGTGGAGTACATCGTCGAAACTACGGCGAAGTGCAACCTGTATTGCCCGATGTGTCCGCGGGAGACGCACAAACAACCCAAGGAAGACATGACGGAGGAGATCTTCAGGCGGCTAGTGGAGGAATCCGGGCGCAGCGCCGAGCACGTGATGCTGATCGGGCTGGGCGAGCCGTTCATGGACCGCAAGATTTTCGATCGCATCGAGTATTGCGCGAAGCATAATATCTCGACGCTGCTTTCGACGAACGGCACTTTCTTCGATGAGAAGACTTGCGGGCGGGTGCTGGATACTCCGCTGGAGCACATCACGCTGAGTTTCGACGGCGCGACCAAGGAGTCGTACGAATACTATCGGAAGGGCGCCAACTTCGAAAAGGTGCGGGACAATTTTGTGCGCTTCGCCCGCATGAAGAAGGAACGCGGCGCTAAGGTCCAGGTGGTGATGCAGATGGTGCGGATGGAGCGGAATGCGGGCGAAGTGGACGATTTCGTCCGTTTCTGGAGCGCCGTGCCGGGCGTGGACCAGATCCGCATCAAAGAGGACGAGACCAATCTGCTGCAGCCGGAGGGAGGGCATCCGCCGCAGGATTGGAAGCATCCCTGCCACTATTTGTGGCGCGGTCCGATGTACGTGAAGCACAACGGCGACGTGTATCCATGCTGCCAGAGTTATATGCTGGACGGCCTGCCGGCGGGCAACATCGGCGCGACGCCGCTGGAAGGGATTTGGAATTCGGACGAGATGCAGCGCATGCGGCGGCTGCACGTGGCCGGACGCGCCGGCGAGATCGATATTTGCTCGCGCTGCTGCACCACGATCCCGCACCCGCTGCTGGTGGCCGGCAGTTTGTTGTTGCACGGCAGAACTGTCCGGCGATTTCTGCCCTGGGTGGAGCGGCTGGTCTATTATTCGAAGCTGCCGAGATCGTTGCTGACGCCGCCGAAGAAGAGCGCGGCGGAATCGGAGCTGGTGCAGATCGATTCCGTGAGGAAGTAAAACCCACAGGCTAAAGCCTGTGCTACCAGTTGTTAGTCGCGGTGGCGCAGCGTCTGGCCGGATCGAGCGTTGGTCAGTTTTCCGTCGTCCACTACCACCTTGCCGTTGACCAGGACGTAGTCGAAGCCTTGCGAGTACTGGTGCGGCTTGGCGTAGGTTGCTTTGTCCTGGACTCGCGCGGGATCGAAAACCACCAGGTCGGCGGCCATACCGGCTCGCACCAATCCGCGATCGGAGAGATGGAAGCTGCGGGCGGGCAGCGAGGTCATGCGGCGGATGGCGTCTTCGAGTGTCAGCACCCCGCGCTTTCGGACGTATTCGGCCAGCACACGGGCATTTGTTCCATAGGAGCGCGGGTGTGGATTGCCGACGCCGAACTCGACGATTCCGCCGTCGCTGGCGATTGCGGTGAACGGATAGCGCATGATGCGGTCGATATCGGCATCGCCCATCAGCCGGTAGGTCATGCCGGCGCCACCGGCGTTCATCAGATCGAAAATCGTTTCGATTTCGCTGTCGAGCGAGGCGGCGCGGCCCTTGAGTGCGGCAATCTCAGGGATGGTCTTGCCTTCGTACGCGGTGTTGGGAGCGAAGCGCGCGACGGTGGCGAATGAGTAATCGGTCTCGCCCATATCGGCAACATTGCGCTTCATCTCCTCGGCGATCTTACGGCGCGCGACAGGATCGGCCAGGCGCTCTTTGATCTTGCCGTCGGCCAGCGCCCAGGTTGGAAGACGGATGCCCAGATTGGTGCTGGCGCGATCGTAGGGATACTGGTCGGCAACTACGTCTACACCCTCGTTGCGGAATTTTTCGATCAGCGCGAGTGAACGGTCGCTTGCGCCCCAGACGCGGCGGCGGTCGATTTTGAGATGCGAAATCTCCACCGGCATGCCGGCCTCTTTGCCGACGTTCACCGCCTCGGTGATGGCCTCGATTTCGTGAATGCCTTCGTCCCGCATGTGGCTGGTGTAGACGCCGCCGTACATGGCCGCGGCCTTGGCCAACGCAACTACTTCGGCGGTGTTCGAATAAGTGCCGGGAACATATTCGAGGCCGGTGGAGAATCCCACCGCGCCGTCGCGCATGGCGCGATCCACCAGCGATTGCATTCGTTTGATTTCGTCCGGCGTGGCCAGGCGGTTGGCAGCGCCCATCACTTCGCGGCGCACGCTGTTGTGGCCCACCAGAGAGGCGACGTTTAAGCCGAGGCCGAGTTTTGCGAGCTTGTCGAACCAGGATGCCAGATCCAGCTCGGAGCTGCCGCAGTTGCCGGTGATCACGGTGGTGACGCCGTCGAGCAGGAAATTGTCGCCGCGCGGATTTCGTTCCACGCCGCCTTCGATATGCGTGTGGACATCGATAAAGCCGGGGGCCACGATGCGCCCGCGGGCGTCGATGATGCGCGTCGCGGAGGCATCGGTGAGGCGGCCTATGGCGGCGATATGGCCGTCTTGCACGGCGACGCTGGCGTGGAACCAAGGGTTCCCTGCGCCGTCGATTACGCGGGCATTGCGGATCACCAGGTCGTAGTCGGCGGCAGTCAGGAGGGAGGCGAGGAACAGGAAAAGAAACGAAGACGGTTTGTTCATTTGATACGGTCAATATAGCTTGGTTTTGCATCTGGACAGGCGGACGCCCTCGCCGGCCTGCTGGGGATTGCATGGAGCGTTCCCATCCCTTGGTGCGACTCCCTATAATGTTAGGTACAGTCTCCATGCAACCCAGGTATCTTGCGCTCGCCTTCGCCGCCCTCTCGCTCGTTTTCGCCGGACAGAAGACCGGCAAAGTCCCTCCGCAGGATTCACAGGACAGGAACCGCATCACCGTCGACGTCTCTCGCGTCAACATGCTGTTCACCGTCTCCGACAAAAAGCATCGCTTCGTCACCGACCTGACCAAGGACGATTTTGAAGTCATCGAAAACAAGAAGGCGCAAGTTATCACGGAGTTTGCGGCCGAAACCGACCTGCCGCTCCGGCTGGCTATCCTGGTCGACACCTCCAACAGCATTCGCGACCGCTTCCGCTTCCAACAAGAAGCCGCCGTTGCGTTCATCGACGGCACGGTGCGCCCGCGCCAGGACAAAGCGCTGGTGGTCAGCTTCGACACCGCGGCGGAGCTGGTTACCGATCTCACCGACAGCATCGCCGATCTGGAAAAGGCCGTCCATAGCCTTCGGCCCGGCGGCGGCACCGCGCTGTACGACGCCATATTCTTCGCCTGCCGCGACAAGTTGATGCAGGACCAGCCGCTCTACAAGTACCGCCGCGCCATGATCATCCTGAGCGACGGCGAAGATAACCAGAGCCGCTACACCCGCGATCAGGCACTGGAGATGGCCCAAAAAGCCGATGTCACCGTTTATGCAATTTCCACCAATCGCTCGCGCATCGCGACCGACGGCGACAAAGTGATGAAGTATTTCGCCCAGGAGACCGGCGGCCAGTCGTTCTTCCCCTTTGAAGCTTCCGACCTGAACCAATCGTTTGAGAATATTTCGAACGAGCTGCGCCATCAGTACAACATCTTCTATCGCCCGGAGCCGCTCAAGGCCGATGGCCTGTACCATCCGGTGGAGATCAAGGTGAAAGGGCATAAGGATCTGGTGGTCCGTGCGCGCAAGGGTTATTACGCGCCGAAGTTGTAGCGCGAACGCATATCCTATGAAACACGTACTGGCGGCAGTGGGTTGTGTATGCATCGCTATAAGCGTCGCGTCAGGACAGCCCTTGTCACAAGGGTCGAAACAGTTAGGCACCGCCGAAGATGAAACGGCCATCCGGGCGATAGTCAACCACTGGCAGCAAGCATGGAGCAAGTTTGATGCTTCCCTGTTGGAGGGAGACTACGCGGACGATGCCGACTGGGCAAACGCCTTCGGTGTCAGAAACAAAGGAAGCGCGAAGATCCTCGCCTTTATGACTGCGATGTTCAAAAGGCCCAATGTCCAGGGACGCCGCACCACATGGGACGAGCCCACCATCCGCTTCGTGCGCCCCGATGTGGCTCTTGTGTCGCGTGCCTACCAGACGCTCGGCCATAAGGCTCTCGATGGAAATGAGATGCCTGAGAGAAAAACTCATTCCACCTGGCTGTTGGCCAAGGACGGCGGGAAATGGCGCATCGTGAGCCAAATCATCTCCGATGATATAGTCCCGGCTCGGCCGTGACTTCACACCCCCGCGCCACGCTACAATAGAGTTTCTCCCCCGAGAAGTTTCCCCGAAGGATTGCCCAACATGGACGAAAAAGAACGCGCCCGCACTCTAGGACTTACCCTCGGCCAAATTGAAAAACAATTCGGCAAAGGCTCCATCGTGCGGCTTGGATCGAAAGAGGCCATCGTGCCGGTGTCGGTGATTTCCTCCGGCTCCATTTCGCTCGATGCCGCCCTCGGCGTCGGCGGATTCCCGCGCGGCCGCATCAACGAAATCTTCGGTCCAGAATCTTCGGGCAAGACCACGGTCGCGCTTCAGGTGATCGCCGAAGCGCAGAAGGCCGGCGGGATGGCCGCGTTTATCGATGTGGAGCACGCGCTAGATCCCATCTATGCCCGCAAGCTGGGCGTGGATGTCGACAATCTCCTGGTCTCACAGCCCGATTACGCGGAGCAGGCGCTGGAAATCACCAGCGCGCTCATTATTTCCGGCTCCATCGATGTCCTGGTGGTCGATTCCGTGGCGGCGTTGGTCCCCAAATCCGAGCTCGATGGCGAGATGGGCGATAGTCACATGGGCGTGCAGGCGCGCCTGATGTCGCAAGCCATGCGCAAGCTCACTGGGCACGTTTCGAAATCGAATACCTGCCTGATCTTCATCAACCAGATTCGCGAAAAAATCGGTGTCATGTTCGGCAATCCGGAAACCACCACCGGCGGCCGCGCGCTGAAATTCTATTCGTCCATTCGGGCCGACATCCGCCGCATCGCCGCTATCAAGGAAGGCGACGTGGTGACCGGCAATCGCACCAAGGTGAAGATCGTGAAGAACAAAGTGGCGTCGCCGTTCCGCGAGGCCGAGTTCGACATCATCTACGGCGAAGGCATCTCACGCGAGGGCGACCTGATCGACCTCGGCGTCGCGCAGAACCTGGTGGAAAAGAGCGGGTCGTGGTACAGCTACAAAGGCGACCGCATCGGCCAGGGCCGCGAGAACGCGCGCCAGTTCTTGAAAGACAATCCTGACATCCGCACGCAGTTGGATGCCGAGCTGCGCAAAGCCTTGGGATTGGTCTGCAAGGAACCCGATCAGGCGCCGGCCACCACCCCGGCTCCGATCGAAGCACCGAAGTCGGCGAATGCCAGCGCTGCACGGTCGCGATAGCGCCATCGCCGATCCTGAAATTACTTCGGTCGCGAATCTGCTATTACAGGAAGTGGCATGCCTGTCTCCACCGGGCCCGCCAGAGCCGCCCGGCATCTGGCGCTCGGGACCATCTCCTTCGCCCTTTGCTTCGCCGCCTGGGGATTGATCGGCGCATTCGGCCCGTCGTTCCGCGCTGAATTCCATCTCACCGCCAAAGCTGCGGCGCTACTCATCGCCGTGCCCGTCCTGCTGGGCTCGCTCGCGCGCATCCCCATGGGCATGATCACGGATCGCGTGGGCGCGCGCTGGACCTTCACCGTGCTATTCGCCTTCGTGGCCGCGGCCGCCGTGTTAGTCACCTGGACCGCCAGCTACCAGCAGTTGATCGGTGCGGCGTTTCTGCTGGGCGTGGCCGGATCGTCCTTCGCCATCGGCGTCGGATACGTATCGCGCTGGTATCCGCCGGAGCGGCAGGGCACGGCGCTGGGTATCTACGGGTTGGGAAATATCGGCCAATCGGCGGCGGTATTCCTGGGCCCCGTTGTAGCCAGGTCCATCGGGCGGGAACGCGTCTTCCAATCCATCGCCGCATTGCTGTTGCTGTGGGCCGTGGCTTTTGTGCTCTTCGCTCGCGATGCGCCGCGCCGCGCGCCCGCCGCCGGATTCTCCACAATGCTGCGCGTGCTCGCCACCGAGCGCCTCTCCTGGGCTCTCTCGGCATTCTACTTCCTCACCTTCGGCGGATTCGTGGCCTTCTCCATCTACCTGCCCTCACTGCTGAAGGACGAATTCCATCTCTCTGCCGCCGACGCCGGATTTCGAACCGCCGGATTCGTCGTACTGGCAACATTGCTTCGGCCCGTTGGCGGCGCACTCTCGGACCGCATCGGCGGCGCGCGCGTTCTCTCCGGCGTATTTCTCGGCGTCGTCCCGTTCGCACTGCTGCTAAGTTGGAATTCGATCATCCCGTTCACCGCCGGGGCGCTGGGCTGTGCGGCGCTGCTCGGCCTGGGCAACGGAGCGGTGTTCAAACTGGTGCCGCAGTATTTCCCCGCCAACACCGCCACCATCACCGGACTGGTCGGCGCAATGGGCGGACTCGGCGGATTTTTCCCGCCCCTGCTGCTCGGCTATTCTCGCGACACCATCGGCGCTATGTGGCCGGGCTACCTCCTGCTCGCCGCAACCTCCGCGGGCTTGTGGAAGCTGAACCAGCGCCTGTTTCTCTCCGAAGAAGATCGTATTGAGGCGCGACTCTCGCCCGAGGCGCTCTACCGCATGGACCGCCTGCGCGCGGCTGCTTGGGCCACGCTGTTCACCGCGCTGCTCGTGGCGGCCATCGTCGTCGGATCGCGCAATCTCGAAAATTTCGACGCCGCGCTCGCGCTCTACACCTTCGCCGTGATCTTCGCTACCTGGGGCATTCTGTATCACTACTCCGTCTGGTTGCGAAAGCCGCCCACTCGCGTCTTCTGGCGCCGCGGATGGGCGATCGCTAAGCGCGACGGCATCGCCGGGAGCGCCATCCTGCTAGCCAAGACCGCCGTTACACACCTGTTCGCGCAAAGTTTCATCCGGCAACGCTCTCACCTGCGCTGGTGGATGCACCAGTTCCTGTTCTGGGGCTGCCTGTTGGCCGTGGCCATCACTTTCCCGCTGGTATTTGGATGGATTCACTTCACTTCCTCACCCGGCGATCAGATGACCTACATCGCGTACTTGTTCGGCTTCCCCGCATTCACCCTGCCGGTACGCACCGTTGCATCCTGGCTGGTTTTTCACGGACTCGACATCTCCGCCGCGCTGGTGCTGGCCGGCGTTTCTCTCGCGCTGTGGCGTCGCATGTCCGATCGCGGTGCGATGGCGCTCCAGGATTTCGGCGACTTTCTGCCGCTGATTATGCTCTTCGCCATCTCGGTCACCGGCCTGGCGCTCACTGCCTCCACGTTGTGGCTGCGCGGCTCGTACTACGGATTCCTGGCGATCCTGCACGCCATCACTGTCATCGGCGCGTTGCTGTTTCTACCATTCGGAAAATTCTTCCACATTTTTCAACGGCCCGCGCAATTGGGCGTGAAGCTCTACCAGCGCGCGGGCGTCGAATCCGGCGCAGCAACCTGCCATCGATGCCGCGCACCATTCGTATCGAGAATGCAATTGGACGATCTGAATGGCCTGCTTCCCAAGCTTGGATTCGCCTACGACATGGACGGCCAGTTGGCGCATTGGCAGGATCTGTGCCCGGCGTGCAAGCGCATTTCGATGGCTGCGGCGCAAATGCGGCTCAAGGAGTCTGCCCGTGGCTAAGCCTCCGCTTCCTCTCGCCGAACTGATCGGCCAATACGGGCCGCATCCTAACCACACGCCGCCCGGCGGTTGGGAAGATTCCGGGCGCCATCCACCAGACCGGCTGGTGAAGACGCACTGCTGCTTCTGCGGCCAGCAATGCGGCATCCAGTTGAAGGTTCGCGATAACCAGGTAGTCGGATTCGAGCCGTGGGAAGAGTTTCCATTCAACCGCGGCACGCTCTGTCCCAAGGGCGTGAAACGCTATTTGCAAAGTTCCAGTCCCGATCGGCTGCTGCATCCCTTGATGCGCACTCCGTCCGGATTTCGCGCCGCGGGCTGGGAAGAAGCCCTGGATTTCACCGCGCGCCGTCTGCGCGAGATTCGCGACCAATACGGACCGGATGCCATCGCCGTCTATGGCGGCGCGTCGCTGATCACCGAAAAGGCCTACCTGATGGGCAAATTCGCACGCCTGGCCATCGGCACGCGGCACATCGACTACAACGGCCGGCTGTGCATGGTCTCCGCCGGTGTCGCCTACAAGCTGGCCTTCGGCGTCGATCGCGCGCCCAATCCGTGGAGCGATATTCCGCTGGCCCAGGTTCTCTACGTCGCCGGCGCGAACGTAGGCGAATGCGCGCCCATCACCACACAATACATCTGGCGGTGCCGCGACAACGGAGGCAAGCTGATTGTCGCCGATCCGCGCATGACGCCCATCTCCCGCAATGCCGATTTGTATCTGCCCGTTCGCCCCGGAACAGATGTCGTGCTGCATCTCGCGATGTTGCGCGTGATCCTGCGCGAAGGCCTGGAAAAGCGCGAGTTCATCGACAAACACACCACCGGTTTCGACGCGGTCAAGGAATCGGCTCAGAAATACGATCCGCGAACGGCGGCCGAGATCACCGGCGTTCCACCGGATTCCATCGAGCGCGCCGCACGTTGGATCGCTGGCGCCGACCGAGCCCTGGGGATGCACGCGCGCGGCATCGAGCATCATTCCAAAGGCGTGGAGAATGTGTCATCGCTGCTGAATATTTTCCTGGCCACCGGCAACATCGGCCGCGAAGGATCGGGCTGCGTGATGATCACCGGCCAAGGCAACGGGCAAGGCGGCCGCGAGCACGGGCAGAAGTGCGATCAGCTGCCCGGCCAGCGACAGATCGACGATCCCGAAGCGCGACATCACGTCGCGAAGGTGTGGGGCGTCGCCGAAAGCGAGATCCCGCAAAAAGGCTACACCGCGCAGGAAATTATGGAAGCGATTCATCGCGGCGAGATCAAAGCGCTGCTCTCCATGTGCTTCAACCCTGTTGTGTCGCTCCCCGACGCCCGCTTCACGCGTGAAGCGCTGGACAAGCTGGAGTTCTGCGGCATCGTCGATTTCTTTCTCTCCGAAACGGCGCATCATGCCGACGTCGTGCTCGCCGGCAGCTTGCAGGAGGAAGAAGAAGGCGTGGTGTGCAGCACGGAGGGCCGCGTGCTCAAAATCAACAAGGCCGTCGACCCGCCCGATGACGCTCGTCCCGATGCCGCCATCATCTGCGACCTCGCGCGCCGCTTGGGCAAGGGTCATCTATTCTCTTACCCTTCCACTCGCGAGATCTTCAACGAACTGCGCGAAGCTTCTCGCGGTGGACACGCGGATTACTACGGCATCACCTGGGAGAAGATCGAGCGTCAGATGGGTGTGTTCTGGCCGTGCCCGACGCTCGATCATCCCGGCACACCGCGTTTGTTCGAAGGCAACCGATTTTTTCATCCCGATGGCAGAGCGCGTTTCGTGATGGCTGAGTACCGCGAGAGCGGCGATCCCGTGGATGCGGAGTTTCCTATCTATCTCACCACCGGCCGTGTGGTCAGCCAATATCTCTCCGGCACGCAGACGCGGCGCATCGGCCCGCTGGTGGATCAGTACCCGGAGCCTCGCGTCGAAATTCATCCGCAGCTCGCCGACAAGCACGGAATCGCGACGGACGACTGGGTTGCCGTCACCACCAAACGCAGCGAGATCACTGTCCAGGCCATGGTGGTGAAAACCATTCGCCCGGACACCGTCTTCATCCCCTATCATTGGCCGGACAATCGCAGCGCCAACCAACTCACTCACCGGACGCTGGACCCGCGCAGCAAGATTCCGGAGTTTAAGGTTTCCGCTTGCAAGATACGGAAGGTGGACGGTGTTCGGAAATAATTTTTACGTCGATCCCTCGCGCTGTATCGGCTGCCGCTCCTGCGTGCAGGCCTGCGCCGAGTGCGACAGCCACCGTGGGAAATCGATGATCCACGTCGACTTCATCGACCGCGCCAACGGCATCGAAACCGTGCCCATGGTCTGCATGCATTGCGACGAGCCTACCTGCGCGATGGTGTGCCCAGCCGACGCCATCAAGAAAGGTGAGGACGGCGTGGTGCGTAGCGCGCTGAAGCCGCGCTGCATCGGCTGTTCCAATTGCGTACTGGCTTGTCCGTTCGGCGTGCCCGTAGTTTACCCCGAGATGGAGCTGATGATGAAGTGCGACATGTGTTACGACCGCACGTCCGTCGGCTTGCGTCCTATGTGCGCGACGGTGTGTCCCAGCGGTGCGCTAGTTTACCGGCCTCCGGAAGAAATCGCGGCCAGGCGCGAAAAGCCGCGCAACCAATTTCAATTCGGCCACGAAACAGTGACCACCCTGGTCAGCATCATGCTCCCACCCGAGTTTCCAGCACTGACCTTCGATGTCGCCGACTACATGTGGCATGGCGCGTAACCTATGAAAACACCAACTAAACAACTATGGCGCGAGGAATTTTCGGTCTTCGCCGGCGAGGATCGCTACGTGCAGCGCCGCCAGTTCACCAAATTCCTGATGCTCACCAGCGTGGGCATGTTCGCCGGCAACCTGTGGATTCTGGTGCGCTCCTGGTTCTCGAATCCGCGGGCGGTATTCCCCGAGCAGACTGTGGCCCGCGCGGGCGAGATCCCCGTGGGGGCGGTTAAGCTCTTCACTTATCCAACGCCCCAAGACCACTGCATACTGGTGCACACGCGATCCGGCCAGTACACCGCATTCAGCCAGAAATGCACGCACCTTTCCTGCGCGGTTTATTATTCGGCGAAGAACGACCGGCTGGAATGCCCGTGCCACGAAGGCTATTTCTCAGTACTCGACGGCACCGTGCTGCAAGGCCCGCCGCCCCGGCCGCTGCCTCGCGTGCAACTCGAACAACGCGGCGACGAGCTCATCGCCATCGGGATGGGGACTTAATATGCGGCGCGGACTCACTGCCATTGACGCGGCAATGTTGCTGGTGATCGTAATTCTGATTGTCCAGATGTGGCTGCTGACAGCGACACTCGAATCCTATCTCGCCGGCCAGGCCGGCGTCGCTCTCCCTGCAGCCTTGATCTCCGGCATCCTATCGACCGCCTGCGTTGCACTGTACCTCTTCATCCGCAAAGTAGACCGCACCGTCCGCAAGTAGCGCACGCACTCATGCGTGCCGCGTTCACACTCGTGTGAACGCCTGAGAAGAGCTAAACTGAAATCGGATGCAGCGCCGCTGGAACATTAACCTCTGGGCCGGATTTGCGATCGTCCTCCTTTCGGTCGTCAGCTACGTCCCGCTGTTCACGCTCTTCCCTGTCACCCGCGATGTTCCCTGGGCCAACTACCTGCTCTTCCTCGCCGGAGCGCTGCTCCTGTTCATCGGTATGAAGCGCGCCTTTGGCGATCCCCAGCATTATCGCGGCAAGATCAGCGGATCCATTCTGAGCGTGCTCAGCCTGCTCATGATCGGCGTGTTCTGCTTCGGAACACTATACGCCTCTAAACAAATTCCCAATTCACCGAACGCTCCCCGCCTAGGTCAGCCCGCGCCCGCGTTCACACTCGCCAGCGCCGATGGCAAGCAGATCGCTCTCGCCGATCTCATCCAAGGCAACCGCGGCGCATTGTTGATCTTCTACCGCGGCTATTGGTGACCCTTCTGCGTCTCCGAGTTACGGGGATTCGAGCAGCACATCAACGATTTCCGCCAGCGCAACATCGCCGTCGCGGTAATCAGCGTCGACTCGCCGGACGAATCGCTCAAGCTGATTCGTTCTAAGAACTTCACCATGCCATTCCTATCCGACCCGAAAGCGGAGGTGATTCGCCGCTACGGCATCCTGCATCCGAAAGGTGGCGAAGACGGCAAGGACATCGCCCGCCCAGCGGAGTTTTTCGTTGACCCCTTCGGCACAGTACGATGGGCCAACCTTACCGACGACATCAAAGTCCGCGCCCGCCCCGATGTCACTATTAAAGCGATTGACAGCGTCATCAGCGCGACGAAATAGCGTTACTCCAATACAATAAAGTTCCCTCCATACAAGCCCGCGAAACGATTTCGCACTTCCCGCGTCTGTGTCCCTATGACTTCGCTGCTACGTACCCTTCTGCCCTTCACCATCGCCGGAGCGCTCTTCGCCCAGTTCCCGGGCCTGACCCTCCCGCCGAGCGGAAACAATCAAAGAGCATCGGTCACCCAATATATCGGCCCGGTGCGCGTCAACATCGAATATTCGAGCCCCGCCGTCCATACTGCAAGCGGGCTGGATCGCCGCGGCAAGATCTGGGGCGGGCTGGTCCCCTATGGCATGACAAATCTCGGCCTCAACGGCGGCAAGCTCAGCCCTTGGCGCGCGGGCGCGAACGAGAACACAGTCTTCGCGGTTTCCGAACCGGTCACCATTGAGGGGCAGCCTCTGCCCGCCGGCCGCTACGGGCTGCACATGATCCCCGGCCAGGACGAATGGACCATCATCTTCTCGAAAAATGCGCACGCCTGGGGCAGCTTCTTTTATGACGAAGCCGACGACGCACTCCGCGTCAAAGTGAAACCAGCCAAGCACGAATACCGCGAATACCTGACCTACGAGTTTTCCGCACGCCGCCCCGCCCAGACCACGGCCGAGTTGCAATGGGAAGAATTGTCCGTGCCTTGGACCATCAAAGTCGACAACGTAAATGACGTTTATGTAACTCGCCTTCGCCGCGAACTCACCGGCGAAAATGCGTTCGACTATCGGGCCTACGATGCGGCCGCGCAGTATCTGGTTCAAGCCGGAACCCAGCTCGATCAGGCGCTCAAGTGGGCCGACGCCGCCATCAGCGCCCCTTTTATCGGTCAAGCGAACTTCGACACATTGAGCACCAAGGCCCTGGTTTTGGGCAAGATGGACCGCACGGACGAAGCGAAAGCCACCATGCAAACGGCTCTAAAACTACCCGGTACCTCCCCGACCCAGATCCATCAGTACGGCCGCTCCTTGCTCAATGCCAAGAAGAACCAGGAAGCGATGGAGATTTTCAAATACAACTTCGACCGCAATGGCGACGCTTGGCCCGTCCACGTCGGCCTGGCTCGCGGTTATGCCGCGCTCGGGGACACGAAACAAGCTCTGGAGCACGCCCAAAAAGCTCTGCCCCAGGCGCCCGACGAGCTCAACCGGCAAGGCCTGCAAACGATGATCAAGACTCTATCGGAGGGTCAGACTAAAATCAACTGAGCGAGTGGTAGCACAGGCTTTAGCCTGTGATAGAGTCTTCCTTTAAGGAGAACTCGTGAAAAACGCTATCCGTGCCCTCGTGGCATTCGCCCTGATCCTTGCCTCCGCCCAGGCCCAGAAAAAATCGGGCGCAGCCGAAATGGCCCTGCTGCTCGAGAAGTCCGGCTACACCTACACCAAGATCAGCGACGGTGTTTGGGAAATCACCTTCAAGGGCAAGAACACCGGCGAATTCCCGGTCCGCCTGGCCATCGGCGGCGACGTCCTCGTCACCCTGGCCAAACTCGCCGACCGCAAGGATCTCAACCTCCAACCTGCTTTCCTCACCCAGCTATTGGAGCTGAACGATAGCCTCGACTCCATCAAGATTGCCCTGTCCGACGAAATGCTCTACGTGCGCATGGACACGCACCTGCGCTTGATCGACTCCACGGAGCTGAAATATCTTCTGGAACAGATCAGCGGCGCAACCGACGAGATGTATCCGAAGATCAAGCAGTACCTCCCCAAGTGACATAATTGGTTTCTTGCCGATCCGAAAACTCCTGATCGCCAACCGGGGCGAGATCGCCGTCCGTATCGCCGCCACCTGCCGCGAAATGGGCATCATCCCGGTGATGGTCTACACCGCTGCCGACCGCAACGCGCCCCACACGCGCGCCGGCGACCAGGCCGTTGACATCGGTGAATCGTATATCAACATCGAGCGCGTTATCGACGCCGCCCGCAAAACCGGAGCCACAGCCATCCATCCGGGTTATGGCTTCCTGGCCGAAAACGCGGATTTCTCCGAAGCCTGCCGCAGCGCCGCCATCGTCTTCATCGGACCCACGCCCGAAGTAATCCGCACCATGGGATACAAAAACACGGCGTGCGAGTTGGCTGCTTCCGCGGGCGTGCCCGTGGTTCCCTCGTTCCATGCGGAGCACATCACCGAGTTCCCGGTCTTGATCAAGGCGTCCGCGGGCGGCGGCGGCCGGGGCATGAGAATCGTACGCGACCGCGCCGAACTCGCCGAGGCTCTCGAATCGGCGAAGAGTGAGGCCGATCGCTCCTTCGGCGATGGATCGCTGCTCATCGAACGCTACATCGAAGGCGCGCGCCACGTCGAAATCCAGATTTTCGGCGACACGCACGGCAACGTGATCCACCTGTTCGAACGCGATTGCTCCGTCCAACGCCGCCACCAGAAGATCATTGAAGAGTCCCCCTCGCCCGCACTTACGGACGACCTGCGCAGCCGCATGGGCGATGCCGCCGTCGCCCTGGGACGCGCCATCGGCTACACCAACGCCGGCACGGTGGAGTTCCTCACTTCGCCGTCGGGCGACTTCTATTTCATCGAAATGAACACGCGGATTCAGGTGGAGCATCCAGTGACGGAACTGGTCACCGGCATCGATCTGGTGCGCTTGCAGATCGAAACAGCCGAAGGCAAACCGCTGCCACGTGCGCCCCGCACGATGGGTCACGCCATCGAAGCCCGCCTGTATGCAGAAGATCCCGCCAACGGATTCCTCCCCTCCACCGGCACAGTCCAGGTGTGGCGCGCGCCGGCCAACGTGCGCGTCGACGCCGCGCTCGAAGACGGTGTCGAGGTCGGCATCCACTACGATCCAATGCTGGCCAAGATCGTCAGCTACGCCATGGACCGCGAATCGGCAGTCCGAAAACTGGTGTACGCGCTGCAGTCGACGGTACTGCTCGGCTTGCAAACGAACCGCGAATATCTAATCCAGATCCTTGAAAGCGACGAATTCCGCGAGGGCCGCGCCGACACAACTTTCCTCCCAGCAGCGAGGGAAACAGGATCGCAGGAGCACATCATCGCCGCAGTCCTATACCGCGAGCAAACACGCAAGACCCCATTCCCCAACTACCGCAACAGCCCCTATCGCGACCCATCGGTAAAGCTCCGCGTCCGCAGCGAAGAAATCGAAGTCTCCTGGAAGCGCCTAAAAGAAAACGATTTCGACATCCGCTGTAGCGCACGCACTCCTGCGTGCCGCGTTCACACTCGTGTGAACGCATGTGGCCAAATCACCCTAACAATTGACGGAATATCCCAAACCTTCCGTGTAGCTGAATCCGAAGCCGAAATCTTCGTCAGCGATCCGCAAGCCTCAACAACAATTCACCTCCTCCCACGCCACCCCAAACCCGCCAGCGCCACCGAGCGCGAAACCGCCAACTCCCCCATGCCCGGCCAAGTCCTCCGCATCCTGGTCAAAGAAGGCCAACACGTAAAACCAGGCGACCCGCTGGTAGTCCTGGAAGCCATGAAAATGGAGCAAACCATCCGCACTACCATCCACGGTGTCGTCCAATCTATCCTGGTAGTGACCGGACAAGTTGTAGCGCCGGGCCAGATGCTGGTCCAAATCACCGCGCAGGAGACCGAACCATGAGCGACGTTGCCGTAGCAGTGGAAGCGAAGCAGGAATTCCCCTACTTCACCGAAGAGCACGAAATGATCCGCCAGACCGTGAAGCGGTTCTGCAAGGAAGAAATCGCGCCCTACGCCGAAGAGTGGGACCACCAAGGCATCTTCCCGCGCGAGCTGTTCAAGAAGGCCGCGAATCTCGGGCTCTTCGGCATCCGCATCGGCACGGAGTGGGGCGGCCTGGGCCTCGATTGGTGGGCGAACGCCGCCTACATCGAAGCCATGGCTTACTCCGATTCGGGCAGCGTGAACATGGGCCTGATGGTGCAATCCGATCTCACGCTTCCGGTTCTCGATGAGCTTGGCACCAGCGAACAGAAAGAGGAATTCCTCAAGCCGGGCGTCGCCGGCGACCTGGTCGCTTCGCTCGGCATCAGCGAACCGGGCGGCGGATCCGACGTCGCTGCGCTCAAGACCCACGCCCGCATCGACGGCGGCGACTTTGTCATCTCGGGTCAAAAGCTTTGGATCACCAACGGCACTCGCGCCGACTTCATCGTCCTCGCCGTTCGCACCGGTGAAGACGGACACAAAGGCGTCTCGTTCGTTATTTTCCCCACCAAGACGAAAGGTTTTTCCGTCGGCAAGAAGCTCAAGAAGGTCGGCATGATGGCCTCCGATACCGCCGAGCTTTTCTTCGACGAATGCCGCATTCCGAAGCGCTACCTGCTGGGCGAGATGAACAAGGGCTTCTACTACGTGATGCACAATTTCCAGGGCGAGCGGCTGGCCGCCGCGCTGGGCGCGCTTTCCGGATGCGAGCGATCCTTGCGCATGGCCATCGACTACGGCGCGGAACGCACCGCCTTCGGAACTCCCATCCGCAAATACCAGGTGTGGAAGCACCGCTTCGCCGAACACCTAACCAACATCGAAGCCGGCAGGTGGCTCAACTACCGCGCCGTTGACCTGATGAATCGCGGCGTAAAGTGCAGCCGCGAAATCACCATGGCCAAGCTCTACTCCTCCGAGCTGTCGCAAAAAGTCGCCTACGATTGCATGCAGATGTTCGGCGGATTCGGCTACACAACGGAATATGCGGTCGGCCGCCACTGGCGCGACGTTCGCCTGAACACCATCGGCGCAGGCACTTCAGAAATCATGAAAGAAATCATAGCCAAGGAAGAAAAACTCTAATGCCTATGTGGGGCAGGTTGGAAACCTGCGGCCGATTGTCAATCGGCCTGCTTATATTGACCCTATGATCCGCATAGCGAACGGCCAAGGCTTCTGGGGCGACTCCCTGGAAGCCCCTCTCGAACAAATCCGCCGCGGCCCCATCGACTACTTGACTCTCGACTACTTAGCCGAGATCACCATGTCGATTCTCCAAAAGCAGCGCTCCCGCGATCCCCGCACCGGCTACGCGCGCGACTTTGTCGACATGGTCGGCCGTGGCGCCGTGGACATCGTCAAGCGCGGCGTAAAAGTTGTAGCCAATGCAGGCGGCGTGAATCCGGAAGCCTGCCGCGACGCCGTTTCCAAAGCCCTCAACCATCCCGGAACAAAGATCGGCGTGGTAGCGGGCGACGACATCATGGGCCGCCTGGACGATCTGATCGCTCACGGCGTCGAACTCAAGAACATGGAGACTGGCGAATCGCTCGCGACAATCCGCCCTCGCGTGCAAAGTGCTAATGTCTACTTCGGCGCTGCTGCCATCGCCGACGCTCTCGCCAAGGGCGCGCAGATCGTCATCACCGGGCGCACTACGGACACCGGCCTAGTGCTCGGCCCGATGATGCACGAGTTCCAGTGGGCGCGCGACGATTGGGACAAGCTCGCCGCGGGCACCATCGCCGGACACACCGTGGAATGCGGCGCGCAGTGCACTGGCGGCAACTGCCAGGTGGATTGGCAAAGCATTCCCAATTTCGCCGACATCGGCTACCCGGTTATCGAAGCCGAGCCCGGCGGCACTTTCGCCATCACCAAGCACGCCGGCACCGGCGGCCGCGTCACTGTCGCTTCCGTCAAGGAACAGCTCCTTTACGAAATGGGCGACCCTCACGAGTACATCACTCCGGATTGCGTCGCCGACTTCACCAGCATCCAACTCAAGCAGGACGGCCCGGATCGCGTGCGATTCTCCGGAATCCGCGGCAAGCCGGCGACCACGATGTACAAGGTCTCCATCAGCTACTCGGCGGGCTTCAAAGCGGTCGGCACGCTGATGTACTCTTGGCCGGACGCCTACGCGAAGGCGAAAGCGGCCGACCAGATTCTGCGCCAGCGTCTGGACCGGCTCGGACTGCGCTTCGACGCCGTACGTAGCGAATTCCCGGGCGCGAACGCCTGCCATGGATCGCTCGCCGGCGACCCCGCTCCCGACATCGCCGAAGTGATCCTACGCATCGGCGTGCGCGGTCAGGACAAAGCCGCGGTCGAGCGGTTTACCAAAGAGATTGCCCCGCTGGCGCTGAACGGTCCGCCCACCGTGACCGGTCTCGGTTCGGGTCGCCCCAAAGTCGAAGAGATCGTCGCTTACTGGCCGGCCCTGATTCCCAAGAGCGAAGTCTCGCCGCAGATTTCGATTCAGGAGACTTAATGGCTCGCGTCAAACTAGTTCGCATCGCGCACGCACGCTCCGGCGATAAGGGCGACACCGCCAACGTCGGCTTGAGCGCTCTGCGGCCTGAATACTATCCGATCCTCGCCGCCGAAGTAACCGCCGAGCGAGTGAAGAAACACTTCGCCGAAATCTGCCAGGGCAAAGTGGAGCGATTCGAGTTGCCGAACCTGGGCGCGCTCAATTTCCTGCTGCACGAAGCTCTCGATGGCGGCGGAACGCTCTCACTCAAGGCCGACGCCCAGGGCAAAACCTATAGCGCCGCGCTGCTCCGCATGGAGATTGATGTCCCCGATGAGCTCTTACCAAAAGATCCTGTATAGCGTAGATCAGGGCCTTGCGCGGATCACGCTGAACCGGCCCGAGAAGCGCAACGCGCTGGATGCCGAAGTCATCTCCGAGCTCAAGAGCGCGGTGGCGGCGTCGGATCGTCTGATACTTCTGACCGGCGCCGGCGCCGATTTCTGCTCCGGCGCGGATCTCAGCGGACTGCACAACATGGCCGAAGCCGGTGTGCTGGATCACATGGCCAGCGCCCGTGCGATGGCCGAATTATTCATCGCCATGCGCCGGCACCCTTATCCGATTATCGCCGCAGTCCGCGGTCGAGCCTTGGCCGGAGGCTGCGGTCTGGCAACCGCCGCCGATATGATTCTCGCTTCCGAATCCGCCCGCTTTGGATATCCAGAGGTGAACATCGGATTCGTCCCCGCGATGGTGATGGCCATCTTGCGCCGCTCCGTCTCCGAGAAACGCGCTTTCGAAATGATCACCACCGGCGAGATCATCACCTCCCAGACAGCTTTCGATTACGGCCTGGTCAACAGCGTCTTCGCCGACGAAACTTTCGATCTGGACGTCGAAGCGTTCGTGTCCAAGCTGGCTTCGAAATCCGCCTCTGCCATGATGCTCTCGAAGCGTCTGCTCTATCATATGGATAATATGAGTTTCGAAGCAGCCATCGAAGCTGGCGTCGAGACCAACGCCATCGCCCGCATGACCGACGACATGAAGCGCGGCGTGGAGAAGTTTTTGAAAAAGTAAATATGAAACACTATCATCTCGCTCAGATCAACGTGGGCCGTATGCTCGGACCTCTGGATTCGCCGGTGATGGCCGGTTTTGTCGCGCAATTGGACCACATCAATGCCTTGGCCGATGCGAGCCCGGGATTCGTCTGGCGCCTCACTGACGCAACTTCCGTTCAGGCGTTCGAGGATCCCATGATCCTGGTCAACATGTCGGTTTGGGAATCGGTGGAAGCGCTTCGCGAGTACGCCTATCGAAGCGGCCATCGCGAACCGCTGCGCGATCGGCTGCAATGGTTTGAACGTCCGAAACAAGCGCACATGGCATTGTGGTGGGTCCCTGCCGGCCACATTCCCAGCGTCGCCGAAGCGCGCGATCGCCTGGAATTTCGCCGCGCTCACGGCGATTCTCCCGTTGCTTTTGCCATCGCCAAGCCTTTCCCGGCGCCCGAAGATCCTGCCGCCGATCCAGTGCAGCCGCAGGTGAGCTTCGACAATCGACTGTTCATCACCGCGGGAAATACTCCGAACGGCGACTGCAATCACGAGACCCGTTTCCACTACCGTCAACAAGGCCCACGCGTCTGGGCGACGTACGCAGGTGGTGCAGTCCAGTTCGGCAGCGTAGTGGCCGTAGGCGGCCCTGACGGCCACCTCGATGTACGCTATCACCACGTCGACGCTGCAGGCCAATTCCGCGCCGGCAAGTGCATAACGACACCCGAAGTTCTCCCCGACGGCCGCCTGCGTCTGCACGAAACGTGGCAATGGACCAACGGCGATCTTTCAGAGGGCCGCTCAGTGATCGAAGAAATCAGCTAGATTTCTTTTGCTGCCCGTACGTGGCCCCTGGCCCGTGCTTGCGGAAGTGGTGCTTGTCGCGCAGCGATTCGGAAATAGGCTTGGCGTCGGGATTGATGGCCAGCGTCTGCGAGGCCAGCGCGGCTAGCTCTTCCACAATGACGGCGGCATGAGCCGCTTCGGTGACCGATTTCCCCCAGCAGAACGGCGCGTGACCGGCCACCAGTACTCCAGGGCAGCCGAGCGGATCGCGGCCTTCCATGCGGCGGATGATTGCGACGCCGGTGTTTGCTTCGTAATCCGATTCGATCTCGGCGGCGGTGAGTGGCGCCGTTACGGGAACCGGGCCATGAAAATAATCGGCGTGCGTGGTTCCGAAGCAGGGGATCTCGCGGCAGGCTTGCGCCCAGGCGGTGGCGTTGCGAGAGTGCGTGTGCGCGATGCCGCCGATTGTCGGGAATGCCCGGTAGAGAGCAACGTGCGTGTCGAGGTCGGAAGAGGGACGCAGCGCGCCTTCGACGATGCGGCCATCGAGATCGGTGATCACCATATCGGCCGGGGTCATGGTCTCGTAGGGAACACCGCTCGGTTTGATCACCACTAGGCCTTGATCGCGCGCGATGCCACTGGCGTTACCGAAGGTGTAGAGCACCAAGCCGCGCCGCACCAACTCGAGATTCGCTTCGTAGACTTCAGCTCGCAGCGCTTCCAGCACTGTGGCCTCCTCGCGCGCGGGCGGCAATGCGGCGCAGTTCGGGCAACTCGTTGCCTTGCCCGAAGGCAAAATACAGCTTGCGGAAAAGCGGATACAACTCTTGATAAGTTGCGACGCTGGCCGGGTCGGGTTCAACGGTGAGGTAGCCGGGACACAGCTTTTCCTGCGCTTCTTCGATGGACTGGAACGCGCCGGCGGCGAGAAACGCGAAAATCGCCGAGCCGAGACTGGTGACATCGCCCTTCGGCACCAGAATTGGTTTGCCCATAACGTTGGCGTAGACCTGGTTGAGCACCGGATTCTTCTGCGGGATACCGCCGCCGTTGATGATGCGGCGCACCGGCACACCGTGTTCTTCCATGCGCTCCAGAATGACGCGGGTGTGGAAAGCGGTGCCCTCGATGGCGGCGAACAGCTCGTCTTCGGCGGTGTGGGTGAGACGCCAGCCGAGGGTGACGCCGCTCAGCTCGGGATTCACCAGCACCGTGCGGTCACCGTTGTCCCAGGTGAGGCGCAACAATCCGGTTTCGCCTGCGCGGTAGTTTTCAAGATTGCGCGAAAGATCCGCGACCGTCGATCCGGCGCGGCGGGCGATGGCGTCGAAGATGTCGCCTGTTGCCGAGAGTCCCGCTTCGATGCCGGTACGTTTCGGATGGATGGAGCCGGGAACTACGCCGCAGACGCCGGGGATCAGCGCCGGCGTTTCGCTGATGGCCATGATGCAAGTGGAAGTGCCGACTACGTTGACCACGTCGCCGAGACCGACGCCTGCGCCGATGGCGTCCCAGTGGGCGTCGAACGCTCCGACTGGAATCGGGATGCCGGCGCGGAGTCCGAGCTTTTCGGCCCAGGCTGGAGTGAGATGGCCGGCGATCTCGTTGGATGTTGCGTAGCGGCCGGCGAGCTTGGTGCGGATTCCGGCTAGCAGTGGATCGACGGCGGTCAAGAATTCTTCGGGCGGGAACCCGCCCAGGGACGCGTTCCACATCCACTTGTGGCCCATGGCGCAGATGCTGCGCGGGGCTTGCGTGGGATCGGTGATTCCGCAGAGTACGGCGGCGACCATGTCGGCGTGTTCCAGAACGGTGGCGAAGCGGGCTCGTTTCTCGGGGTTGTGACGGAGCCAGTGCAGGAGTTTTGCGAAACCCCATTCGGAGGAGTAGATGCCGCCGCACCAGTCGATGGCTTCGAGCTTGATGCGTTGGGCGGTTGCGGTGATCTCGGCGGCTTCCTGCCAGGCGCGGTGGTCGCACCAGAGGTAGTAGTCGTCGATGGGGTTCAGGTTTGCGTCGACTGGGATGACGCTGGAGCCGGTGGTGTCGAGCGCGATACTTTCGATGGATTGGCCGTTGATGCCGGCGCTTTCGATTGCTCGGTGCATCGCTTCGGCGAGTGCGCGCAGGTGGTCGGCGTGGCTTTGGGTGGCGTGGTCGGGGTCTTCTTTTTTGCGTAGCAGCGGGTATTCAGAGACGCCGGAGCCTAGGCGGCCGCGGGCGCTGTCGAAGATGGAGACGCGGACGCTTAGGGTGCCGAAGTCGACGCCTGCTACGATGCTCATAGGTTGCTGACCACAGGCTGAAGGCTGTGCCTGCGGTCTGGACACTCCAAGGACACACAGGCTAAAGCCTGTGCTACCACTTGCTGACAAGTTAGGGTGACAGGATGGTACATACTCTAGTCCGTGTGCTTTTGAGATTGGTCAGAGGTGGCACAGGCTTTAGCCTGTGGATGTTCCACGGCGTTCGCAGGAGTGCGTGCGCTACGCGTGGGCATGGACGCTCCAGCCTAGGTAGCGAGTTGTGGCTTCGTGAACGGCGGCGGATACTGGGGCGAGGTTGGCGGCTACGTGGTGTTCGAATCCCTGCTCGCAGATGTAGCGCAGTAGGTGCTGAAGTTTTGGAATGCGGACCACGCCCGCGCCGCCGAAGGTGTCTAGCGGGTCGTCGGTGAATTCGCCTTCGCCCACGTAGCCGCGGATGTTGCCTTCGCGATCGTTGGTGGAGAAGCGAGCGAAGCTCATTGGTCCGGATTTCACCAGACCCACGCAGGTACCGAAAGTATTTTCCTTGCCGACGGTGCCGGCGATGATCTCCTGAAAATCCATGCGGACGCTGCGGAAAAAATGCTTAGGAAGATTGCTGCAATGGAAGCAGACCGCTTTGTCGGGATCGTCGCCGTAGTTGTTGTTCCAATCGAGCAGGGCGCTGGGAGTTTCCGAAGCAAGCTGCAAGGCGTGCATGCCGACTACTCCGCAGATGTCCACCTCACAGGCGCTGGACATCAGGTTTTCGCTCATCATGCTCATTACCGTGCAGGGCACGACGCCGAAGTATTCTTCAAGCGAGGTCCAGCACTGGACGGCGCTGATGGCGACCTGCGTCTGATCCATCCACCCATCGATCACCGCGCCCAACTTGGCCATCTTCATCAGGGCGCTGCCCGGCACTTGATCGGTGGAAACGTAGCGGTGGATCTGTTCGAGCTTGGCCTTACCGGCGGGATCGTCGTCCTTCATGCGATCGATACGGCCGAGGATTTCCGAGAGGTCGATGGTTTCGACCGAGATGCCGTTGGCTTCAAGGATCTTCTCGCTGTAGCGAACCGTGTTGAACGCAGCCGGACGAGCGCCGATGGCGCCGATACGCAGGCGGCGCAAGCCACGGACGACGCGGCAGACGGCGGCGAACCAGTGGAGGTCGCTACGGAAGAAATCCGAGTCGGGCGATTCGGTGTGGCGCGTGGTGAGCGAATACGGGATGCCGTATTGCGAAAGATTATTGCAGGCCGACATTTTGCCACAGAAGCTGTCGCGGCGATCGCGGATGGTCATGCGGCCGGGCGTGTCGGGAGTGGCTTGTACCAGCACGGGCACGTGGAGGTCGGCCATGCGTAGCGTGTCGGCGATGGCGCGCTCGTCGCCGAAATTTGGCAGGGTGACGATTACGCCGTCGATGGTGTCGCGGTGTTTCTTGAATAAATCGGCGCAATGGACGGCTTCGGCGCGTGACTCGATTGCGCCGAACTTGGTGTCTTGCGGCGTGACGGCTACCGAGCCGTAGCCGGCCTTCTCGATGGCGGCGAGCATTTCGGTGCGACCGCTTTGGGCGAGATGGTCAGGGAAGAAGCCGCGGTTGCCGACGATCATGCCGAAGGTGACCGGGCGTTTTTCG
>DASQGY010000338.1:0-33295 GCA_035632375.1 Bryobacteraceae bacterium | reverse complement strand
ACAGACTAAAGTCTGTGCTACCTTCCGAAACTTGTCAGCAAGTGGTGGAACAGGCTTTAGCCTGTGGAGCGCCGACGCATGGAGTCGGGCGTTCACACGAGTGTGAACGCGGCACGCATGAGTGCGTGCGCTACATCATCTTGTGTTTTGCGTCAACGATGGCTGTTGCCGCGACGCCCACTTACAAGGATGTCGCTGCGATATTTCAGGCGCGATGCATGGGCTGCCACGCGGCCTCGATTAAGATGGGCAGCTTGAACCTGCAAGACTACGACGGGATGTCGGAAGGCGGCACCAACGGCAAGATCGTCGTTCCTGGCAAGAGCGGCGAGAGCCGGTTGTACATCCTGATCACGGGCAAAGCGATGCCGGCGATGCCGATGGATGGGAGCAAGCTCAGTGCGGAACAGATCGAAACGATTCGCGCGTGGATCGATGGCGGCGCGCCGGGGCCCATTTCGACGGCCGACGAAAACGTGATCTACCAGCCCAGTCGTCCCACGGTTAGGACAGTTACATCACCGAGCAGGGAACTCCTGACGATCGCGCCCATAGTGCCGGTCAAGCCGCAGATTTTCGATCTCGCCTACAGTCCCGATGGAAAGCTGCTCGCTCTCGCCGGCTATCGGGAAGTTCGACTGATCGACGCGATCACCAAGCAACCACTCGCTACGCTCACCGGACATGCCGGAACTGTACGTGCAATTGCGTTCTCGCACGATGGCCGGATGCTGGCCGCTGCCGGCGGACTTCCCGCGCGCTCCGGAGAACTCAAAATCTGGGACGTCGAACAACGCAAACTGATCCATACCATTCAGGGCCACGCCGACTGCATTTACGGCGTCGCGTTCTCTCCCGATGGGAAAACCATCGCCACCGCGAGTTACGACAAGCTGCTCAAGCTCTGGGACATCGCTACGCAAAAGGAAATTCGCACGTACAAAGACCACATTGATGCGGTCTACGCCGTCGAATTCACGCCCGATGGCAAGCGACTGGTTTCCGGCGCGGCTGATCGCACGGTGAAGATTTGGGATGTAGCCACTGGCGAGCGGCTGTACACGCTCTCCGAGCCGCAAGACGGCATCAATACCATCGCTATCGATCCCACCGGCCACTTCGTCGCAGCAGGCGGACTCGATAAGAGCATTCGTATTTGGTCGCTTGGCGAAAAAGAGGGAACTTTGCTCCACTCTTTGATCGCTCATGAAGATGCGATTCTGCGCCTCGCCTGGTCGCCCGATGGCAAAGAGTTGCTCTCCTCATCCGCCGACAAAACCGTGAAGCTGTTCCGCGCCGGCGACCTTACCGAGCTGCAATCGTTCCCGGAACCCGACTGGGTCTACGGCTTGCAGTTCGCCCCCAACGGAAGAACATTCGCCGCCGGACGTTTCGACGGCAGCCTGGCCATCACACCATGAAACATCCCATCAGCTTTTTCGTCGCGCTTACTCTTTCGGCCGCGAGCGTGAATCACCCTTCGGGGAACCGCACTACTCCCCCGACGCTCAACGCGGTGAATCCGGTGGGCATCGCGCGGGGCACCACAGTGGAGATGACGGTGGAAGGCTTGAACCTCGCGAAGGCCAGCGCCATCTATTTCAGCGAGCCCGGCGTCACCGGCAAAATCCTGCGGGTGAAGGAACTGCCCGATCTGCCCGATATCCGACTGGGTTCGAACGGGACGCCATCCACCATCGATGTGGGCCCGCTGCCGCCGCGCAATCAAGTGACTGTCGAAGTGGAAGTCTCGCCCGACGCGGAGATCGGTGCGGGCGCTTTCGATTGCTCACGCCGCTGGGCACGAGTCCGGAGGGCCGCTTTCTGATCGAGCCTTATTACGGCGAGAGCAACGACAAGGAGCCGAACGATACGCCTGAGACTGCCGTCGAGACCTACCTGCCGGCGATACTCACTGGCAGCATTTCGAAGCCGGGCGACGTGGATTATTTCAAGATCCATGTGAACGCCGGTCAGCAGCTTGTATTTCAGAACGGTGCGGCGCTCATTGGGTCGACGCTGCAGCCGGTGGTCACCATTCTTGCCGAGGATCAATCTGTGCTGCGCGAATTCGGCGCGTCGGGCGGGATGGACGCCGTGCGCTTCGCGCATCGCTTCGAGAAGGCCGGCGTTTATTATGTGCGCATCGCCGACTATCAGCAGAGCGGCAAGGCCAGTAACTTTTATCGATTCATCGTGGGTGGCTACCCGCTGGTGATGTCCGCTTTTCCATTGGGCGTTCCCGCTGGGAAGACTCGCGAAGTTGCGTTGAAGGGCTACAACGTTCCGGCGAAGATCAGCGTGAATGGCGCGGCGAGTGAAGCTGCGGAAGACTCCATGCTCCTGCGCCCGGAGCATTCGTTCAACCAACTCCGCCTGGCGCTGGGCAACGAACCGGAAGTGGACGCCAAGCCGGGCCAACTTGTACCCATTCCCGCGATTATCAACGGCCGCGTCGCCACTCGCGACGGCAACACCTACCGCTTCCACGCGCGCAAGGATGAAAAGCTAGTCCTCGAAGTAAACGCGCGCCGGCTTGGATCGGATCTCGACTCGTTCGTCGAAGTCCTGGATCGCGACGCCCATCCGATCGAGCGCGCCACAGTGCGGGCGATTCTCGAAACCTCCACCACGCTTTCGGAGCGTAACTCGACAACTCGCGACATTCGCTTCAACTCGCGCGCCGGCTTCAACGTCGGCGATTTCGTGATGATCGGCGGCGAGATCGACCGGATCGAAACAATTCCCGACAGCCCCGATTCCGACGTCGGCCTCGATAGCTTCGGCGGCCAGCGGATCAATTATTTCGACACTTCGGGCGAGGCGCACGCCGTGGACAAGCCGATCTACAAGGTGCAGGTCCATCCGCCAGGAACGAGATTCACGCCCAATGGGTTGCCGCTCGCGCATCTGTATTATCAGAACGACGACGGCGGGCCGGGCTACGGCAAAGATTCGCTGCTGCACTTCACCGCTCCCGCCGATGGCGATTACCAGATCCGAATCAAAGATGTGCGCGGCATGAGCGGCGACACTTTCGCCTACCGGCTGACCATCCGCGAGCCGCGCCCGGATTTCCGGCTGAGCGTCAGCCCGCGTAATCCGAACGTACCCGCCGGTGGATCGATTCCGTTGAATGTCACGGCATTTCGCATGGACGGTTTTGACGGACCGATCGACGTGACGCTCGAGAATCTCCCTGCCGGATTGAAAGTCAACAGTGGAGTGATTGCGCCTGGCCAAGTCTCCACCACATTGCTGCTCAGCGCTGCGGCCGATGCCAAGCTCGCTGGCGCTGTGCCGTTGAAAGCAGTTGGCCGCGCCGCGAATCTTACCCACTTGGCGAGCCCCGACGACAACCTCAAGCTCATTTCGCTGATGCCGAAGCCCGATGTGCTGATGACTGCCCAGACCAAGGAAGTGGAATTGGAGCCGGGCAAGACGGCCGAAATCTCGGTGGTCATCGAACGGCAGAACGGCTTCGGCGGACGCGTGCCGGTTGCCGTGATGCATCTGCCGCCGCGCGTCAAGCTGGTGGACATCGGCCTGAATGGCGTACTGATCAATGAGACCGAGACGCATCGCACCTTCACCATCGAAGCGCTGCCAAACGCCGAGCCGGTGGAGCAGCTCATCTACGTTGGCGGCATTGTGGAGACGCGCTCCGGTTTGCCGAGCACCTACGCCGCGCCGCAGGCGATTCTGCTGAAGGTGGCGAAGAAGCACTAGCTGGTTGCGGAAAAAGGCTCGCGCACGGGCTGAAAAGACCCACAGGCTAAAGCCGAAATGGAAATGGGGCACTACGCGGAATGCCCCATCGCCGCGTCGGTCAGAGTCGACCCTGGAATTGTAATGTCTTGGTCCCCTTCGCATCGGGGTTCCAAGTTCGCTCTACGACGATCTTATCACGATTACGAAATCTTCTCCGCAATCGACTTGGCCTGCAGGAACTGCAGCAAGTAATCGGGGCCGCCCGCCTTTGAATCGGTGCCTGACATGTTGAAGCCTCCGAACGGATGCGCGCCAACCATCGCACCGGTACACTTGCGGTTGATATACAAATTGCCGACGAAGAACTGATCGCGAGCCTTGCGGATCTTCTCCGGATTCTTCGTGAACACCGCGCCGGTGAGCCCATACTCGGAGTCGTTCGCGAGCCGCAGCGCGTCGTCGTAATCGCGCGCTTTAGTCACCGCCAGCACCGGGCCAAAAATCTCCTCCTGGAACAGGCGCGATGTCGAATCGATATCGGCGATCACGGTGGGCTGAATGAAATAGCCGTCGCCCGGCCCCGCGGAGCCTCCCGCGATCAGCCGGCCTTCCTTCTTGCCCACTTCCACGTAATCGAGAATTGACTTCTTGGCGCCTTCGTTGATCACCGGACCCATGTAATTATGCTGTTCGTCGGATGGCCCCACGGTCAACTTCGAAACTTCGGCTTTCACCTTGTCGAGGAACTCGTCGTAAACCGCTTGATCCACGATGGCGCGTGAACAGGCGGAACACTTCTGTCCCTGATATCCGAACGCCGACCACACTACGCCCTTGGCCGCGCTGTCGAGATCGGCCTCGCGATCCACCACGATGGCGTCTTTGCCGCCCATCTCCGCCAGCACGCGTTTGATCCACACCTGTCCCTTGCGAGGCTTGGCAGCCAGCTCGTTGATGCGCAGTCCAACATCGCGCGAGCCGGTGAAAGCGATGAAGCGCGTCTTGGGATGCTCCACCAGAAGATCGCCGATCACCGCTCCGCTGCCCACCAGCAGCGAAAACGACTTTGGTGGAAATCCGGCTTCGAGCAGGACTTCGGCAAATTTTGCCGCGATGGTTGGCGTATCGCTGGATGGCTTGATGATTACGGTGTTTCCCGCGACCAGGGCCGCCGTGGTCATGCCGGTCATGATGGCCAGCGGAAAATTCCACGGTGGAACGATGATGCCAACGCCCAGCGGCAGATAGATCATTTCGTCTTTTTCGCCCGGCATCTGCACCACCGGATCGGGCTTGGCCATGCGCATCATCTGGCGCGCGTAGTACTCGCAGAAATCGATCGCCTCGCAGATATCGGCGTCGGCTTCGGGCCAAGTCTTCCCCGCCTCGTAAACCAGCCAGGCGTCAAATTCGAACCTGCGTTTGCGAATCAACGCCGACGCGCGCAGCAGCATGTCGACGCGCACGGCGGCCGGGCTTGCGGCCCACTCGGGAAAATAGGCATGGGCGGATTCGACGGCTTCGCGCGCCATCTCCGCAGTGGCTTTGCTGTGAATGCCAACAACCTCGCCCGGCCGCGATGGATTGAGCGACTTCAGCTTGTCCGCCGTCTTTTCGCGGCGGCCGGCAATCAACAAATCGTGATCCTGCCCAAACTGCGCCCGCACGTCGCGCAGGGCTTTCTCCATCGCCTCCCGGTTGCGGGGCTGTGAAAAATCGGCGACGTGCTCGTTCGCGAACGCCGGGAGGGATTGAACGGGTTCTGCTACCGTGGTGCTCATCGTTGTCGGTTATCCCTTCAAATTAGCCGCGGTGCTCTCGACAATCTTGCGGCCGCGGTCGAACATCTCCGCCGCGTCATCGGCAAGCCGGCGGCCTTTTTCGTACATCTCCTTGCCGCGATCCAGCATTTCTTTTCCGGAGTCGGCAAGCGCGGCGCGGCCCTGTTCGGTCCGCTTCGCAATCTTGCGACGCGTCACTTCGCCCGAGTCCGGGGCGTAGAGCAATGCGATGGTCGCGCCAATCGCGATCCCCGCGACAAACCAAACTACCTTACCGCCATAATCTTCGTCAGCCATAATTCCTCCATATCCATTCTACCGCCGCCGGTACTGCTATCCTCAGTTCATGAGCGACCCTGCGGAATTTGTCACGGTGTATCGTTCCATGGATGCAACCGCCAAGGAAGATTGCCAGACCATCGTGGACATGCTGGCCGCGGAGGGCATGGCGGCGGCGATCCGGGACGACTCAGCGCCTGGCGTTCCTGAAGGCGCTTTCGAGGTGCAAGTTCCCGCGCCCGAAGCGGCAAGGGCCGAAAAACTAGTCGACGAAAATCCGCTGGCGGACGATGTGGAAGAAGTGGACGATTCGCCCGGCCTCGACTTGGAGACTGTCTTCCAGGGTAGCGGCACCACTGGGGAAATGCTGGCCTTGGGGATCAAGAGCGTCTTGGATGCAAACGGGATTGCGACGGTTCTGGTGGGAAATTCGGTGTTGCCCTATCTGTCATTTGAAGTGAGAGTGGCCCGCGAGCAGATGGAGCGTGCCCGCGAGTTGATCGAAGAGGCACAAATCCTTGGACCCGCGGCAGCGGATGAAGCGGAAATGGAAACGGAAGGCGGATCGCCGGCCGGAGTACCGGCTTCATAGGGAGATGGTCGTCACCCGGCAGAACCGCTCCCTTACGGTCACGGCTCGGTTTCCAGTGTCGTGTATAGAAGATGTTAACGAGCCGTGACCGTGAGAAGCCGTGAAAGAATCGGCAACCGCTTCCTTACGGTCGCGGCTCGGTTTGGTCTGTCGCGTATTTGAAAGATGTTACCGAGCTGTGACCGTAAGGGAGCGGTCAGCCCAGGCAATATTTCACGGCTTATCAGTAAACGGGCGTACGGGCTTACCGGGCTTCGGCCACGGGCTTCTTTGCCTGACGCGCCAGGACCTCGTGGGCTCTATCCAGCAGCGCCTTCGACGAAGGCAGCGACTCGAGCGCCTTCTGAATTTCCGGATCGTTCTCCAACGCCATGTGCTCGGAATCTTCTTTGCTGAACGCGGTGATGAATAGTTCCTCGCGCAGGCGATCGGCCACCCAGGTCTTGTCGCGCTCGTAATCCGCCGTTGTGAACTCGAAGCCTTTCGCGATCAGGTAGACGCGGAAGGCGTCCATCAACTGGTCGTCCGGTTTCCAAGTCTTGGCGATGTGCGCATCGTGCGTGGCGAAATAAGTTGGTGCGTACGAAAAGAAGGGGCTGCGTCCGGTGAACTGCGATTCGAAGAGTTGAGTCTCGAATTTGGTCAGCTTCGGCACTTCATATTTTTCATCCGGCGTGATGCCATCGCCGCCGAACACGATCCGGCCGCTGTCCGTCTTCTTCATGTCCTTGGGATTGTTTTTCCCCTCGGTGCGGCTCAAGTATTCGTATAAACCCTGGTGCGCGTAATCGCGCTGGATCAGCCGGCCGCTGGGCGTGTAGTATTTCGCGATGGTCAGCAGCAGCGCGCTGTTGCCGTACAGTGGAAATGGCGCCTGCACCAAACCCTTGCCGAACGTGCTCTCGCCGAAGATCCAGGCGCGGTCGTGATCCTGCAAAGCGCCGGACAGAATTTCGGACGCCGAGGCGGTATTCCGGTTGACCAGCACGACCATGGGATATTCGCGCCCACGCTCACCGCGCTTGGCCACGTACTTGGTCTCCGCCGAACTGCGCCCGTGCTGGGATACCACCAGTTGGCCCTTCTTCAGAAAACGGTCGGCGATGTTCACCGACTCCTGTACCAATCCGCCGCCGTTGTCGCGCAAATCGAGAATCAGGCCTTCCATATCGTTCTCGCCAAGACGCGCCAGCGCCTGGTCCACTTCATGGCTGGTGGTCTCGTTGAACGCTTCGATCTTCATGTAGGCGATTCCGGGACGGTACCAAAACGCGTGATTCACGCTGCCCCGCGGCACATTGTCGCGGATCACGGAGAAATGCAGCAAGTCGGGACGCCCTTCGCGCCGCGCGGTGATAGTCACCGGAGTTCCACGCGGGCCTTTCAGCATGGTGGAGACCTGCGAGGTGGTGGAGTGCTCGGTATTGGTGTCGTTCACCGAGACGATCTGATCGCCAGGATGGAGCCCGGCGCGAAACGCCGGCGACCCTACGAACGGGTAAATCACCACAATCTTGCCGTCGTTGGGGCCGACGAACATGCCCACGCCGTAATAGTGGCCGGCTTGTCCCTCGCGCATAAGCGCGTACGCTTTGGGGTCGAAGAAATTGGAATGCGGGTCCAGCGTCCGCAGCATCCCGGGAATGGCGCCGCGATAGACCACGTGGTCCGGGTCCACCTTGCTGGCGAAATTCGCCTCCACCGCTTCATAGACCTGAGTGAATTTCTTGATACTCGCATTCACTTCGGCTTCGGTTTGAGCCGACAGGTTGAGATGAATCGGGCTCCAAACAACAGCCACGAGAGCGAACCGCAGACACCAGCGGGGGATTTGCATTTGTGTAAAGACCTCGGACGATACCATGGTATCAACAATTTTTCAGCACGTCTGGGAAAGGCGGTTCCTAACGGTTAGGACCTGAGGTTGCCGGACCAACCGCTCCCTCACGGTGCGCTCAGAAAAACGCCCTGGATCGAGCCGCGAACGTAAGGAAGTTTCCCTTAGTCTGCCTAGTGGATCGTGGGCAAGTAGGTTTCGAGCGTTAGCCTGTCGCCGTCGGTACGGATGGTGATCAAGCCCTGGCGATCGGTCCGCAGCGTGGTGGCGCGATGGGCGGCGAGCCGGGCCAGCACCTGCGGATGTGGATGGCGGAAGGAGTTCTCGAATCCATCGGAGATCACCGCAAAAGCCGGGGACACCGCATCCAGGAAAAGATCCGTGCTGGAGCTGTTGCTGCCGTGATGCCCCACCTTTAATACGTCGGCATGCAGGGGTTCCCCGCCTGCAATGGCCCTTAGCTCCATGGGCTTCTCCATGTCGCCAGTGAGCAGAAAAGAGCGCCGGCCGTAGGTGATGCGCAGCGCCAGCGAGTCGTTGTTCTGCGGCCTGTCCGCCAATGCGTAGTCCGCTGGTGGCGAGACGATTTCTATCCGTGTCCCGCCGAAATCGAAGATGCGGCCACTCTGCATGGCCGTGATCTTTACCTTCCGGGCGCGAGCTTTCGCTTCCACCGCCGACCAGGAAGCGCTCTCCGGAGTCGCCCCGGTCCAAAGCTCCGTGGGATGGAAATTGTCGATGAGGGCCGGAAGCCCGGCGGCATGATCGTCGTGCGCATGAGTCAGCGCCACAACGTCGACCTTCCCGATGGAGCGGCTCCACAGGTACGGCGACACGACATCTTCGCCGATATCGATTTTCGGCTTACTGCGGCGGCCGAACGACAACACGCCGCCGCCGTCCACCAACATCAGCTTGCCGTTGGGAAACGAAACCAGTAGGCTATCGCCCTGCCCGACATCGACGGCGGTGAGCTCCAGTTCGCCGCGATGCACCTGGGGCGCGAACGGATGCCAGAAGATCAGCGCGAACAAGCCAAGCGCGGCGGACGTGGCGGCGAATCCCCAGGCGCGCGACCGGCGGATGGCGAAGGCCAACGCCAGCAATGCGATCGAGAACGCGATCGATAGCCATAGCGGCGGGTCCAGCACCCGGCAATCCGGTTCCAGAAGCAAGTGCCAGTTCGCCACCTTTTCGCCGGCCGCGAGCAGCCACTCGGCAATCGCCGCGGGCACATGCCAGCCGGTGAAAATGGCGACGAAGCCGATGGGAACCACCAGCCCCAGCAACGGAACTACGATGATGTTCGCCGAGAGTCCGGACAGCGAGATGCGGTGGAAGTAAATCGCCATCGGCAAAGCCAATCCGATCTGGATCACCGTGGAGATCACCGCGATTTCCCAGGCGAAGAACACCAGCCGCGCCCCGAACGCCAGCAAGCGCAGCAGCCAGACTTGCGGGATCCGGACATAGTAGTGCAGCGTCTCAGCCAGCAGGCGTAACTCGAGGCGAAACTGCGCCGGCCGGGGCGGCATTCGCGGATCGCGGCTCGATTCCGAGATCCCCCGGAGGCCCCCGGCGAAGGGCGCGGAGCTGGCTTCGAGCATCGGTATGGCCAAAGCGGCGATCGCCGCCACCGAAAGGAACGACAATTGAAAACCCGCCTCGAACAGTTGGCCCGGATCGTAGAGCAGATAAATGATGGCGACGGCCGCCAGCAGATTCAGGAGCCTCCGCCGGCGATAGAAATAACGGCACACCACGTAAAGCGTGAAGCCGCCAGCGGCTCTAACCGCGGGCGCATTCAAACCGGAGACCATGGCGTAGAGCCAGGCGCCGCCGGCGGTGATGGCCAGGGCGCCAAGTTCGGGCAGCATGCATAAACGCAGCAGGAACAGGAGAAAGGCGGCCAGCACAGTGATGTGCAGCCCGTCGATCACCAGCATGTGATAAGTGCCGGTGCGCCGGAAATGATCGGTCCAGATTTTTTCGAGCTTCCGGGTCTCGCCGATCAGCGTGGCTTCCAGCATTCCCGTGGCGTAGGGATTGCCCTGGTAGAGCGACTCCAGACGATTCAGCGCGGCGGTGCGCAAGGTGAAGATCGCCGCGAAGAAGCGCGATCCGCACCGGCCCGGCTGAATCGCGACCCGGCTTCCCTCCGCCGCCGATGCTGTCCAATAGATGCCGCTCCGCGCCTCGTAGCTCTGGTAGTCGAAAGCGCCCGGATTCTGGAAATTCCGGATGGGCCGCACCCTCGCCTCGATTTCGATGAGCTGCCCGTAGGATAGCGGCGGCGGTATCTCGCCATCCCGGATCGCCAGAGTGACCCTGGCTCGCGCTTTCGGCGCCAATTCCAGAACAAACTGGTCCCGCCCTTCGTAAAAAGCCGGCGGTTCCACAACGCATCCGCTTAGCAACACCGTCTCGCGAACGCCGGCGTCGATCTCGGGCACCGCGCCGGGGCGATGCAGTGTGTCGATCCACACGCCGCAGAACAGAATACTGAAGAGACAGCAGGGGGTTATGAGCAACGGAGCGCGCTTCCAGGCCACGCCCGTGAGGGCGAACAATAGAGGTAGAATGATCGCCACTTCGCGCGCTTCAAAACGAACCCATCGCGAGAGGAGGATGCCACCGCTCAGGGCGACGAGCGGCAAGATCAGTGGGTCCTTCACAGTGTGGGGTCTCTCACGGCCTCCTAGGTAAGTGTCATGTAAGGTAAAAATTCTCAAAAACCTGAAATGCGACCCCCCGCTGGGGAGTCACATGGAGGCCAGGGCCTTCCTGGACGTATGAAGATGCTCGACGTGTTGCTTGTTGAAGACAACGCTGGGGATGCCCTCTTGACCAGCCAGACGCTGGCCCAGTGCTCCATTCCTGTGAAGTTGCACATCGCGCGGGACGGCGAGCAGGCTCTAATAATGTTAGCCGACGCGGAATTCCAGCCGGCGCTCATCATTCTGGACCTGAACATCCCCCGTGTTTCCGGTTCAGCCTTTTTGGAGCGCAGGCCCCGCAAGGAAATCCCAGTCGTGGTGTTCAGTTCTTCCTGGAACGAATCCGAGATTGAGCACGTGCTGGTGCAAGGCGCGCGCGATTTCGTGCAGAAACCGGCCGAGCTGGACGCTTTCGCCGAGGCAGTCTGCGGCATCATCGAGAAGTGGGCCAAGCCCCTGGAAAACGGCCAGGCAAGTACCGCGGCTCACTAGGTTACACGGTGGGTCACTAGCCCCGGCGATCTCTCCAAAACCTGTTACAAGGGTAGAGGAGAATCGAATGCAGACCAAACAGCTTGGCCAGAGCGGCCTACGGATCACCCCTATCGGTATCGGCGCCTGGGCCATGGGTGGCAGCGGCTGGGCTTTCGCCTGGGGACCCCAGGATGACCACGACTCCATCGCCGCCATTCACGCCGCGCTCGACCGGGGCATCAATTGGATCGACACGGCAGCGGTCTATGGACTGGGCCATTCCGAGGAAGTGGTTGCTCGGGCGCTCGAAGGCCGATCGGCCAAGCCCTACGTCTTCACCAAATGCGCCCGGGTTTGGAACGAGCGCCGGGAAATCGGCAAGAGCCTGAAAGCGGACTCGGTTCGCCGCGAGCTCGAAGCTAGCTTGCGACGCCTCAAGCTGGACACCATCGATCTCTACCAGATCCACTGGCCGGAACCCGACGATGAGGTTGAGGAGGGCTGGACGACGCTGGCCAAACTGAAGGAGGAAGGAAAAGTGCGCAACATCGGCGTCTCCAACTTCAACGCCGATCAGATGCGGCGTGCCCAGGCCATCGCGCCCATCACGTCCTTGCAGCCGCCGTATTCGATTATTTCGCCGGAGATCGAGGAGTCGATCCTGCCCTATGCGGCGGCGAATCGCATCGGCGTGATCGTGTACTCTCCGATGAAATCCGGATTGCTGAGCGGCGCCATGACTCACGAGCGCGTTGTCTCGCTGCCTGTTGACGATTTCCGGAGACGCACGCCAAATTTCCAGGAGCCGCTGCTATCTCGGAATCTCGAACTGGCCGAGCTACTGCGCGCGATCGGCAAGCGGCATGGCCGCACAACCGGCGAAGTGGCCATCGCTTGGACCCTCCGGCATCCTGCGGTGACCGGAGCGATTGTCGGCATGCGGTCGGCCAAGCAGGTGGAAGGCGTGGTCGGCGCGGCGGAGTTCCGGTTGAGCCCGGAGGAATTGGGGGAGATCGACGCGTTTCGGAGTGGCAGCATGGCTCGGCCGGCGGGGTCATAGCGGGTCCTCAACGACCTCTTAATATCCCGACTGGGGAAGTCTGAACCGGACCGTGGATCTCCTACGAATTCGCTTAGCCAACTCTTGCAGTGTCGGGCGCTCCAGGAGCGGCTGGATTTCCCTGAGAAGATAGTCGGACAAAGACAGTCCCTCCACTGCGGCGCAAGACTTAAGCCTGCGATGCAATTGGTCCGGTACGTTGCGTATTTGAATCATCTTCGACATGCTCAAAACATCTTCGCATGTGCGCCGTATGCCGACAAGCTGCAACAGGAGGAGCTTCCGACAAGGAGCGTAACATGAACCCCTTCGCCGCGCCGAGCCGCAACGTTCCTTGGCTCGGTAGCCCGCACAAGCTAAAGCCTGTGCCACCCCTTGCTGGCAAGTTTCTGAAGGTGGCACGGACTTTAAGTCTGTGCGTCTTGGAAATGTAGAAATTTCAGCGCACGGACAACAGCAGATGGTGGCGCCTGCTTTAGCTGGTGCACAGGGTCATATAATGACCCAATGCGCCCCTTCCTCGTTGCCACCGCCTTCGCCACCGTCGCTTTCGCACAGATCCCCACCATTGACCAATCGCTGAGCATGAAATCCGTCCAGAGCGCCGCCATCTCGCCCGACGGCCGCTCCGTCGCCTACACCGTCCAGGAAACCAACTGGGAGGATAACGAATTCGTTCAGCAGATCTGGATCGCCAATGTCGCCACCGGCGAACGGTACCAGCTCACCAGCGGCAAGAAGTCGAGCCAAGGCCCCAAGTGGTCGCCCGATTCCAAGCGCATCGCCTTCGTCTCCGATCGCGACGGCAAGCACCAGATCTACCTCATCAACCCGCATGGCGGCGAAGCGGCGCAGCTCACCGCCGAAGAGAACGGCGTCGGCGCAATCGCCTGGTCGCCCGATGGAAGCAGCATCGCCTTCACCTCCACGGGCCCCGATCCGAAATCGAAGAAGGACCGCAAAGACAAATACGGCGATTTCGAAATTATCAACGGCGATTATTCGATGCAGCATCTCTGGCTGGTCAAGGCGCCAGCCGAGATCCCATCCGATCCCAAGCAGCGCCCCAAGCCCGAAGCGCTCTCCGAGGGCAACAAGTTCAGTGTCGGCGATTTCTCCTGGTCGCCGGATTCGAAACACATCGCCTTCAGCGCCACCCGAGATCCCGACCTCGGCTCGTCGGACACCGCGCAGCTTTATGTGCTGGATGTTTCCGATAAGCGTGTGAAGACATTGCTCGATTCCAAGGGTCCCAACACGCGCCCGCGCTGGTCGCCGGATGGGCGACAGATCGCCTACGTTACTTCGAACGGCGATCCGTTTTTCTTTTTCATGAACAGTCACATCGCTATCGTACCGGCAACCGGAGGCGAACCGCGCATTATCACTGGCAAGTTCGATGAAGACGCTAGCCTGATCGACTGGGGCCCTGACGGCATCTACTTCGCCGCGTTCCTGAAAACCGCCGCGCACGTGTTTCGCATAAATCCCGAGACGCAGGCCATCGACCGGATCACCGGCCCCGATTCGATGTACTGCCCGGATGCTTCTTTCACACCCGACCACCGCACTTTCGCCGCCACAGGCGCGATGCCCAATCGCTTTTCCGAAGTCTTCGTGTCGTCAGCAAAAGACTTCGCTCCGAAATACCTCACCAACATCGGCGAACAATACAAGGACTTCCATCTCGCCACGCGCGAGAAGATTGAATGGAAATCCGTGGACGGCACGCCCATCCAAGGCATTCTGGTGAAACCCGCCGGCTACGACCCTTCGCGAAAATATCCGCTGCTGGTGGTGATCCACGGCGGCCCCACAGGGATGGACACCCTGGTCGCATCGGCCGACCGCTACTATCCCGTCGAACGCTTCGCGGCCAAAGGCGCGCTGATCCTGAAACCCAACTACCGCGGTTCGGCCGGATACGGCGAAAAGTTCCGCGCACTGAACGTGCGAAACCTCGGTATCGGCGACTACGAAGACGTGATCTCCGGCGTCGATTACCTAATCTCGAAGGGCTTGGTGGACAAGGATCGCGTGGGATCGATGGGCTGGAGCGAAGGCGGTTATATCTCGGCTTTCATCACCACTTACAGCGACCGCTTCAAGGCAGTCTCTGTAGGTGCGGGTATCTCCGACTGGATGACTTACTATGTCAATACCGACATACACCCCTTCACACGCCAGTATCTGAAGGCCACACCGTGGGATGATCCCGCGATCTATCAGAAGACCTCGCCAATTTTCTACGTGAACAAGGCGAAGACTCCGACGCTGATCCAGCACGGCGATCAGGACAAACGCGTCCCACCACCGAATTCGTTCGAGCTCTACCAGGCGCTGAAGGACCGCGGGGTTCCGGTAAAGCTGATCCTGTACAAAGGCTTCGGCCACCCGATCAATAAGCCGAAACAGCAACGCGCCGTGATGGAACACAATTACGACTGGTTCGCTAAGTACATCTGGGGCGAAGAACCGCAACACCCGGCGTCGACAAACTAACTAATAACTTATGACTAACCGTGCAATCGCAGCCCTCTTACTATTGCTCTCCGCCGCTTACTCGCAAAACCGGCCACTTGTGCTCAAAGCCGCCCGCATGTTCGACGGCCATGGCATCAGCACGCCCGGCCTAGTCGTAGTCAGCGGCACAACCATCCTCGCAGTAGGTGCTGGCTCACCTATTCCGGCGGGAGCGCAGGTGATCGACTTCGGCGACGCCACTTTGTCGCCCGGTTTCATCGACGCTCACACCCACCTGTCCTTTCCGTGGACCAACGACTACCGGCAGGAAGAGCTCGACCGCCTGCAGAAACCCATACCCGAACAGACTCTGATCGCCACCGAGAACCTGAAGAAAACCCTGCACGTGGGAATCACCACGGCTCGCGATGTCGGCTCGGGCGATTTCATCGATGTCGGACTTCGCAATGCCGTGCGTGCCGGCATTATCGTGGGCCCGCGAATGTTGGTTGCGGTCCACGCTCTGGGCGCGACCGGCGGGCATTGCGACGATCAGGGTGGCTTCCGCTACGGAATCTTCGGCCACGAGAGCGGCCCCGAGGATGGCATCATCAACAGTCCCGACGAAGCGCGCCGAGCCGTTCGACTCAACGTCAAATACGGCGCGGATGTCATCAAGACCTGCGCCACCGGCGGCGTACTTTCACTCACCGACGATGTCGATACGCCGCAGCTCACGCAAGCCGAATTGAACGCCCTCGTCGACGAAGCCCACGCGCTGCGCAAGAAGACCGCCGCCCACGCGCACGGAGCCGAAGGCGCAAAACGTGCGATCCGCGCGGGCATCGATTCCATCGAGCACGGCACATTCCTCGACGACGAAGCCCTGGACATGATGAAAGCCCGCGGCACCGTGTTGATCCCCACCCTGATGGCCACCCAGGGTGGCCGCGAGAAGCTCGGCAAGGGCATGTACCCGCCGCCGATCGAGACCAAGATGCGCGCGGCGATTGAAGCCATCAATCAAACCATGAGGCGCGCCCTGGCCAAAGGTGTCCGCATCGGAATGGGCACCGACGCCGCCGTTTACCCGCACGGCCGCAACACCGAAGAGTTTCACATGCTGGTGGATCTCGGAATGCAGCCGCTCGACGCCCTTCGCGCCGGAACCTCGCTGGACGCCGAGCTGCTGGGCCTCCAAAACCGCATCGGTACGCTGGAACCCGGCAAACTGGCCGACATCATCGCCATCCCCGGCGATCCCACGCAAAACATCCGCCAGTGCGAAAGAGTTTTCTTCGTAATGAAAGAAGGAGCGATCTACCGCAATGATCAAAATCGCTAAGCGTGGCGCACGCACTCATGCGTGCCGTGTTCACACTCGTGTGAACACTTGGGTTTCTCCGGACACAGCCGTGCGTCGAGATGAGTCTCGACGCGGCACGCACGAGTGCGTGCGCTACTTCTTGCTTGCGGGATTTGTGCTCGGGGGCGGATTGTTCGCGCAAGACGAACCCCACCGCCTCGCCGCCCGCGCCCAAGGCAACACGCCGATATTCCAGGATCTCCGCGAACTATGCGACGGCATCGGCGGACGCCCCACCGGCTCTGCAGCAGCCGACCGCGCCATCGAATGGGCCGCCAAGAAATTCCGCGATATCGGCATCGAAAACGTCAGCGTTGAGCCGTTCACCGCGCCCAGCCTCTGGCTCCCGGTCTCCGCCGAAGCCTCCGCCCTCGCGCCCGCGAGATTCAATCTGCGGATCGCCGCCGCCCCCATGAGCCCGTCCACCAAAGCTCCTATCGAAGCGAAGCTCGTCGACGCCGGCGATGGCACCCCTGAAGCTTTCGCCAAGCTAGGCGCGTCTGTGAAGGGCGCAATCGTGCTGGTCCATTCTTCCGAAATGAAAACCTTCGACGACCTGTTTGCCGAATATATGCGCAACGTCGGACTCATCGCGGCCGCGAAAAAATATCAACCGGCAGCCATGCTGCTGGAATCCACGCGCCCGCGCGGCCTTCTCTACCGACATCCCATCTCGCTCGACACCAACTATGCGCCGGTCCCCACGGCCATCGTCTCGCGCGAGCATGCCGAGCGCCTGGGCCGTCTCGCCGAGACGGGCGAAGTCCGCGTGCGCCTGGCCATGACCAATCGCACCTCCTCCCGATACGACTCCCAAAATGTGATCGCCGAAATCCGCGGCCGCGAGAAGCCCGATGAGATCGTGCTTGTAGGCGCGCATCTCGATTCCTGGGACCTGGGAACCGGCGCAGAAGACAACGGTGTGAACGTGGCCCTGGTGCTCGACCTGGCGCGCGCGTTCCACGATCTCGGAATCATTCCCCGCCGCACTCTCCGCTTCGCGCTGTTCACCGGCGAAGAGCAAGGGATGCTCGGATCGGAAGCATATGTCGCCCGCCACAAGACCGAGCTCGATAAATTCGCCGCCGTGGTGATTTTCGACACCGGCTCCGGCCACTTGAGCGGTTTTTATCTGAACGGCCGCGAAGAGCTGCGCGCGCCCATCAACAAAGCGATGGCCGGTGTGGAGGGCTTGAAATCCACCGAGCACCTTATCGATGCGCTCGATGGTACTGACAATTTCGACTTCCTGATTTCGGGCGTTCCCAACCTCGTTGGCATCCAGGACCCCATTCCCTACCTGCCCGACTATCACGCCGAATCCGACACGTTCGATCGCGTGAATCAGAAGGAAGAAAAAATCACCGAAGCGGTCGCCGCTACCTTACTCTGGGGTCTGGCCGAAAACCCCGAGCGCCCCACCAGGCGTCAAACTCGCGCCGAAGTGGAAAGGTTGATCAAAGACACCAAACTCGACGAACAGATGAAAGCCTTCGGCCAGTGGGACGATTTCCAGGCCCACAAGCGCGGCTGGTTCTAAGATGCCCGCGTCCCCCAGCCTCTACATCGAGCGGTCCGGGCCGTTGATCCGCTTCTGGGGGCTCTTTCGCCAAGCCTGCGTCGCGGCCTACGAAGACAACTGCTTCGGCATCGCCAAAGGCGCGGCGTACTCCTCGCTGCTCGCGTTCTTCCCAGTGCTGGCATCCATCGCCGCGATTCTCGCGCAAGTCAACGCCGACTCAGTAGCCCACGTGCTCTCCCGTTTCCTCTTCGAGGTAGTTCCACCGGGCACGGAGGATTTGGTCCGCTCCCAGTTCTCCGTGAAAGGCTCGCGTCCGGTCTGGCTGATCGTGGCCGCAGCTATCCTCTCCGCGTGGGCCGCGTCCGGTGCACTGATGAGCATCATGGAAGGATTCCAGGCCGCCTATCGACTGCCTTCCGGCCGGCCGTTCGTCAAGCAGCGTGGAATTGCGCTCCTGCTGGTGTTCATCGGCGCCGTGCCGGCCATCGGCTCCTCCGCGCTGATCCTCTTCGGCGCGCGAACCGAAAGATCGGTGCTGGGATGGCTCGGCTTGCTCCCCGCCGAAGACCTGAAGAGCTGGGTGATTCTGGTCAGCAGTTTGCTGCGCTATGCCGTCGCCCTGGCCGCGACAGTGGTAGTCACCGCGCTTCTTTACTGCGTCGGGCCAAACCGCCCGCTCAAGCTCCGCACCGTCTGGCCGGGCGCGATCCTGGCCACGTTTCTATGGTTGGCCGCGACTTCCGGCTTCGCCTGGTACGTCCGTAACATCGCCAACTACAGCGTGCTCTACGGCAGCATCGGCGCGGTAATCGCGCTCCTGGTCTGGATGTATGTCCTCTCGGTAATTACCCTGGTAGGCTGCGAATACAACGCCGTCCGCGAACGCGTAGCTGCTGAGTTTTGACCCGCTGCCGTCATTTACGATTCGATCAGGCGACTACTTGTGAACCGCCTGTGACCAATGTGATCGATTACCAAATTTTCCCCCGGAGCCTTCACATCGAAGTCGCCTCTTCGGAAACGGCAGCCCATCTCAACAAGAAGATCAGCCTGCACCTTGCTCATGGTGGCAAATCGGTCTGGGTGGTATTCCCGGAGCCACGCCACGTTCGGATTCTCCACGCCACCGGTCAGTCGAAAACATTCGAGCACCAGCTCCTCGAAGATCCAAACATGCCCCACGGGTTCAGCGCCCCGGTTTCCTCTTTCTTCGAAGGCTAAACTAGAAAAAGCATGACTCCCAGCATCGCAGCCTCCGCGCTGCGCGTTCCCCACTCCCGCATCCGCGAACTAGCCGAAATCGCGATGACCATGGACGGCGTTTTGAAACTCTACTTCGGCGAATCGAACCTGCCCACGCCTGAATACATCAAGCGCGCGGCGCAGAAGGCCATGGCCGACGGCTACACGTTCTACACGGAAAACGCCGGCCTGCCGTCTCTGCGCAAGGCGCTCGCGCGCTACTACCACGAATTGCAGGGCGTGGAGCTCGACCCCGCTACCGAAATCGTGGTCACAGCTTCGGGCGTGCAGGCGCTCAACGTCGGCATCCGCTGCGTTCTCGATCCGGGCGATGAAGCGCTGGTGCTTACGCCGGCCTGGCCCAATGGCGCGTCGAATGTCGCGCTGCACAACGGCGTCGCCATCGAGATCGCGCATCCGCTGGTGGGCGACCGTTATCAAATCGACTTCGCCGCGCTCGAAGCCGCCATCACGCCGCGCACGCGAATGCTGCTTTACACCTCGCCATCGAACCCGCTGGGCTGGGTCGCCACTATAGATGAGCAGCGCCAGTTGCTCGAATTCGCGCGCCGTCACAACTTGTGGCTGGTGGCCGACGAGGTTTACGAGCGTCTGAACTACACCGGCCCGAAGCCCACCACGCCCGCGCCGAGCATCCTGAAACTTGCCACGCGCGACGACGCCGTCATCGTAGTGCAGTCGTTCTCCAAGATGTACTGCATGACCGGTTGGCGCCTGGGTTGGCTGATCTCCCGCCGCGACCTCTGCGCGCGCGCCACCCAGCTCAACGAGTTCATCATTTCTCACGCGCCCAGTTTCGCCCAGCGCGCCGCCGAAACAGCGCTGCTGTGGGGCGAGAACGCGTTGTGCGAAATGCTGGTCCGGCTCAAGGAGAATCGCGACTTCTGCCTTGCGGCGCTCGCGAAGATGCCCGGCATCACCGTGCCTAAGCCCGATGGCGCGTTCTACCTGTTCCCGAAAGTCGCCGGCGTCACCGATTCGTTCGATTTCTGCAAGCGGCTTTTGATGGACACCAAAGTCGGGCTCGCCCCCGGCGTCGCGTTCGGAAAGGGCGGCGAAGGATCGGTGCGCATTTGCTACGCAGCCGAGCGCCAGATCGTCCAGGAAGCGATGGCTCGCCTCAGCATGTTTCTCCGTTAGCTTGTCGCAAAAAAAGAGGAAGGCATCCGTCGCCGGACCAGCCTTCCTCACCCTCCGAGCGCTCCTCCGAGTCCACTCGTCAACGTATCAGGGCCTTATTGATGCTGCGCGTCGTGCTTTTGCCGGTAGATGCTGCGGCTCAGCCGATTCTGCTGCCGATTGACCTGCGCCTTTTCGTTGTTCGTGAGATTACCGCCGTTCTGCTTGCGCTCGGTACGGATCTCCTTGTTGAGATTCGCCTCGCGGTGTTCCAGATGCGCGGTCTCGCGCGCGGTCAATGAGCCGTTCTTCACACCGTTGGCGATCCGGTCCTGTTGGTTTTCCTTGCGGTCGTGAATCTTTTCGTCCGCCGAGGCAGTTCCAGTAACTCCGAGCAACAATCCAGCAGCAGCGATACTCAAAATCATCTTTTTCATTTTCTGTCGTCCTCCAAACGTGTAAAAACATTTGGCCGGACGGAGTTTCGCGTGAAACCGTTAAAATCCCGTCACGTGAATTCGATTTAACTGGCGAGGGCGAGAAGCCGCCGAACCTCTGGCTCCAGACCTGGCGCGCAAGCTACTGCGTTTCCGGCATAGATAGTACTGCCGCCATCGAAGTTCATGAAGACGCCGCCTGCTTCTTCCACGATCACCTTCAGCGGCGCGAAGTCCCAGGGACAAGCGCGAGGCTCGATCCAAACTTCCGCCTGCCCCGATGCCACCATCATCGCGTCCGTTGCCCCGCCCAGCCCGCGCAGCGACCAGAACTTCGCCATCCAGTCGAGTAGTTCAGCGCGAAACGGCACGCTGTCCAATTTGTCGAACGCATTCATGCACAGCACCGCTTCGTCGATAGATTTCTTCGAAGATACGTGAATATGCGAATCGTTGCGATATGCCCCACCGGGACGGCTAGCAGCATAGAGATTGCCGAGCATCGGCAAGTTCACCACACCGGCGACCACTTCCCCATTCACTTCCAGGCCGATCAAATTCGCCCACAGCGGATTCCCGCGCAAGTAATCGCGCGTACCATCGATAGGATCGATAATCCACCGCCGTCCATTGCGCGACTCGACGCTGGCACCCTCCTCGCCGAGAATCCCGTCCCCAGGAAACGCATCGCAAAGCAAGCGCGCAATCAACTGCTCGGCTTCCCGATCGGCCTTGGTCACCGGCGACCGGTCGGGCTTGGTCTCCGCCACGATGCCCGCCTGATAACGCAACGCCAGCTCCGCCGCCTTTCCGGCAGCCTCTTTCGCAACAGTCAGTTCCTTCGACCAATCGCTCATTGAATCCATCGTACCGGGTCCCACCTCCCACCAACCACCTCCTACCACCTAAAATATCCCTTATGGGTTCTCGCACCATCTACGCGGTCCTCGAAGCGGCGGCTCAGAACTATGGGGACGCGGCGGCGCTGCATCAGCCGATCGGCAAGGGCAAGTATCAGAGCTATAGTTGGCTCGACTATCAGCGCGCCGCTCAGGAGATCGCTTGCGGCTTGCGGCAGATCGGGATTGGCAAGGGCGATATCGTCGCTATCTATTCGGAGACCCGCGCCGAGTTCTATCTGGTCGACCTAGGCGTGATGACCAACGGCTCTATCGCCGCCGCGCTCTACACTACTTATCCGCTGCCGGATCAGATTGGCAATCTGCGGTCGAGCGATGCCAAAGTTGTTTTCGTCGAAGATGCGAAGTGCATGAAGGACCTGATGCAGGCCGCCGGTGAGCCCGCGCTGCCTGTGCAGTGGATTGTGATGCGCGGCGAAGCCGATGGCGCACTCACGCTCGATCAACTGCGCGAGCAAGGCCGCAAGGCCATGGCTGGCGACCCAAAGGCGTTCGACAAAATCAAGTGCGAGGTCCACGGCGACGATCTGGCCATCCTGTACCTTACCTCCGGCGCAACCGGCGAGCCGAAGATGGGGCTGGTATCGCACGCGGCGCTGGTGGCCAATGTCGATATGGGTCCGAAAGCTCTGCCGCTCCATCCCACCGATTGCACCATCAGCTTTCTTCCATCGGCGCACATCGCGCAGCGCGTCGTGATTGAGCTGCTTCCCATCGGCATGGGCGTTCCGGTTTGGTTCTCCGAGAGCCTCGCCAAGCTGCCGGCCGAAATGAAAAGCATCCGGCCCACTTTCCTGCTGGCGCCGCCACGCGTCTGGGAACGCATCTTCGCCAGCGTGAACGCGGAGGTCAAGAAGAAAAGCGGGATTGCCAAGAAGCTGTTCCACGGCGCAGTTGGACTGGGCGCGGAAGTCAGCCGGCTGCGCGAAGAAGGCAAGCCCGTTCCGAGGTGGATGCAGACCTCGCTCAAGCTGGCCGACCGTCTGGTGTTTTCGAAAATCCGTACGCGTCTCGGCGGGCGGCTTCGGCTGGCGGCCTCCGGTGCCGCGCCGCTGGGTAAAGAACTCGGCCGATTCTATGCGGCCATCGGTATGCCCCTGATTGAAGGCTACGGACTCACGGAAGGTGGCGTGGTCACGTTGAATCCCATGTCGCGGCCGAAGTCGGGCAGCATTGGCGTGGCATTGCCAGACGTCGAGTTGCGGCTCGCAGAAGACGGCGAACTGCTGGTGAAAAGCCCCGCGCTGTTTGCTGGATACTATAAGGACCCGGAGTCCACCGCCGCGGTGCTGCGCGATGGCTGGCTCTACACCGGCGATATCGCCGAGTTCGACAGCGACGGCTACTGCTACATCACCGGCCGAAAGAAAGAGCTGATTGTTTCCTCCAACGGCAAGAAGATTTATCCCACGCGCATCGAGAGTTTCTTCAAGACGGAGCCTATCGTCAACCAGATTGTGCTTATTGGTGACCGGCTGCCTTTCGTCACCGCGCTGGTCACCATCAACGTCACTACCGCCGAAACGCTGAAAGGCATGGAGCCGTTCCAGGGCAAGGAGCAGAGCGACGTTGTTGTAGCTCCACCGGTACTCGCCGAAGTGCAAAAAGCGGTCTCGCGCGTGAACAAACAGCTCGCACCGTTCGAACAGATCCGCAAGTTCCGTATTCTGCAGCGCGACTTCTCCATCGAGTCCGGCGAGATGACGCCCACCATGAAAGTGCGCCGCAGCCGGGTTCTGGAGAATCATCGTGAGATCGTGAGCGAGCTGTACATGGGCAAAGAGGAGAGCCAATAAATTGGCTGACAATGCCCCAGCCTCCTGCCGCTAAAGTTGTTCCGCACGAAATCACGGTTCACGGCGATACGCGCATCGACAACTATTTCTGGCTGCGCGAGCGCTCCGATCCCGATGTCATCGCGTATCTGGAAACGGAAAATCGCTACACGGCCGAATTGATGGCACCGGCGAAGGCGCTTCAGGAAACGCTGTACAAGGAAATTCTGGGCCGCATCCAGGAGACCGATCTAACAGTGCCGGTGAAGCGCGACGACTACTTCTATTACTCGCGCACCGAAGAGGGCCAAGCTTACGCCATTTACTGCCGCAAGCACCAAAGCCTCGATCACCCGGAGCAGGTGCTGCTGGACGCGAACGAGCTGGCTCGCGATCGGAAATATTTCCGGCTCGGCAACTTCGCCGTCAGCCCGGACCATCGCCTGCTGGCCTACTCGACCGACCTTGAAGGCGACGAGGCCTACACCATTTTCGTGAAGGATCTCGCGACCGGCGAACTGCTGCCGGACCGCATTCGAAATACCTACTACACGCTCGAATGGGCGAACGACAATCGCACTTTCTTCTACACCGTGCTGGATGCCGCGCGGCGTCCCTATCAGGTCTTCCGTCACGAGTTGGGCGGCGGCGATGCGCTGGCCTATCAGGAGGACGACGCTCGCTTCGCGCTCGGGCTTACCAAGACGCGCAGCAACCGGTTTGTGTTCATCGAGCTATCGAGTCCGCTGACCTCTGAAGTCCGATACCTGGACGCTGAACGGCCACTCGGCGAGTTTCAAGTGATGCTGCCGCGCCAGCAGGGCGTCGAGTACGATGCATCGCACCATGGCGAACATTTCTACATCCGCACCAACCTGGAAGCGAAGAATTTCCGGCTGATGCGCACGCCGGCCGCGAATCCGTCGCGCGAAAACTGGGAGGAAGCGATCCCGGCGCGAGCGGCGGTAACCATCGAGAGCGTCGATTCCTTCGAAGATTTCCTGGCCGTTTACGAACGAGAGCGCGGCCTGGAAAAGATCGCGATTCACGATCGAACTGGAGCCTTGTCCCACTACATCGACTTTCCCGAGCCCGTGTACACCGTGGGAGCGACCGGGAATGCGGAATACAAAACCAGCACCTTGCGCTTTCATTACACTTCGCTGGTGACGCCCGTCTCCGTATTCGACTACAACATGGAAACGCGCGAGCGCGAGCTCAAGAAGCAGTACGCCGTTCTCGGCGGGTACGATGCGTCGCAATACCAATCGGAGCGCACATTCGCGGCCGCGCCCGATGGTGTGCAAGTCCCGATTTCATTGGTCTACAAGAAAGGCTTCGAGCGAGACGGGGCCAGCCCGCTGCTGCTCTACGGCTACGGTGCGTATGGCCACAGCATCGATCCAACGTTTTCATCCGACCGCCTCAGCCTGCTGGATCGCGGATTCGCCTTCGCCATCGCCCACATTCGCGGCGGCGCGGAAATGGGCGAGGAGTGGCACGATCAAGGCAAACTGCTGGCCAAGAAAAACACCTTCACCGATTTCATCGCCTGCGCCGAGCGCTTGATCGCCGGACACTACACCGCGAGCGATCGACTAGCCATCATGGGAGGCAGCGCCGGTGGTTTGCTGCTTGGCACAGTGCTAAACATGCGCCCCGAGTTGTTCCACGCCGCCGTCGCAAAAGTGCCGTTCGTCGATGTGCTGAACACCATACTGGATCCGACTTTGCCGCTCACCATCGCCGAATACGAAGAGTGGGGCAATCCGGCGGACAAGCAATATTACGACTACATCCGCTCCTATTCGCCCTACGACAACGTCTGGCCGCAGGCGTATCCGGCGATGCTGGTTACGGCGGGCCTGAACGATCCACGGGTGTCCTATTGGGAACCGGCCAAGTGGGTGGCGAAGCTGCGCGCGCAGAAGACCGATGATCGTCTGCTGCTGCTGAAGACGAATATGGGCAGCGGACATTTCGGGCCGTCGGGCCGGTACGAAGGGATCAAGGAAACCGCCTTCGATTATGCGTTCCTGATTACGGTGACCACTCCGCAAGGATGATGCGGGCGAGTTCCAGAATGTTAGCCGAGGGCATGTGGAAGCACTTCAACCCGGATGGCGCGTGCGGGCCGATAAAGAAACGCAGCGCGGCAGCCTCAAGCATCGCAACATCACCGGACGAATCTCCCACCGCCGCGGTTCTTTCGGCAGGAACGCGCAGTTGGTTTGCCAGCGAGATCAACCACCCGGCCTTATGCGAAGACAAAACGTGCTCAACTTGTCCGCCCTCCGTAAGGCCGGTGCCGAGGAAGTGCCGTACATTAAGTTGGTCCGAGAACCAGCCGACGGCGAAATTCCACGTGATGGAAGCGATCGCCACTTCGACACCAGAGTCTTGCAACAAGGCGGCTCCCTCCCTTGCGCCTGGCGCCCATTCGGCTGCTGTTAGAAACTCTAGCAAGCGATCGCGAGAAATACCGTTGTACCAACGCGCCATCTCAACGCGAGCCTCGGCAATCTCCGCTTGCCCGGTCAGACATTCGAAGGCTTGCATCTCCGTGAGTCGTCCGAGCGGGGCGGCCAGCAATTCGCAAACTGTTGGGCCTCTCAGCAACGTGCCGTCGAGATCGAACACCACCAAGCCCCGAGCGTCTACCATTGGATTTCATTGTGACTGAAACGAACAAACAGCTTCCTCAGAATGCGGCCCTGATAGTGATCGATGTGCAGAAGGCCATCGACCATCCGAGTTGGGGGCAGCGAAATAATCCCGAAGCGGAGAGGAACATCGCCGCGCTGCTCGAAGCCTGGCGTGCTACTGGGCGGCCGATCTATCACATCCGGCACGACTCGGTGGAGCCTGCTTCTCACTACCGGCCCGGGCAACCTGGAAACGAGTTCAAGCCGGAAGCACAGCCTCTCCCAGGCGAGACCATCGTCGCCAAGAAAACCAACAGCGCGTTCATCGGCACGGATTTGGAATCGCGATTGCGCTCAGCCGGCCAGCAGGTACTGGTGATCGCCGGAGTGATTACCAACAATTCCGTGGAAGCGACGGTGCGGATGGCCGGCAATCTGGGCTTCGAGACTTTCCTGGTCGAAGATGCCGTTTTCACTTTTGGGCGCAAGGACTGGGCCGGGACTTTCCGCACCGCGGCTGAGGTCCACGCCATGAGTCTGGCGAACCTGGACGGCGAGTACTGCAAGGTAATTCTGACGCGCACGATTCTTGCGGCGCTGTAGCCGGGAATCTCACATCGGGTAGCGCTCCTGAGCCGGTCGGGATCATCTATTTGGCAAGGCCGCGGCAGATGATGTCGCGTCTGACGATTCGCAGTCAAACCGCTTCTAGTACCATGAAAGCATGAACCAGCGCCTCTTTCCGTTCGCCATAGCCGCAGGCGTGGTTTTGTTGGATCGCATCTCTAAGTGGCTGATCAAAGCCAGTATCTCCGTGTGGGATCCGCCGCGCGTGGTGATTCCGGGCTTTTTCAATATCGTCCATACCGAGAATCCCGGCATCGCCTTCGGGCTGCTTGCGGACCAATCCAGCCCCTGGCGCAGTGTCCTCCTGATCGGATTCTCCGTTATCGTACTAGTTGTGATCTCGGTGGTTCTGCTGAAGCCCACCGATAGCGCCCACAGCCGGCTACTCCGCGGTGGACTGGCCGTGGTGTTAGGCGGCGCTTTTGGCAATCTCTACGACCGAATCGTGCACGGCACGGTGACCGATTTCATCGAACTACATGCAGGTACGACTTACTATTTCCCAGACTTCAATATTGCCGACACCGCCATCACCCTCGGCGCATGCCTGCTGCTGCTGGACATGTGGCACTCGCGCGAAAGGAAAAGTCTGACGGCCGAGGTGCCGCAGTAGCGCATGTTTCCAAAGCTAATATCGATCGGCAAATTCTTCATTCCGACCTACGGCACGCTGGTGGCGCTCGGCTTTCTACTGGCGCTATGGATCACTACGCGGCTGGCGAAACGGGCCAAACTTCCAGTGGAACCGGTCACCAACCTGGCCATCTATTGCGCGCTCGCTGGACTCGCCGGCGCCAAGCTGTTCATGATCCTGTTCGACTTCAAAGACTACATCGACGGCACGAAATCGCTCTTCTCTTTGGATACGCTGCAAGCGGCCGGTGTCTACCAGGGCGGCTTCCTGCTGGCGTTGCTGACCGCCGTGCTGTACATGCGGCGCAACCGTTTGCCGGCGCTACAGACCTGCGACGTGTTCGCCCCGGGGATCGCTTTGGGACAAGCCGTCGGCCGTCTCGGCTGTTTCGCCGCCGGGTGCTGCTGGGGCGTGGAATGCCACCTGCCGTGGGCCGTCACCTTCAAGAATATTGAGGCAAGCAACTTGACCGGCGTGATGCTGGGCGTACCGCTGCATCCAACGCAGCTCTACGAATCTTTCGCCGACGCCGCGATTTTTGCTTTTCTTTATCGCTGGATCGGCAAGCCGCACGCCGCCGGCGCGATCCTGGGTTGGTATCTGGCGCTGTACTCCGCGGCGCGATTCGTCATCGAGTTCTTCCGCTTTCATGAACAGGGTCTGCACATGGGGCTGTCGTTCACACAGTGGATTTCACTGGCGACGCTGGCGGCGGGAATCGCGCTTTTGGTGCTGCGCCGCGACGCGCCGAAGTTGGCGGTTGGCACGTAATCGGTTACAGCAACTCGCCGACCCAAGCGGTGGCCTACCGTAGCGCACGCACTCGTGCGTGCCGTATTCACACTCATGTGAATACAAGCTGCAACGGTCACCAGTTAGGCGTCGGCGTGCAACTACTCAATGCGAATCCGTTTGAGGTGCGACGTTTCTCCTGAAACAATCCGCACCCGGCTCTTTGCAACTCCCAAATGTTCAGCGACGAATTCGCACAACGCCCGATTCGCTTTTCCTTTTTCCGGCGCGGCCGCTACCTTCACCTTCCAAGTCCCATCCGGCAGATAGCCCGCCAACTCCGTCTTCGAACTTTTCGGAATTACCTTAACGCGGATGTCCATATGGAACCGGCGGGGATCTCACGCGGCGCGCTCATGGTCCAGACATTCAAGTCCGGCGTGTAATCGCGATCCAGGAAGAAGCATTTCGTCACCGCCTCCACGCGACAGGCGGAATCGGCGGCTTTATCTACAAGCAGGCACTCGAAACCGATCTCGGCAATCTGCTCCGGCTTGGTTCCGGGCGGCAACTCCACCGTGGTGCGCACGAATCCATGCGGGCTCTCGGCCGAATTCCTGCGCCACGTACGGATGGCGAAATCCGCGTGACCCAGGTGCGAGCTGAACCAGTGCGAATCGCCCTTCAGCCGAACCAGCGCCGCGACGGAAGCCTCGCTTCTGGCGAGTTCCATCTCGAAGTAGAGATAATTTCGCGGATCGCTGACCTTCTCACCGTCCACTTTCCCGAACGGCCGCAGCTTGTCTTCTCGCTTCAGCTCTTGGGCCATCAGTTTGTAAGTGATAGGATGCTGATCCATCAATTCCTCCCGCGAGTGCCCATTCAAATCCGCGAGGACCGGTGCAATCCGATACCGGATTGGAATCGTCGTATCCGCCTCGCCGATCATATTGTTGTCGGTGATGGGCATCAATAGCGGATGCGTCCCTTCCCGCTTTCCATGAAACTCCACTTCCTTGTGGTCCTTCACTTGGATGGTGGCGCGCCGTGCCGAGCCATCGGGCGCCAGAAAAACACGATATACGTATTCGACATCGGTGGTCCGGCCCCAGCGGGCCATCAGCGCCCGCGTCGACGTGCCGCCGTCCTCGTTCGAAAAGATCACGGTGTATTGGAGAAACGGATTGCCGTCTTCGGTTAGCCGCTCGCAATAGACCACCAACGGAATATCGGTGTGCTCTCCGACGGTGTTGGCGCGCGCATACAAGACCGGCGCATGCGCCACGAAGTCGGAGGAGTCTTCGCGAAAACGCGCGCCTACGAAATCAACGCCTTCCCCGCTGATGTCCAACCGATGCGGCCCCGCAGCAAGCACGCCAAGAAAGATCGGATAAGAAAACGCATCGGCGCCGGCATACAGCATCACCTGTTGTTGCGAGTTGCCATCCACCAACACGGTAACCAACTTCGCTTCGTGCCCCGGGATGGCCCAATCGGTTCCCGGCGCGCGCATTTCCAGCTCCGCCACCACCTCGCCGCGCTTGGACACCTGAAAGGTTGCGGCATTCGCCATGCACCAGCAAATCAGCAGCAGACAAAATCGCGCGATTGTTTCGAGCAGCTTTTTCGACGAACACGGCTTGGTGAGAAATTCGTCCACCGGCAACGCCACTGGCGGTTCCGCGCCCGACAGCACGATCACGCGCGCCTTCCCCGACGCCGCTTCGATCAACCGCATGCCTTCTTGCGGGGTCGGCAGTTGCAGATCCATCAGCACTATTTGGCAGCCTTCCAGGCAATTCACTGCCTGCGCGGCGTCTTGCGCCGTCACCACCTGGTGGCCGGCTTGCTCCAGAATCAGCTTGCGCACTTCCAGTTGCAAGGGATCGTCTTCCACGACCAGCACCCGAGCCATCAGGAAAAGTCGATGCGCGCGATCACCACTTGCGGCATTTGATTATTCCAGGTCGATGGGATGGTGTCGAACGGCAGCCGGAAATCGCGCGATTCTCCCGGCTTCAACACGGTCTTGACGATTGGCACTCGTTCACGCAGGATCATTTCGCCGTAGGAGTTGTAGAAGATGCAGAACACCTCGGCCAGCTTCACGGTGCGGTCGCCGGAGTTGGTGACCTTGCCCTCGATCTCCGTCACCATCTGCTTGACGTAGCTCTCGGTGGCTTTCATGGTCACTTCGCTGAGTTGTATGTGGCCGTCGTGGATGTAGGCCTTCGCTTCGGGCGTCAAGGGAGGCGGAGCGCTGGGCGGCGTTGGATGCATGACGAACCAGGCCAGCGCTACGCCCGCCACCAGCACCACCGCCAGCATGTAGATTGCAGTTCTACTGCCCACTGACAGTCATCTCCCGGATCAACAGCGTCGGTGACGCCACCGAGCTCCGAAACTCCAGGTCGGACCCGGCGGCTTCGATATCCATGAGCATTTGGCTCAGATTCGACGCAATGGTGATCTCGGATACAGGATACGCGAATTCACCGTTCTCAATCCACAGGCCCGCCGCGCCCCGCGAGTAGTCGCCGGTCACGATGTTCACGCCGGAGCCGATCAACTCGGTGACATACAGGCCTCTGTGGATTCCACGGATGATGTCCTCGGCGGCTCGCTCACCCTTCTCGAGATAGAAATTTCCGTGTCCCACGCTGGCATTTCCGGTGATCCCGCGCGCCGCGTTGCCCGTGGTTTTCATTCCCAGCTTGCGCCCCGTATAGCTGTTCAGAAGATAACTGCGCAGCACGCCGCGATCGATCACCACGGTTCGCCGCGACGGCACGCCTTCGTCGTCGAAGGGCGAAGTGCCGAAAAGCCCGGGCATGGTCCCATCGTCGATTACTGTGACGTTCTCCGCTGCAATGCGCTCCCCGAGTTTGCCCACCAGGAAAGACGCGCCGCGATAAATCGCATCGCCTTCGACAGCTTCGAAAATATTGCCGAGTAGCGTCCGCGCGGTCAAGGGATCGAAGACTACCGGAACTTTCTGCGTCGACACTTTCCGTGCACCGAGGCGCCGCAAGGTACGCTCGGCAGCTCGCCGTCCGATATCGGCGGGCTTCTCGAGTTTCGCCGGAGTCCGCGCGGACGAGTACCAGTAATCGCGTTCCATGGAGTCGCCTTCGCGCGCCACCGGCGTGGTGCTCAGCGAGCAACTGCTCATGCGGTAGGAGCCCAGGAATCCGCGCGAATTCGCGAACAAGCGCTCGCCGGCGTATGCGTCGAACGAAGCGCCTTCCGAGTTTGTGATCCGCGGATCGGCCGACAACGCAGCCTCTTCCGCTTCCAGCGCCTGCTCGATTCGCCGCTCCGTGTCGACGCTCTGAATATCCTCCGAATAGAGCTGCAGATCGCCTGGCAGCGAGCCAAGCTCGGAAGCATCGGGCAAACCGGCGTGCGGATCTTCGGTAGAAATCGCCGCGATCTCCAGCGCCGACTCCACCAGTTTCCGGATGCCCTCGCTCGAAAGATCCGAAGTATAAGACGACCCCACGTGCTGTCCCACCAACACGCGCAGCCCCGCGCCGCGCGATCCAGCATCCTTCAGCGTTTCGAGCGAGCGCATTCTCACCGACGCGGAGAATTCCTCGCCCTCGGAAATGGTGCACTCGGCGTCGCTTGCGCCCTGGTCGAGAGCCAGCCGGATGGCCTGCCGCGCAACTTCGGGATCGATCATTCGCCAGTGCCGCCCACAGTCATGCGATCGATCTTCAGCGTCGGAATCCCCACGCCCACGGGCACGCTTTGCCCTTCCTTGCCACAGATGCCCACGCCCTCGTCGAGCTTCAGATCGTTCCCCACCCGGCTCACGTATTTCAAAGCTTCCGGCCCATTGCCGATCAGCGTCGCGCCGCGCACCGGCCGCGTGATCCGTCCGTCCTCGATCAGATAGCTTTCCGACGCGCTGAACACGAAATTGCCGCTGGTGATATCCACCTGCCCGCCGCCAAAGTTCGCGCAATACAGCCCGCGCGGCGTGGAGCGAATGATGTCCGCCGGATCGTCCTCGCCTGACATCATGAATGTGTTGGTCATGCGCGGCATCGGGATGCATTGATAGCTCTCGCGGCGGCCGTTGCCAGTGGTGCCCGAGCGCAGTAACCGGCTGGAGAGCTTGTCGAAAAGATATGCGCGCAAAACTCCCTTTTCGATCAAGACGTTTCTCTGTGTGGGTACACCCTCGTCGTCGACATTCAGCGAACCGCGCCGATTCTGGATGGTCCCATCGTCCACCACCGTACACAGCGGGCTGGCCACCTGCTGGCCCAGCCGATCGCTGAAGGCTGAAACTTTTTTGCGGTTGAAATCCGCCTCCAGCCCGTGCCCCACCGCCTCATGCAGCAGAATGCCCGGCCAGCCAGGACCAAGCACCACGGTCATCTCGCCCGCGGGCGCAGCCACTGCGTCGAGTTGCACGATGGCCTGCCGCACGGCCTCCTGCGCGAAATGCTCCGGTGTTTTCTCGTTCTGGAAATAATCCAGCGCCACCCGGCCGCCTCCGCCCGAGTAACCACGCTGCGGGATGCCATCGCCTTGGCGCGCCAGCACCGCGACACCCAGTCGCGCCATCGGCTGGCGATCGAAGCTGAGAACTCCGTCGCTGTTCGCCACCAGCACCTGTCGAAGGCTATCGACATAGCTGGCCTGGACTTGAAACACCCGCGCATCGGCGGCGCGCGCGGCCTTGTCCGCACGCTTCACCAATTCCACGCGCTCGGCCAGCGTGGTTTCGTTCGGCGCGGTAAGCACGGGATAAAGATTGCGCTTGCGCGATTCGTCAAACCCAGCTTTATCAACTTTGGATGGCCCTTTCGCGATGCAAGCGGCAACTCGCGCCGCATGGCGGATCTTTTCCGGGCTCAAATTGTCGCTGTACGCGTAGCCGGTACGCTCACCGGAGATCACGCGCACGCCGACGCCGAGCGACACACCCTGCACGGCGCTTTTGACGATGGATTCGTCGATGCTCAGATTGCTGGTGGCAAGGTATTCGAAATAAAGATCGGCGTAATCGCCACCGCTCGAAAGGGCTTCCGAGAGGTACGATTGCAGGTCCTGCTCGGTGATGGCGAACTTCAGGCCGAAGAAAGAATCCGCTAGACCCATTTGATTTAAGTGTTGCACAGCTTGGGTGGAAGGCAGACTGTTAAGATACGCGTAAAGAGCCTAAATGCGTCTGCGCAACAAACTTGGCGCAATCGCGCTCACGATGTGTAGCAGCGCGTTCGCGCAACAGTTCGTCGACGCGGATCATATCGACAAGGCCAAGCGAGCGTTCAATGCCCTCGTCGCGGCGCCGACATTGCAGTGCGAGATAAAGCCTGTCCAGCCC
>DASQGY010000337.1:0-15454 GCA_035632375.1 Bryobacteraceae bacterium | reverse complement strand
TTAAGTTTTCTGGTCCGTTGGCCAATGTTGGTGACTGAAATATCAGATGCGGCAATCCACCCACAGGCTAAAGCCTGTGCTACCATTTGCTGACAAGTTTCTGAGGGTGGCGCGGACCATCGTCTGGGCGTCTTGGATTTGTAGAAACTCCAGGCGTCGGCACGAGTGCCGACGCGGCACGCAGGAGTGCGTGCGCTACGGATCTCGGTGCAGCAAAATCAATAGCTTGTGCGTAGCTCAAGCCGGCGCCACCCATCAAAGAATTCTCTCTTGATAGCTACACTGGCACTTGTGATAAGATCGATTGTGCAGACGAGAATTCTGGGCGTAATACCAGCCCGGTTTGCCTCCTCCCGATTTCCTGGAAAAGCACTCACCCCCATCGCCGGTAAGCCCATGCTGCAACACGTGTATGAGCGGGCCAGCCAGGCGCGATACCTGGCCAAGGTGATTATTGCCACCGACGACGAGCGGATTCGCGATGCGGCGCGGGCGTTTGGCGCGCAGGTGCAGATGACGCGCGCCGATCATCCGACGGGGACGGATCGCGTGGCCGAAGTCGCCTACTCGAACCAGGCGCAGACGATCGTCAACATTCAGGGCGACGAGCCGTTGATCGATCCGCAGGCGATCGATATTGCCGTGCTGGCGATGGTTGGGGACACCAGTCTTCCGATGGCGACGCTGAAGAAGCGGATCGAGGATCCGAGCGAGATCGACAATCCGAACGTGGTGAAAGTGGTGAGCAATCGCGCGGGCGATGCCATCTATTTTTCACGCTTCCCGATTCCGTATGTTCGCGAGGGAAGTACTGTTCATTACAAACATATTGGCCTTTACGTGTACCAGCGTGAATTCCTGCTGGCCTATTCCGGCCTGCCGGTAGGTCCCCTGGAGCAGGCGGAGCGATTGGAGCAGTTGCGGGCGATTGAAAACGGATATCGAGTGGGCGTAGTGGAAACCGAATACGAGTCTCTGGGCGTGGATACTCCGGAGGACCTCGAACGAGTGGCGGCGTTGTTTGAACCTTCTTTGTCGAAGTGAAACGAGGGAATGCCGATGGCCAAGTACATCTTCGTAACGGGGGGCGTGGTCTCGTCTCTTGGTAAGGGCATTGCGGCGGCGTCCATCGGATGCCTGCTGGAGAGCCGCGGGCTGCGGGTGACGCTGCAAAAGTTCGATCCTTATCTCAACGTCGATCCCGGCACCATGAGCCCGTTCCAGCACGGCGAGGTCTACGTCACCGACGACGGCGCGGAGACCGATCTGGATCTTGGCCACTACGAGCGGTTCACCCACGCGGAATTGAGCCAGAGCAACAATCTCACCTCCGGCCGGATCTACGAGCAGATCATCCATCGGGAGCGGCGCGGCGATTATCTGGGCAAAACCGTGCAGGTGATTCCGCACGTCACCAACGAGATCAAAGCCGCGGCGCGCAAGGTGGCCACCGATGTGGACGTGGTGATTGTGGAGATCGGCGGCACTGTGGGCGATATCGAATCGCTGCCGTTTCTCGAAGCCATTCGCCAGCTCCGGCATGAGCTGGGTCGTGAGAACACCGCGTTCCTGCACGTCACGCTGGTACCGTGGATCGCGGCAGCGCAGGAATTGAAAACCAAGCCCACGCAGCACAGCGTGAAGGAACTGCGCGCCATCGGTATTCAGCCTGACATGCTGCTCTGCCGGTCGGAGCGCGCGCTACCTCACGAGATGAAGGAGAAGATCGCGCTGTTCTGCGACGTCGACGTAGAGGCGGTGATCACCGCGACGGACGTTCAATCGGTGTACGAAGTGCCGCTGGTTTTCGCCGAGCAAGGTGTGGATGAAATCATTCTGCGGCTGTTCCATATGGAAGCCAAGCCGCGGGATCTCAGCCGCTGGACCGGGATGCTGGAGCGGATGCAGAATCCCGAGGACGAGGTGGACATCGCGCTGGTGGGCAAGTATGTGGAGTACGAGGATTCGTACAAGAGCCTGAAGGAAGCGCTGCTGCATGGCGGTCTGGCGCATCGCGTGAAGGTGAATATCCACTGGATTGAGTCGGAGCAACTGGAGTGGCCGGGCTGTGCCGCCGAGTTGAAGAAATACGACGGCATCCTGGTGCCGGGCGGATTCGGCAAGCGCGGCGTGGAGGGGATGATCACGGCTATCCGCTACGCGCGCGAGGCGAAGGTTCCGTACTTTGGGATTTGCCTGGGCATGCAGACCGCTGTGATCGAGTTCGCGCGCAATGTATGCGGCATGGCGGAGGCCAATTCCACCGAATTCGATCCCGCGACGCCGGATCGCGTCATTTATAAGCTGCGCGAATTGAAAGGCGTGGACGAACTGGGCGGCACCATGCGCCTGGGCGCTTATCCCTGCCTGCTCACCGAAGGCAGCTTCGCGCGCGAGGCATATGGTGCGCCGGAGATCAGCGAGCGGCATCGGCATCGGTACGAATTCAATCGCGAATACGAGCAGGTTTTGACTCAGGGCGGCTTGCGTCTCTCAGGGCAAACGCCGGATGGCGTGTACGTGGAGATCTGCGAGATTTCCAATCATCCGTGGTTCCTGGGCTGCCAGTTCCATCCCGAGTTCAAATCCAAACCGATGGAGCCGCATCCGCTGTTCGCCGCGTTCATCGGCGCTTCGCACAAGAATCGGTTGATTCGGACGAAGACGCCCCAGCGTGCACCGCGCTCCGAGCAGTTCACTCACGCGGATTGAGCACTCTTCCTCCCATCGGACGCGGCCAGTCGCTGGCGTTGATCGCCGGCCCTTGCGTTATTGAGAGCGAGGAGCATGTCCATTTTCTTGCGAACGAGATTCGCAAGATTGTGGGGACGTTCATTTTCAAAGCTTCGTTCGATAAAGCGAATCGGAGCAGCGGATCTTCTTATCGCGGGCCTGGTTTGCGCGAGGGCATCCGTATTTTGAGTGGATTGCGCAGCGAGGGGTTCCCGGTGTTGACCGATATACATGAGCCGTCGCAAGCCGAGGTCGCCGCAGAAGGCGTCGACATTCTGCAGATCCCGGCGTTTCTCTGCCGCCAGACCGATTTGCTGCTGGCCGCGGGACGCACCGGGCGGGTGGTCAACATCAAGAAGGGCCAGTTCGTATCGCCGTACGATATCCGCAACGCCGCCGATAAGGTGGCGTCCACGGGGAACGATAAGATCATACTCACCGAGCGCGGCTCGTCATTCGGCTACAACAACCTGGTGGTGGACATGCGTGGGCTGCAGATCATGCGCGATTTCGGATGGCCGGTGGTGTTCGACGCAACGCACAGTGTGCAGTTGCCGGGAGGCATGGGCAGCGCTTCGGGAGGCCAGCCGCAATTTATTCCCACGCTGGCGCGGGCGGCGGTGGCGGCGGGGGTGGATGGAGTTTTTGTCGAAGTACACGAGGCGCCCGAACGAGCGCTGTCAGATGGACCTAACGCGCTCCGCCTGGACTTACTGGGACCGTTGTGGGAGAAGTTACAAACCATCCATCGGATGGTGCAGTAACAGCTCCTAACCTCCCCATAAAGTCGGACAGGTCACAAGACGATATCTAAGTTGAAGACCGCGGAGCGTGCGCCGTCTTTCTGCTATAGGAACCATCGCCAGTTGGTGTAAGTCAAAGGAGTGCGTCAAGAAACTTTAATGATGCGTGATCACACCTGCGCGACATAGCAACCGAGACGCCTCCGCCAATGCTGTGTTGACTAAAACGAGTAGGGCATAACTAATTGCAAATTGCTTTCTATGAGAGGAAAGCGCGGGGGCTACACTCGCGCATCACAGTGCCGGGGCTGGCCGCGCTTTGTTTAACATCTTTTGCATTCGCACAACCGAATGTGCTGACCGCGAACTACGACAATCAAAGAACCAACGCGAACCTTCAGGAGAGCATTCTTAACGCCTCGAATGTCAATAGCGCGAGCTTCGGTAAGATCGGCGCGTTCCCGGTGGATGGCCAAATCTACGCGCAGCCGCTCTACGTCGCCGGCCAGCAAATAACCGGCAAGGGCGCGCACAACGTAGTTTTTGTGGTCACCATGCACAACAGCGTCTATGCCATCGACGCCGATGCGCCGCAATCCACGCCGGCGCTCTGGCAGGTGAATCTTAGCGCGCCGGTTCCGTCTTCGGCGCTCAACTTCTACGATGCCGTGCCGGAGGTGGGCATACTGAGCACGCCGGTGATCGATCTCGCGCGACAGGTCATCTATGTCGTCGCGGAGAACTTGGAGAACGGCGCGCCGGTGTTTCGACTGCATGCGCTATCGCTCGCGGACGGTCACGAGACGATGAACGGACCGGTGGCGATCGCTGCTTCGGTGGCGGGCAATGCCGACGAAAGCGCCAATGGGAGCGTCGCTTTCGACGCCATGTGGCACTTGCAGCGTCCCGGCCTCGCCTTGGTAAACGGAACGGTCTTCCTGGGATTTGGCTCCCACGCCGACGCGGGACTGTTTCATGGCTGGATGCTGGGCTACGACGGCGTCAATCTGAAGCATCAGGTTGCGGCGTTCAATAGCACGCCGAATTCCTGGGGGGGATCCATCTGGCAGACGGGCCGCGCACCGGCCATTGACGAGAACGGTAATCTTTACGTCGTAACCGGCAATGGTGATTTTGATGGCAAGTCTTCTCTTGGTGAGTCTGTTCTCAAGCTGTCCTCCGCAGACCTGTCGCTGCGCGATTTCTTCACGCCGGGCGATTGGATCGAGATGCGCGATGGCGATGAAGATTTTGCAACCGGAGTGATTCTCGTTCCGAATACGAATCTGGCGGTGGCGGGCGCCAAGTCCGGCTATCTGCACTTGATTCATCGAGACGCGATGGGGCATGTTGCGCCGGCTAACTCCAGCAGCGTGAAGACCGGCGATTTCGGAATCTTCGATATCGCGCTGTGGAACAGTCCGGACGGGCCCATCGTTTACGTGCAGAACCCATTTGAAAAACTACAGGCTTACCAGATCGCTGGAGACAAGATCAACGAGACGCCGCAGTCGCAGAGCGCATCCTCGTATCAGACCTGGTATGCGGGCATAGCGGTATCGGCGAATGGCGATGTGGGCGGAAGTGGAATCGTGTGGGAAACCACCGGCGATTTGCAGTCTGCCGGCGTTCCCGGCACGCTGCATGCGTTCGATGCCACGGATCTTTCCGTGGAGCTGTGGAATAGCGACATGGTTCCGGCGGACAAGCTGGGCCGCTTCGCGAAGTTCGTGGCGCCAACCGTGGTGGGCGGCCGCGTGTATGTGCCGACCTTTTCCAATTCGTTGGTCGTCTATGGGGAGCTTCCGGGCGGGATGCCGGTGGAAACGCCGACCTTGATCGCTGGGATCGTTAATGGCGCGAGTTTTGCAGGCGATGCGGTATCGCCGGGTGAGCTGGTGGCGATTTTCGGATCCAATATCGGACCGGCGCAGCTCAGTAGTGCGCAAGTCGACGACGCCGGCCGCGTGACGACAACGATATCGGATGCCCAAGTGTTCTTTGACGGCATTGCCGCACCGCTGCTCTACGCTTCGGCTAATCAGGTGGGCGTCATTGTACCGTTTGGTACGGCGGGCCCCCAGACTGAAGTGCAGGTTCGGTATCAAGGGCAACTATCGTTCCCGATGATGATGCCGGTACTTCCCGCCACTCCGGCGCTATTTGCTTTGGATGGGACCGGTGGCGGCGCAGGCGCGATCGTCAATCAAGACGGCAAGCTGAATTCAGCCGATTCGCCGGCGGCCCGGGGAAGCATCGTGCTGTTGTACGCTACCGGCGCCGGGCAAATGACCCCTGCGCTCGACGACGGAAAGATCGTGAACGCCGCCCCATTTCCCGCGCCGCTGCTTCCGGTACAGGTATTTATCGACGACCAACCCGCCGAGGTACTCTATGCCGGCGCCGCCCCGGGGATGGTGCAGGGAGTCCTGCAGATCAACGCCCGGATCCCGGATGCCGCATCATCCGGTGAGGTGCACGTCGTAGTCCGCGCGGGCACGTACACCAGCCCGAATACTGTAACGCTAGTAGTGCAATAATCGTCCCATTCTCAAGCGGGCACGACCCCGCGGCTCACCTGATATGATTGTCAACCGATGACCGATCAAAAACCGTTTCGCCCTTTCGTCCCCGTGAATCTTCAGATGCGCGAGTTCACGTTGCGGGCGTTGCTGCTAGGCCTGGTGCTTACAGTGATTCTCGGCGCGGCGAACGCCTACCTGGGTCTACGCGCAGGAATCACCATTGCGGCGACATATCCGGCGGCGGTGATTGGCATGGCCGTATTGCGGATGTTCAAGGGGTCGGTTCTGGAAGAGAACATCACTCGAACCGCGGGCTCCATCGGCGAATCGGTGGCGGCGGGTGCAATCTTCACCCTACCGGCATTTCTGATTGCGGGAGCCTGGCCCTCTTTCGCGCCGAAAGACGCGTATTGGAAATCGACGGCCTTAATGGTGGTCGGCAGCATTATCGGGGTGCTTTTTGTATCGCTGGTCCGCAGGGTGATGGTGGAGGACCCGGACTTGCCGTTTCCGGAGTCGGTGGCGGCGTCGGAGATTCACAAGGCGGGGCGGCGAGGCGCGGAGGCCGCGAAATTTCTGTTCTACAACATCGGCCTGGGCGCGGTGATTCAGTTTCTGGGCGAAATCCAACTCTTTGCGCCGGACAAGAACTTCTTTCTTCCGGTGGGGCAACTGGGCAAGAGCGTGGTGAAGCTGGGAAGCCCGCAACGAGCGCTTGGAGCCGGAGGGGTCACCATGGCTTCCGGTCCCACGGTGAGCCCGGCCTATATCGGTGTGGGCTACATCATCGGCCCGGAGCTTGCGGCGCTGCAATTTTCCGGCGGCGTTCTGGCTTGGGGATTGATGGTGCCGCTGCTGATCTTCTTTCTCGGGCCACAGCTCAAGAGCTTCCTGCCGCCGAATGCAAGCGACGGCGACTGGCTGGCTCTTGCCAACTCGATTTGGCGCTATATTGTTCGGCCTATCGCGGTGGGCGGAATGATGGTGGGCGCTGCGTATACCTTGTTCAAAATGCGGAAGGGCCTTTTCGATGGCCTGAAGCGCTCGATTTCCGATTTGAAGGTGACTGCCGCGCAGGTGGAACAGACCAGCCGCAATGAGCAATACATGAGCTCCAAAGTGGTGTTCGGCCTGATCGCGCTGATGTTCGTAGCGATGATGGGGCTTTACATTTATTTATCGGGCCAAGTGCTGAGCGGCGTGGTGGCCGCCGTCGTCATGCTGATTATCGCCTTCTTCTTCGCCACGGTGTCGGGGTACCTGGTAGGCATGATCGGGTCGACAAACAACCCGGTATCGGGATTGACGTTGACCACGCTGATCATCGCCGCGCTGTTGATGGTGTCGCTTGGTGTGTCGGGGACCGGCGGCGTGGCCGTCGTGCTTGGCGTCGCGGCCGTAGCTTGTGTTTCTTCCGCTGTCGCCGGCGAATTGCTTCAAGACTTCAAGGTTGGTTATATCCTAGGCGGAACTCCGCGCCGGATTCAGATCGCCGAACTGATTGCCGTGGTGGTGGCGAGCGCCGCCATGTACTGGCCGTTGTATATCCTGCAAGCCGCTAACATCAAGAGCGGTGGAACCGGCTTCGGCGATCCCAAGCTCTCCGCTCCGCAAGCGGGACTGATGGCGACGCTGGCGCAAGGAATTGTCGGCGGCGACATGCCTTGGCCGCTGGTGGTGGTCGGTGTGATGTTCGGCATCGTTCTGGTGATGGTGAAGGTAAAGAGCCCGATGCTGGTCGCGGTCGGCATGTATCTTCCGTTCAACACAACGTTCGCCATATTTGCCGGTGGTATGTTCCGTTGGCTCACGGACTCTTTGCGTAAGAAGCACGGCTTCAACGAGGCCCAGCGGGCGCGCGTGGAGAACGTCGGGATTCTGACCGCGTCCGGATTGATCGCCGGCGAAGCGCTGATGGGGCTGGTGATCGCTACCTTCCGTTTCTTTGATTGGCCGTTGCCCAAGGTGTTCGACGATCCGTCGTATTTGTTTGGGTTCGCGGTGTTGCTGAGCTTGGGCGCGTTGCTGGTGCGGCTGCCGCTGGCGAATGCCGGGCATCCCGACGAGCCCGCGCCGCCCACGGCGATGATGTGAAGGATGTACCGCAGGTTGACCAAGCGGGTTACCAACCCGCTGCAGGTTGACAACCCGCCCCACAAGCCGCAACGCGATTTTGCCGCGCGCCGTCTGAAGTTCTAGGGAAGAAGGATCGGCCGCCGGGTGGCACGTTCGTATCTATGCTCCGGCGGCCGATTTCGTGGCGCGATCCGGCTGCGATCCTTTAACATAGGGAATTGCCCCGCATCAGTTCATCCGACAGCGGCAAAGCCAAATGGTCCCAGTTGTATCTGGGCGTCGCGTTCACCACCCTGGCAACGCTGATTCTGGAGCTCGCGCTCACCCGTATTTTTTCCGTCGTCTTCTTTTATCACTTTGCTTTTCTTGCTATCTCAATCGCGTTGTTCGGGCTGGGCGCGGGCGGCGTGTTTTCCTACGTTGTCGCCAGTTGGCCTGGCAACATTTACTTCAAGCTAGGAACGCTGGCCGTACTGAACAGCATCGCGGTGCTGCTCTCGCTGATCTTCCTGGTCACGCGCACGGGCCCAAACTATTTCACCTTGGCCACCGTCTTTTTCGCCAGCGCGCTGCCGTTTTTCTTTTCCGGGACTATCGTCTCGCTGGCCATCGCCGAAGCGATCGAGCGTGTCGATCGCGTGTATTTTTTCGATCTGATCGGGGCCGCCGCGGGCTGCCTGTCGCTGGTGACCTTGCTGAATCACTTCGGCGGACCCAACACCGTACTCGCGGCCGCGGTTCTCTTCGCGGTGTCGGCCGCCATCTGGTACAACCTGGCGGGAACGCTCGCCGGCCGCGTCGCGGCGGTAATGCTGGCCCTTTCGTTCATGGTGCTGATTGTCTATAACGTGAAGCAACGGCCCATCGACATTCATTACGCCAAAGGGCGGCCGCTCCCCAAAGAGCAATTCGTGCAATGGAACAGCTTTTCGCGGATCGCGCTGGTGAACGATGGAGGCAGCCCGAACATTATCATCGACGCCGACGCTGCCACTGGGATACCGACTTTCGATCTCGACCATTTGACCGCGAGCGAAAAGTATAGCCTGTTGCACCAAGGGCCCGGCTTTCCCTATCTGCTGCGGCCTGGCGCGAAGACGCTGGTGATCGGGCCCGGCGGCGGCTATGATGTCGCGCGGTCGTTCACTTCCGGCAGCCGGGACATCACCGCGGTGGAAATCAACCCGATTATTGCTCAGACCATCATGCAGGAGCGCTTCCCGAGCCTGAGCAGGGGACTATATTACCGTCCCGGCGTCCACGTGGCGATTGAAGACGGCCGCAGCTTCGTGCGCCGCAGCGAAGAAAAATATCAGGTACTGCAAGCCACACTGGTGGATACCTGGGCGTCCACAGCCGCCGGGGCGTTCGCGCTTTCGGAGAACAATCTCTACACCACCGACGCCTTTCGCGACTATCTGAACCACCTCACCGGCGACGGACTGATGGTATTTACCCGCTGGGGGTTTCAGCCGCCGCGCGAATCGCTGCGCTTGATCTCGCTGGCCATGGACTCGCTGAAGGATCTCGGAGAAACGCAGCCATGGAAACATGTGGTGGTGGTGCGCGAAGAGGCCGAGAAGCTCGCCGCCTGGGGGGCGCAGGACACGGTGATTGTGTTTCGAAAGCCCCTGGATGTCGACGATGTAGCGCGCGTCGGTACGGCCTTAGCGTCCACCAAGCTGCAGTCGATTTACCTGCCCGGCGATAAGCCGGCCAATGAGTTCGGGCAACTGCTCCTCTCCAGCGATCCGGAAGCATTCTGGCGGGACTATCAGTTCGATGTTTCGCCGGTGAGCGACGATCGCCCATTCTTTTTCTACACGGTCCAGCCTCGCGATGTGGGAGGTTTTCTCAAAAGCATCGTTACCGGCGAGGGCGGTGTGGCGGCGGATGCGAAAATCAATCGCGCGCTGCCGCTGTTGTTCGGGTTGTTGGGGATCAGCCTGATCGCCACCGCCGTAGTGCTGGCACTGCCTCCGCTATTGCTCGGCGCGCGACTGCCGGCGGGGAAAGGCGTGCGGGGGTTTCTGCTCTACTTCTTCTGTATCGGCGCCGGCTATATCCTGATCCAGGTGGCGCTGATTCAGAAATTTGTTCTCTTCCTGGGGCATCCCACGTATGCCTTGACAGTGATCGTTTTCTCCATGCTGATTTCGAGCGGGCTGGGCAGCTTCTTCAGTAGACGACTGATTCCCGGAACGGATCATCGGCGTCTGAATTTCCTGCTGATCGCGGTTGCTGCGCTGGTTTCCATACTGGCGTTTGTGGCTGCGCCGATCAGCGAGATTGGGGTCGGTTGGCCTCTGCCCCTGAAGATGGCTATTACGGCGTGCCTCATCGCCCCCGCCGGATTTCTGATGGGCATGCCATTTCCCACCGGCCTGACTCACTTGGAAGTTCGTTTTCCCCAAGCCATCCGTTGGGCCTGGGCGTTGAATGCGGCGGCCAGCGTTCTCGGATCGGCCAGCGCCATCGTCCTGGCCATCTACATTGGTCTGCGCGCGACAGTGCTGGTGGGAGCGGCGCTGTACTTGGGGGCGCTCGCGGTGCTTTGGATCGAGAAAAAAACCGTGCAAGCGCCGCCGGTCCGGGTGGAAGTGACCGGCTAACCCGCCTCGTCGTCGCCGTGCGAAGCTGGATGTATATGCGCTTCATTCTCCTGCTCCTGGCCCTCAGCACCGCTTTCGCCGCTACGGCGCCCGAACCGCCCAAACTTCGTCTCCCGGACAACACTCGACCCTCTCGCTACACCGTAGACCTCACCCTGATCCCCGATCGCGATACATTCCACGGCACGGTCGATATCGGCATCGACATTCGAACGCCTACATCGATCCTGTGGCTGAATGCCGCGGCGCTCAAGATCCAAGATGCGAGCTTTCGCGACGCAGCGGGCCCGGCGGTGAATGCGCAAACGGTGGCAGGCGGAGCAGACTTCGCGGGATTCTCGTTCGATCATCCGATCTCCGGCAAAGGCGTGCTGCACGTGAGTTACGAAGGGAAGATCAATCGGAACAGCAGCGCCGGCGTTTTTCAAATGAAGGAAGGCGATCAATGGTATGTCTACACCCAGTTCGAGCCCACCGATGCGCGCCGGGCTTTTCCCTGTTTCGACGAACCCGCCTACAAAGTGCCGTGGCAATTGACTCTGCACGTTCGCAAGAGTGATGCGGCGTTCGCCAACACGCCGCAGCTTTCTGAAGCGGACGAGCCGGATGGCATGAAGGTGGTGAAATTCAAAGAATCGAAGCCGCTGCCCAGCTATCTGGTGGCTTTTGCCGCTGGACCGTTCGAGATCGTCGATGCCGGCAAGTTGGGGAAAACGCCGCTGCGGGTGATCACTCCTCGCGGCAAGGGACCCAATGCGAAATACGCCGCCGCAGCGATTCCCCAACTCTTGAAGCTGCTCGAAGATTATTTCGGCACACCGTATCCCTACGAGAAACTGGATTCCATCGTGATGCCGGTCAGCAATTTCGCCATGGAAAACGCGGGGCTCATCACCTACGGCGAGACCACGCTGCTCTCGAAGCCGGAACAGGACACCATCAACCGCCAGCGGGGCATGGCCACTGTAGTGGCGCACGAAATGGCGCATCAATGGTTCGGCGACCTGGTGACCACTTCCTGGTGGGACGATATTTGGCTGAACGAGGCTTTCGCCAGTTGGATGGAGCGGAAGATTGTCGGCCAGTGGAAGCCCGAATGGCATACGGACGTTACCGCTGTCAGCGCACGACTGGGAGCAATGCGCCAGGACAGCCTGGTGTCGGCGCGCAAGATCCGGCAGCCCATCGAATCGAACGACGATATCGCCAACGGTTTTGACGGCATCACGTACGAAAAGGGCGCAGCCGTAATCCAGATGTTCGAGACCTGGATCGGCCGGGAGAAATTCCGCAACGGCGTGCAGCTATACCTGAAGAAACACGCCTGGGGCAACGCCACGGCGAGCGACTTCGAGGCGGGGATTAGCGCCGCTGCCGGCCGCAATATCGCGCCGGCGTTCGACACCTTTCTCAATCAGGCCGGGCTCCCCGAAGTTTCGATGACGCTCGATTGCAGTGCGAAGCCCAAGATATTGCTCGCACAGAAGCGGCTGCTTCCGCTCGGATCGAAGGGTTCTTCACGCGAGACCTGGAGGATTCCGATCTGTGTTGCTTACTTGGCAGACGGCGCAGTCCACCACCAGTGCGAGGTCATGACCGACCCGCGCACGGAGATGGTATTGACTCAAGCCAAGAGCTGTCCGGCGTGGATCGAGCCGAATGATGGCGAGACCGGCTACTACCAGGTCGACTACAAGGACGGGCTTCTGGACAAGGTGCTGGCGGACCATGGTTCACACCTCACGCTGGCTGAGCGGGTGGGGGTTCTGGGCAACGTGGAATCGCTGGTGGGCACCGGCGACATCTCGCCGCGCGTGGCCCTGGCGCTGGTTCCCCAGTACAGCCAGGACCCCGACCGCCAGGTGGTCTTGTCAGTAGCCGGTATTGCGGGAATTCTCAAGAGCAACGATGTTCCCGACGAACTCCGTCCGAAGGGCGCAAAATTCATCCGACAGGTTTTCGGCAAGCGTGCCACCGAACTCGGTTGGGTGGGCAAACCCGGCGAGAGCGACGATGTCCGCCTATTGCGCCAGCGGCTGGTGCCGTTTGTCGCGGGCGTCGGAGAACAAAAGGAGCTCATCGATGAAGCCGAAATACTGGCGCGCAAATATCTGACGGACCGAAGCGCTGTGGCGCCGGACATGTCCGGTTCCGTGCTGAGCATTGCGGCTGAGTTTGGCAATCGCGACCTGTTCGATCGCCTGCACGAAGCAGCAGGGAAAGAAAAGGATCATCGCCGGCGGCAGCAGTTGATCGGCGCGCTCGGCGCCTTCCGCAACCCTGAGATCGCAAAAGCCGGCATGGAGTTATCGCTCACCAAGGAGTTCGACGCTCGCGAAGGACTCTTCTCACTCCTATTCGGCCCGCTCAGCTACCCCGAGACGAGGGAGCTTCCCTTCCAGTTCGTAAAACAGCACCTCGATCAACTGCTCACGCTGGTACCGCGCGAAGTAGGTGAGGATTACGCGGCATTCTTTCCTTTCGCCGGCGCCGCTTTCTGCGATGCCCAGCACCGCGCCGACGTGGAGAGCTTCTTCCAGGACAAAGTCAAGAACTACACGGGCGGACCAAGGAACCTGGCCCAAATGCTGGAACGCATCGACCTGTGCATCGCCGAACGCAAGACGCTAGGCCCGGACCTGGCAGAGTTCTTGAAGCAGTATTGAGGACAGGCGGCGGGGGAAGGAGGCAGGAGGCAGGCGGCAGGACGCAGGAGGCAGGCTGCAGGAGGCAGGCGGCAGGAGGCAGGCGGCAGGAGGCAGGCGGCAGGAGGCAGGCGGCAGCAGGCAGGCGGCGGGCCGCAGGACGCAGGGTCGAGAGACGCCGTATGGTCAGGTGCCGCCTGCCTCCTGCTTCCTGCCACCTGCGTCCTCCCGTCCCTTGCTATACTTCAGAATAATTCTCAAGGGAGGCTGTAACATGAAACTGATCGGTGCGCTCCTTGTCTGTGCGACCCTGTGCCTGGCGGCTCCGAAGGTGGAGCCCAAGACGGAAATCGGCGAAATCAACGGCGCGAAGTTCCGGATCGACATTCCCGAGAACTGGAACGGTGGCCTGGTGATGTATTGCCACGGCTACAGTGCGGTGGCCGGTTCCTTCAAAGAGGGCAAGCTGCCTCCAGTGTTCGCCGTATTCACCGATCAAGGATACGCCCTGGCGCAATCTGGATACGCCGCGGGCGGATGGGCCGTCCAGGAAGCAGTGGCCGACACGGAAGCTCTGCGGCGCTACTTCACCAACAAATACGGCCATCCCAAGGAAACCTACGTCACCGGCCACTCCATGGGCGGATTCCTCACCATGATGCTCATGGAACGCTTCCCCACGAACTACGACGCCGGTCTTGCGTTGTGCGGTCCGCTCGCGCCCACCACTTACTTCATGGAGCGCGGCGCGTTCGATGCTCGCGTGGTATTCGATTATTATTTCCCCGGCGCGCTTCCGCCGCCCGACAAGATTCCGGCCGATTACAAAAACTCGGCCGAAGCCGCGAAACAACTGCAAGCCGTGATCGACGCCCAGCCCGAAAAAGCCGCTGCGATCCTGCGTTACTCCGGCGCGCACAATTCAAAGGATCTAGCGGGCACGTTGACCTTCATCACCTACATGCTGCTCGACCTCCAGCAGCGCGGAGGTGGCAATCCTTTCGACAATCGCAACACCATCTACGAAAGCTCCGACAACTACAACGCGCTGAATGACGGCGTGAAGCGCTACACCGCGGATCCGAAAGCAGCCGAGTACATTCGCACCTGGTACACGCCCACTGGCCGGTTGACGCACCCCATGCTGGCGATTCACACCAGCTACGATCCGCTGGTGCCGGTCCGAATTCCCGACCGTTATCCCGAATTGGTGGAGCAGACCGGATCTACGGCGATGTTTGTCCAGCAGTATGTGAAACACGACGGCCACTGCGCCATCCTGCCCAACGAAATCGCCGCGGGCTTTTCCGAACTGCGGGCCTGGAAAGACAACGGAGTTCGTCCGCACGCCGGCCTGCATCCGGAGACCAGTGCGGCGGCTACCGGTACAACCAAAGGCACCGATCGCTAGATCCAAAGCCCGGGTAGGCATTCATCGCTGTCAACGCGGTATGATCATACTGAGAGTATGATATGGCCAGCGTAGAACGCATAACGGTGACCTTGCCCGATGACCTCGTCAGAGACATCGACCGTCGCGAGAAGAACCGCAGCAAGTTCGTAGCCGAGGCCATACGGCACGAACTTGATCGTCGCCGCCGTGCCGAGCTTCGTCGATCGTTGCAGAATCCGCACCCCGAAAGCGTCCATCTGGCCGAGCAGGGACTTGAGCAATGGGCGCGAGATTTGCCGAAGGAAGATACTGAGTCTCTCGTCGATAGCGCCGCTGGTAAGCCCGTTCGTTGGGTCGCCGGCGAGGGCTGGGTAGAGGAGAGTAAGTGAGGATTGGCCGCGGGGCAATTGTCGTGGTCGAGCTTGATCTCGTAGCCGGTCATGAACAGCAAGGCGTGAGACCCTGCGTTGTGGTGAGCGATCCGGATGTCATCAGTGACCAGCGCTTCCCATTACTCTGCGTGGTTCCGGTAACAGGGACTGCGGGGGAGGGACTGCTTTATCCGAGCCTGGCGCCAGGCCGGAGTGGCCTTGCTAAAGAGTCCTTCGCGCTAATCGACCATCTGCGATCTATCGATAAGCGCAGGATCCGGCGCGTGTTCGGTGAGTTGGCGAAGGAGGAAATCGCCGCTATCGATGAGGGACTGGCAGCCTTCCTCGGCCTCGGC
>DASQGY010000336.1:0-8117 GCA_035632375.1 Bryobacteraceae bacterium | reverse complement strand
TTTGGTTGGGTTCTTTGTCATTTTTTTGGGGATGGTTTTGTTGGGGGCTATTGTGGGGAGGCTGGTGGCGAAGTTTTTCAAGTGGGTTGGGCTTTCGTGGTTTGATCGGTTGCTGGGGGCGGCGTTCGGATTGTTGAGAGGCGTGGTGATTGCTATCGCGCTGGTTACGGTGTTGCTGGCGTTTGCGCCTTCGCCGCCGCCGCATTCGGTTACGGATTCGAAGGTGATGCCTTATGTGATCGATGCGTCGAATGTGTTGACGGATATTACGCCGAGGGAGGTTCGGGAGGCGTTTTCGGATACCAGGGAGAAGGTGAAGAGGGCTTGGGCGGAGAGGGGGAGTGGTGGGGAGGAGAAGAAGTGAGGGTTTGGTGCGTCTTAAAACCGGGGACAGGCCGCGCTGTCCGCCGCCAAGGGACTTGGTACTGTTCCGTCGGGATCTACGTGGCTTGGGACAGCGTAGCCTGTCCCCGGTTTTGAGTGGATTTGCTGCAACGGAAATTTTAACTGAATGAATTTGTTGATTTTTGATTTGGATGGGACGCTGATCGATTCGAAGCTCGATCTGGTGCATTCGGTTAATGCTGCGCGAAGGTTGATGAACCTTGACCCGATTTCTGAGGAGCTGGTTTCGTCTTATGTCGGGAATGGCGCGCCGGTGTTGATGCGGAGGGCGCTCGGCCCAGAGGCTTCCGATGACGACGTGCAGCGGGCGCTGCGATTTTTCCTTGATTACTACCGGGAGCACATGCTCGACAACACGCGGCTGTATCCGGGTGTGCGGGAGGCGCTGGATCGGATGCATGCCGGCGGGGAGAGGATGGCTGTTCTTACGAACAAGCCGGTGCGGTTTTCGAAGGCCATCGTGGATGGGCTCGGGCTTGGCGGGCATTTTTTCCAGGTTTATGGCGGGAATAGTTTTGAGCAGAAGAAGCCGGATCCGGTGGGGATCGAAAGGCTGATGGAAGAGAGCGGGGTCGCGCGGGGGCGGACCATTATGGTCGGCGACAGCGGCGTGGATATACGGACGGCGCGGAATGCTCGGGTCAAGGCTTGCGGCGTATCGTGGGGATTTCAGCCGGAGGGATTTGTCGATGATCCGCCGGATTTGGTGGTTGGGGATTTGGGGGAGTTGGTGGAGTACTTGGGTTCAACGCGCGGGGATGCGGATTAGTACGTACGCTATGCTGGCGAAGCCGATCAGCGACAGCCAGCCGCCCCACGCTGGGTAGAAGCCAAAGGTCGCCATGGCGGGCATTCCTGCCAGGAAAACTACCGCCAGTAGAATGCCGACTATGGCTTCGCCGGCGATCAGGCCGGAGGCTAGCAGCGTGCCTTTTTCTTCGATGCGCAGTTTTTCGTCGGCGGCGCGGCTGGCGACGGAGCGCTCGACGATCCACTTCAGCAGGCCGCCCACGAAAATCGCCGACGTGGTTTCGAATGGCAGGTACATTCCGACAGCGACCAACATCGGCGATTTGGCGCCGAAGAGCAGCAGGGCTATGCCGAACGCCGCGCCGATGGCGAGCAAGCCCCAGGCCATCTGGCCGCCGACGATTCCTTTCGCCAGTTGCGCCATCAGTCCGGCTTGCGGGGCGGGGAGCGCACGGCCCCCGATGCCGCCGGTGGAGAGATTTGCTTCGTGCAACGCGATGATGGGCCCCATCAGGAAAAATGCCAGCAGAATCACGGCGATGATTTCCACCAGCTCCATTTTCCACGGCGTTCCGCCGAGCAAGTGGCCGGCTTTCAAATCCTGAATCAGCGAGCCGGAAACCGAGCACGCTACGCAGACTACTGCGGCCACGCCCAGCACGGCTGCTACGCCGGATAATCCGGTGACACCGATGGTCAGCATCACCAATGCGGCGATGATCAGGGCGGCGAGCGTGAGTCCTGAAAGCGGCTGGTTCGAGCTGCCGACCAGTCCCACCAGGTAGCCGCCGACAGCGGACAGCAGGAATCCGGTGATGCTCATGATAATCGCGGCGACGATAGCGGCGAGGAGTCCGTGGGTGAAGTAATAGTAGATGGCGGTGATGGGAATCAGCAGCACCGCGATGGAGAGAACCACCCAGCGGGCGGGAATATCGCGCTCCGTGCGATCCACCGCTTTACCTTCGTGCGCCGCGGCGGCCGACGCGCTGAACACGCCGCGCAGCGAACTCCACAGCGACTCGCGCATGGAGAACATGGTGTTGGCCGCGCCCACCAGCATGGTGCCGACGGCGATGGGGCGGACCACGTTGTACCAGACCGTGTACGCGGCGATGCCGGGATCGTTGGTTCCGATGCGGCGCGGCAGGTCGGGATCGAAGAAGAGCAGCAGCGGAATCAGAATCCACCAGGCCATCACGCCGCCGGCGACGTTGATGCTGGCAAGCTGCGGGCCGATGATGTAGCCGATCCCGATGAGCGCGGGCGAGAGGCTCGGCGTGGCCCAGGGAATTCCGCCAAAGTGGGTGACGTCGCCGATGGGTTGCTTGTCGTAATTGAAATGCTTCAGAACGGATCGCGGGAAGGCGAGGAAGCTTTCCTTGTGATCGCGAAAAAGCTGCGCGCCTTTTTCAGAAGTAAGAATCTGGATCAAGCCGGCGAATCCCATGGCGCCGAAGATGTAGCGGGGCGCTTTGCTGGCGGTAGCTTCGCCGGCTTTGACGATTTCGTAACTGGCCACGCTCTCGGGCCACGGCAGCGGCGCGTCGACGCAGAGGGGCTTGCGCAGAAGAATGATGAAGAAGACGCCGATGAGTCCGCCGACCAGCAGCACCAGCGTGGCTTCCCAGTAGTGCGAGCGGAGATCGGTCCACAGGCGTTGGCCGTCGATCTCCACCATCATGAAAGCCGGGATGGTGAAGATGGCGCCGGCCACCAACGCTTCGCCCACCGATGCCGCGGTGCGGGTGATGTTCTGCTCCAGCAAATTGCCGCGGAATGCGGGGATGCGGAACAGCGCCATGGCGATGACCGCCGCGGGAATTGTAGCGGCCACCGTTTGTCCGGCGCGCATTCCAAGGTAGGCGTTGGCCGATCCAAAAACGAATGCCAGGAAAATCCCCAGGCCGACCGCTTTGACGGTCATCTCCGGGAGCGGTGGCTGCGCGCCGTTCGTCACTAGGGAATGTTATCGCAGATCTTAGTAGTCGCGGCCGCGTCCGCCACCGCCGCCTCGACCACCACCGCCACCGCCGCCGTGGGGCCGGCCACGTCCACCGCCACCGCCTCCACCGCCCGGGCCACGTCCGCCGCCCTCGCGCATCGGCCGCGCTTCGTTCACCACCAGCGAACGGCCCATGAAATCCTGGCCGTTGCAGGTTTGCACGGCTCGATCGGCCTCTTCGTCGTTGGAAAACTCCGCGAACCCGAACCCGCGCGGCTCACCCGTGAACTTGTCGCGAATGATCTGCACTGAATCCGCCTGAAATCCGGCCTGTGTGAACCAGTCCTGCAACTCTGCCTCACTGGCTTGATATGGAAGGTTGCCTACAAACAGTTTTTTCAAGAAAGCTCCTTTGGCCCTAAATCGACAGCGGGATTACGGACGGTGGGCACACCAATCCTCGCGGCGTGAAGTTCAACCGCATACCGTCCCAAGTGTGGAATGAATCGGCGCTACAGTCAATCCTTTTTTCACTTGATTATGATTTTTGTAGTCTGCGGAACATTTCAGGTTTCTAACGTACCGCTAACCTTACTGCTTCGGCGGTTCCTTCTTTTGTTCCTTGGGCTTCTCCGGCATCTGGAAAACAGAGGCATCCATGGGCGTATTGACCTCCACTTTCTCCACGGTGAGCTCCATCATCGACTTGCCGTTCACCTTTTGCGACAAGCTGAAGGGCATCATGACGCCGTTCACCTCTTTGAAGTTCGCGGGCGTGGATTCGTACTCGATGTCCTGGCCCTGCTGCTTGCGCTTGCCCGAGCTTTTCACCGGCAGAAAGGTCTTGGCGTCCAGGTATTCGTACTCCATGGTCCCGCCTTTCTTGGTGACCTTGATCTTGTACGCCGGCTTCCCGTCGACGTCTTCCTTGCCGAGCAACTCCAGGGTATTGCCCTTGGTCTTGTAGTCCACCAGGCTGCCGTCGATAAAGTCGGCATCGTCGCGCGCGGATTTTGTGTCTTCGTCAGTCTGCTTCTGCGGTTCGTCGGAGCCTGAGAACGGGTTGATCATCCATGCGGTTGTACCGTCGAAAGCCTGCACAAAGCTCTTGCCTTGGACGTTCATCTCCATGCGCATGGACGACGGCCGCTTGACCTTCATGACGAGCGGCGCTTCCATCTGGCCGCCGAGCAGAGACGCTTTTCCGGTCATGGTGACATTCTCAATGCCTTTGAGTTTCTCGACGCCGCCGAGCGCAGTGGTGTGTTTTTGAACGATCTGGTCGAGCGTGAGATCGGCTTCCTGAGCGGTAGCGGGAACGATGAGGAATGTCGCTACCGTGAAAACTGCGGTCGCGATGATTTGTCGCATAGGGTTCTCTTCCGATGATAGCAAGGGGGAGGAATTCAAGGATTCAAGAATCCAGGAATTCGAGGAAGGTGGTGGCTGCGCATTCTTGAATCCTTGAATGCTTGGATTCTTGAATTCGCCGCCGCGCGGCGGTAAGCCGATGCGGCAGCCTTTGTATAATCTAAGCAATGCCTGAAGTGCGACACTCTGTCTGCGCGCTCGATTGCCCGGACTGTTGCTCGCTCCTGATCAATGTCGAAGACGGGAAAGGCAGCCAGTTGCGCGGCGACCCTGCGCATCCGGTCACTCGCGGATTTCTGTGCGGTAAGGTGGCTCGGTATCTGGAACGCGAGTACGCGCCGGATCGCCTGCTCTATCCACAAAAACGAATCGGCGCGAAGGGTCAAGGCAAATTCGCGCGCATCTCTTGGGGCGAAGCGCTCGACAGCATCGCCAGCCGCCTCCAATCCATCTCCGCCGAATTCGGGACCGAAGCGATTCTTCCTTACAGTTACGCCGGCACTATGGGCTTTCTGAACAATGCTGGCATGGACCGCCGCTTTTTCCATCGTCTCGGCGCATCGCGGCTGGACCGCACTATCTGCTCCTCCACGGGCGGTGCGGCGCTGGTTGAAACGCTGGGATTCAAATACGGAACCGAGCCGGAGCTGTTTCGGCATTCTAAACTGATCGTCGCCTGGGGTGCGAACATCCTGGCGACCAATGTCCACCTGTGGCCTTTTATCGTCGAGGCGCGGCGCAATGGCGCGCGTTTCTACACCATCGATCCGGTTGTCAACCGCACTGGCAGGCTCTCGGATAAACACTTCGGCATCTTTCCCGGCAGCGATCTGGCCCTTGCTCTTGGCCTGATGCACGTCATCATCGGTGAAAACCTGCACGATACGGACTATGTCGCGAAATACACCAACGGCTTCGATGCGTTGAAGCAGCGTGCTGCCGAATATCCGCCGTCGCGCGTGGAAGCGCTCACCGGAATCGCGCGCGAAGATGTGGTCGCGCTGGCCCGAGAGTATGCCAACACGCGTCCCGCGGTGATTCGTGTGAACTACGGTGTGCAGCGCAGCGAGCGGGGTGGAGCGGCGGTCCGCGCCATCGCCGCGCTTCCGGCACTCACCGGCTCCTGGCGCGATGCGGCCGGCGGCTTGCAACTTTCCACCAGTCAGGCCTTCCGCGTCAACAAGCCGGCGCTCGAAATGCCCGAGCTGCAGTGGAAGTCGCCGCTCGGGCGCGAAGCGCGCATGGTCAACATGAGCGAGCTGGGCAAGGCGCTCACTACGCTGAAAGATCCACCCGTGATGGCGATGATCAATTACAATTCGAATCCTGCAGCCATCGCACCCAACCAGAATCTGGTGCTAAAGGGCATGCGCCGCGAAGATCTATTCACCGTCGTGTTGGAGCAGTTTCAGAACGACACCGCCGATCACGCCGACATCCTGCTACCGGTTACCACCTTCCTGGAGCACACCGATCTCTACCTGGCATATGGCCACTACCATCTCCAGCTCGCCCGCCCGGCGCTTCCCGCGCCTGGAGAAACGAAATCGAACGTGGAGATTTTCCGGTTGCTCGCCGAGCGCATGGGCTTCGGCGATTCGTGCTTCCGCGATTCCGAGGACGACATGATCCGCGCCCTGCTCGCATCCGATCATCCCTTCGTGAAGGGCATCACCATCGAGCAGCTCGATCGCGAGCACTCCGTCCGCCTCAAGGTGTCGCCAGAAGGAGAACCATTCGCGCCCTTCGCACGCGGCGAATTCGGCACGCCTTCCGGCAAGTGCGAGTTCGGCGCCGAGACTCTGGACTATCAGCCGCCTGTCGAATCGCGCCTGGGTGACGAGCAGTTGCACGCCCTCTACCCGCTCGAACTGATCTCCGCCAAGAGCCACGACAGCATGAACTCCACCTTCGGCAATCGCCCTTGGACCCAGGACCAAACCTCCACCCTCTTCCTGCACGAGTTCGACGCCCACCGGCGCGGCATCGTCACCGGCGACCGTGTTCGCCTGTTCAACTCCCGCGGCAGTTGCCTGCTTACTGCCGATGTCAATGGCACGGTCCGGACCGGCGTAGTGTGGGCTCCGTCCGTCCGCTGGAACAAGCTCTCGCCCGACTCCCGCAACGTGAACGTCCTCACCTCGGACCGCCTCGCCGACCTTGGCGGCGGCGCAACTTTCTATAGTTGCCTGGTGGAGGTGGAAAAGTGCGGCGATTGAGCGGCGCCGCACTGCAGCTCTTGGTCCCCGCATTGTTCCTCGCAACCTTCGGCTGCAAGCAGCACCCGAAACGCCTCCCCGTCGCGGAGCATGAGGAACTGCTTCTGTCCAGCATGATCAGCACCGCCGACCCGCTTTCGGCCGGCCAGTTCACCAAGGGCTTCTATCCCATCGACCAGGGCGTGGCCTGGCGATGGACCGCGAAGGAATTCACCGTGAGCCTCAGGCCTCCTCGCGACTCCGAGCAAAAGGGCGCACAACTGGTGCTGCAATTCACCATTCCCGACGCGGTGATCCAAAGCCTCAAGTCGATGACTCTGTCCGCGTCGATCGGAGGGTTGAAGCTCGCTCCGGAAGAATACAAGACCGCCGGCGCATATAGCTACACGCGCGATGTTCCTGCCGAGAATCTGAAAGGCGCTAACATTCCCGTCGACTTCGCTCTGGACAAAGTGCTTCCGCCTTCCGGGGCCGAGACTCGCGAGCTCGGCATCATCGTCAGCAAGGTAGGTTTCAAGATCAAGTAATGACCATGCCCCAAGGCCGTACCCGGCAGGCGCTCTACTATGGCCTGCCTATGCTCTTCTGCGCGCTGGTCCACTGGTTCGGTTGGAGGATGTGGTTCATCACCGACGACTTTGCCTGGCTGGGGCTGCGTTTCGAAGTCCACTCTCCTTCCGATTTGTTTGCGATACTGTTTCGTCCTCAGGCCGAAGGCACTGTGCGCACAATCAGCGAACGTCTGTTCTTCCTGGTCTTCTCATCCATCTTTGGACTCCAATCGCCGCCCTTCCGCATCTGGGTGTTTCTCACGCAGTTCGCCAATATCGTGCTCTTGATGCGGATCGCACGCCGCTTGACCGGGTCGGAGCTGGCCGCGTTCCTGACGCCGATTCTGTGGTGCGCCAACGCCGGTCTCGCGCTAGCTATCGACTGGAGCGCCGCGTACAACCAGATCGCTTGCTCCTTTTTTATCTTGTTGGCTTTCTACTTGCTGCTCCGTTACATCGATACCGGCGAAAGAAAATACTGGATCTGGCAGTGGGTTGTTTTTCTGCTCGGATTTTTCGCGCTGGAGCTGAACGTGGTGTATCCCGCGCTGGCCGCCGGCTACGTGCTGTGTTGTGCGCGGGCGCATTTGAAGAAGACGCTGTACCTGTTTATCCCCTCCATTCTGTTCATCGCCATTCACCTATTCGTGATTCCAGCGCCCACCGATCCATACTACAAGCCGGTGCTCGGCTCCAGCTTGGTCGTGATGCTCTGGACCTATTGGTCCTACGCAGTCGGCGCGCTTCGGAGCGAGGTGGAGGACTGGCGTCCGCTTTGGCTCGGAGTCGCCGTGACTCTCACAATTACGGTCGCACTGGCGCTGTTTACGATCCGGATGGCGCGCCGGAAACAGTGGCTGCCATTGTTTCTGATCG
>DASQGY010000335.1:0-3829 GCA_035632375.1 Bryobacteraceae bacterium | reverse complement strand
TGGTGAACGCGCTGAAGAGCGAGGGCGCCACGTTCGGCGCGCGGCAAAAGGGACGGCTGCGCGGGTGGATGGTGGCGGGACAGATTGCGGTGTGTTTGTCGCTGCTGATCGGCGCGGGTCTGCTGACGGCAAGCTCGCTGCGCGTGCTGGCGCTGGATCCGGGATACGAGACGCGATCGGTAGTGAGGATGACGGTATCAAGTCCGGAGGAATTAGGGTACTCGGCGGCACGAGTGCGGGCGCTCGAATCGGAATTGAACGGTGAGATTCGGCGGCTGCCGGGCGTGAGATCGGTGAGCTTCACGTCGCGCGTACCGCTGGATGGGAATGTCAGCAACACGCGAGTGATGGCGGTGGCGGACGGATCGACGGAGGCGAGAGAGCAGCCGCAGCTTCCTTATATGTACGTGTCGCAGGAGTATTTCCAGACGCTGGGGATCCGGCTGCTGCGCGGGCGAGAGTTCACGGCGCAGGAAATCGCGACGAATGCGCCGGTGGCGGTGGTGAGCGAAGGATTGGCGCGGCGCTTTTGGCCGGACGGCGACGCGATCGGGAAGCGGATCGCGCTGGGATCGCCGACGGAGGTCCATTTTGCGGGACGCCGCGTGCCGTTGTCGTCGGGAACGGAAGTGATCGGCGTGACGCCGGAAGTGTACACGACGACCGTGACGACGCGGGATGCCGGCCTGGTCTATCTGCCGAAGCCTCGGGACGAGTGGAACGGGCACGTGCTGGTGCGCGTGGCGGGCGACGCGGATGCGGCGGGCGCGGCGCTGTTGAAAGCGGTCCATAATGCGGAGGCGCGGCTTCCGGTAACGGTGGAGACGCTGCGGCACGTGGTGACCGCGGGCGAGTCCGCAATGTTCTTTCGCGTGGGCGCGATTGTGTTTGGAGCGATCGGAGCGCTGGGATTCGCGCTGGCGGCGGTGGGCATCTACAGCATGGTGGCGTTCAGCGTGGGCCAGCAGACGCGCGAGATCGGGATTCGGATGGCGCTGGGCGCGCGGAAGGGCGATGTGGTACGGCTGACGCTGATGGGCGGAATGAAGTGGATCGCGGGAGGGCTGGTGGCGGGCGCGGGGATCGGCGCGGCGCTGTCGCGCGTGCTCGCGTCGCAACTGTTGCTGGAGGGCGGGCAGTTTCTGGATCCGGCGGTGATTGTAGCGGTGTCGCTGGCGACGGGAGTGATCGCGATGGTGGCGGCATTCGTGCCGGCCTTGCGTGCCAGCAAGCTGGATCCGGCCCTGGCGCTGCGAACCGAGTAAACGGGAGAAAACGAAAATGAAACGATTTGTTTTGGGCATTCTGGCGTCGGCTTCTTTCCTGTTCGCCGCGGATCTCAACGGCGTCTGGGAAGGCCCGCTCGGAATGAAGGATCGCGAATGGCACGCAATAGTGATGCACGTGCGCCTGAAACAGGATGCGAACGAGCTGTCCGGCGAACTGTGGACGCGCGAAGACGACCCGGACGAGCCCCGGCCAATCCAGAACGGAACGGGCAGCGGCAATCAGCTTCACTTTGAAGTCCCGCAGAAGGGCGATCTCGTAGTGTCGTTCGACTTGCTGGCCGAGGCCGACGCTCTGAACGGTGCCGCGAAGTTTCAAGGTCCGAACGGCCCGCAAGAGATCAAGCTGTCCCTGAAGCGCGCAGCTTCACAATAAAACTGCGACGCCGCAGCACCAGCGCCAGCACGAAATTGACCCGCCGCTCGAAGGTTCCGTAGAATGGGGATGTCGCAAGTTCCTCACGGAGCACGCGGGAGTAACTCAATGGTAGAGTCACAGCCTTCCAAGCTGTTGGTTGCGGGTTCGATTCCCGTCTCCCGCTCCATGCGCTTGGCACGCACCCGCTCGCGCATCGGGAACTCGATCGCGCTGGCGTAGCTCAGTTGGTAGAGCATCTGATTTGTAATCAGAGGGTCGGGGGTTCAAATCCCTCCGCCAGCTCCAATATCTCAAGTGCAATCAGCGATCCTGACGAGGTCTGCCCGTTTCCGTCCCTGGTGTTCGATTCGTTCCGATAATCGAACACTAGAAACCAGGATTAGAATACAGCTATAGCGGTTTAGGTGCAAGAGCTATCCACACCTAGATGCCGTACTACATCTAAAACGGTTAAGATGGCTACGTGCTCAGCAAGAAACTCATCTCCGAGGTTATGCGGCAGCTTGGACGCAAAGGCGGCAAGATCGGCGGTAAACGCAGCCTTGAGACCATGACGCGTGCCGAACGTGTGGCGCGTGCTAAGAAGGCGTCCCTGGCAGCCGCGAAGAAACGGACGGCGGAACGTCTGGCGAGGGAACGCCAGGCGAAACAGAAATAATTCGCATGGGTCCCATCGCCGATGGTACCGGACGAGACCGGGGGCAGGGTGATTCAGTGCGGGAATCTCAGGATGGATGTGGAGGCGCTAGTGGAGTGTGTGTCGGGATAAACATTGGCATGATCCCATACGGTATCGTAGACGTGATTAACTTGATCCAATGGAGGTGTCTTGATGTTTGATTGCTTAAGAAGAACTGGTGAGCCTCTCTTGAGTCGGAGAGATCCATCAAGGGCCACAGTTGAAGCTCCGTCGCGATGCGGTCTAAGAAGGGTAATAATGGACATGCTCACCCGCCACGCACAGTCACTACAGCCAGATCACGGACTCTATGCACTGGGGCGACGCAACCTGAATTAGGAGAGTCTCATCAGGCATAGCTCCCCCCCCGCGGAACTTGATCTAAGACCTGCGCGACCAACCAGCCGGGCCTTGCTACGGATTCAGTCGTTTGGTAGGTTTGTAACGATTTGTCGAGCGAGAACGAACTTCAAGTGTTAGGAGAACCGTAATTGCAAGTATTCGTTTCCGACCTGCATCTCACCGACGGTACGATTGGTGTGTCTGTACCTGACGGCGAGTTAGTTCACCGTCTGTTGGAACCGTTGGAACAGCGTTCGAAAACGGAGTCAATCGACCTCGTTCTCTTAGGGGACATTTTTGAGTTGCTGCGTTCGACCGAGTGGGAAGCCTTATGGGTCGCTCCCCATTACATTGCACCCTGGACTTCCATGTCGGTAGACTTTACGAACTTCCCTCCCGCCGCCAAGGAATGCTCAGTCCGCATCCTAAAGAAAATAGTCAGTCGATATCCAGAGTTTTCCAAGAGACTGAAGAGCCTCATAGAACAGGGCAATGTTCGCACTCACTTCGTTCCTGGTAATCACGACTTCATGGTTCAATTGAGCGAGGAAGCGCGGTCTATAGTCTCCGATTTCCTAAGCCTCCGCAGGGTGGACGTCCACCAGAAGTTCGAGACTCATTACGCTAACGAAGAAGCTGAAGTCTTTGCTGTTCATGGAAATCGGGCTGATCCTTTGAATTGGCACGACGGCCCTACAGGTCAGTGGGCTTTTGGTGATGCAATAGTTCTCCGATTAGTTAACTCTTTCATCACTGAGGCCTGCCGAAGTTCTGGTTCAGAACCCGTTGGCGGAACTCCGATCGTGCGGGCTCTTCAAGACCTGGATAACGTGGAGCCCAGTGAAGATCTTGGTCTCTACTTTCGCTTCATTCTTGAACGTGAACTGACCAATGAGAAGCAGCGTGGTGAGGTGCTTGAGTTCTGGCGCGACGCAGTTAATCAGATCCTGACCCTGGAAGAATTCAGCGACCGACTTTACGCTGATCGTAGTCACCGTTTCATGAAGGAAGCTCTTGAGCTATCGAAGGACTCTGAGTTGGCAACGCTAGCTGTAAAGCTCTACAAAAAGTACCAACAGCTGTTCGGCACCGAGGATCTTTATCTTGCAGAGGCTCAACGGCTTTTCAACACGCTAGAGGGCA
>DASQGY010000334.1:0-30751 GCA_035632375.1 Bryobacteraceae bacterium | reverse complement strand
GGGTAATCGAAGTGCGGTGACCGTAGTGTCGCCTTTGTCCGCTATCTGAACGATAGTAGAATCGGTCTAGCGAAAGAAAAAGAGAGGCCGGATGAAACTTCCGAACGCGGCGCACGAGGCGCGTCCCTGGCGCATCACCGGAATCGCACCGGATTTCAAACTCTTGGATACCTGGAACCTGCCGGTGGAAGGTACTCGGGGCGACTTCGACGCCTTTCTTGACACTATGGCGGTTCTTGATCTGGCCAGAACAGGCCCCCGGGCGGTTCGCGCACTCTTTTCACTGCGCGCTAGATTGGGACAATGGTTTGGATGGAACGACTGTGGATGGGGCGAGGGCACAATCAAACTCGCCATTCCCGGCTGCACAGAAACGACGCTGAGCGCCCGTCTCCCTAAAGACTTGCAAAATACAGTGCCGGCTCCGGACAACAGCGCAGTAAAGTTTCGTCCCATATATCGAACCGATGACGAGTGGGCAGAGGAGCTTTCCAACGGGATAGTGCACGTGATCAAGCACCTGGTTTGGATCGACGAAGGGCGTGGCCACTATCGCGGGCAAATGGGCATCTACGTCAAGACTCGCGGGTGGTTTGGCCCGTTGTACCTGGCGTTGATCCAGCCCTTTCGGCACGCAATCGTTTATCCCGCGGGCATACGGCAGATCAAACATGCTTGGGAGACGCGTTCCGCCTAAAAACGGAACACAATTAACCGCCGCGCCGCCAGTGGGCAAACCGTCATAGCAATTCTTCGGCATACATGAGCCGCCCAGGCGTTGCCTAACGTGATACCTTGCGCGACCGAAGCGGGTTGGTTTTCTCCCGTTCGCCTCCAGGTCAAGCTGAACGGCCTTGGTCCACCAGCCGGCCTTGGCTCCTTCCGGAAACAGCTAGCTCCTCGGGCAGGTGGGCGACGTGATTGGGTAAGATAAACCTGGGAGCTGGATTGGGATGATGCCGACCAACGAATACGTCGAAGTACGCAACGGCGGCTACTACCTGGCCGGCACACGAATCGGCCTGGACGTGGTGGTCTATGACTTCCGACGCGGACGGTCGGCGGAAGCGATCTTCGGGGCTTACCCGTTCATTGGATCGCTGGCGAAAGTTTACGGCGCCATCACCTTCATTCTGGAGCACCCGGCTGAGGTTGAGGCCTACCTGAAGGATCAGGACCACCTCTTTGAAGGGATCAAGGGGCAATATCCCATGCCTCAGGAAATGATAGACCGTTTTGAGCGAGCCAAGAAAGAAGCTGCGCCTGGGCTCGCTTGAAGATCCGCTTTAAGCTGACGCTGATATCGATCCCGATATTCGGAAAGGACTGCTCCGAAGAGAGCCGTCGATAGACTTCCGGCCGGCCGCAGGCATAATCCCGGCTGGCACGCTCGATCCAGAAGTCTTGCGGATCGCGGCAGATGATGGCCGGGTTCTAGTTTCCGGCGACGTGCGAACCATGAGCGTGTATTTCCACGGTTTCGTTGGGACGCACGAATCACCTGGAGTTTTGCCGATTCCATCTTCCCGATCGATCGGAGCCGCGATTGAAGGGCTGCTCTTCGTTTGGCTGAACTGGACGCCGGACGACTTGCACAACCGGGTCCAGTGGCTCCCATAGGCAGGTTTGTTTAAGTATGATGGAAGCCTATCAATTGAGGAGAGGCTGACTTTCTTATGCAACCGGCGGGCACCCTCAGGTGTCCGAAGTGTTCGGGCGAGGTCCGCGACGGTTGGATGGTGTGTCCGGCCTGCGCGACACCCTTGGCCGCGGAAGCCGAGACGGAGACGGCTCATTTACACACGTCCCCGCTATCCTCATCGAGCAGTGTGGAAGAAGGCCGCTTCCCCGCCGGCACAGTGCTGGCGGGACGCTACCGCATCCTCGGTTTACTGGGACATGGCGGCATGGGCGAGGTGTACCGCGCCTACGACCTGATCTTGAATCAGGCCGTGGCACTCAAGTTTCTCGCCGCCCCGCAACTGAGTGAAGCGGCGCTGGCGCGATTCCGCAATGAAGTGCGCATCGCTCGCCAGGTCTCGCATCCCAACGTTTGCCGCGTCTACGATATCGGATTCGTCGAGGGTTTCCACTTCCTCTCGATGGAATATCTGGACGGCGAGGATCTGGATTCGCTGCTGCGCCGCATCGGCAGATTGCCCCAGGACAAAGCCATCGAATTTACGCGCAAGATCTGCGCGGGACTCGCGGCGGCGCACGAGCGCGGTGTGCTGCATCGCGACCTGAAGCCGTCCAACATCATGATCGACGGGCGGGGACAGGTACGCATCGCGGATTTTGGCCTGGCCGGCCTGGCGGTGGAGATCCCGCTGAGCGATCTGCGCAGCGGTACGCCGGCCTACATGTCGCCGGAACAGAAGGCTGGCAAGGAAGTGACCACGCGCAGCGATTTATATTCGCTGGGCCTGGTGCTGTATGAGATGTTCACCGGCAAGCGCCGGACCAGCACCGAAAGCAACCCCACCGATCTGGTGAAGGACCTGGACCCGGCGGTGGAGCGGGTGATTCTGCGGTGTCTGGAAGAAGATCCGAAGCGGCGGCCGTCGGCGGCTCTAAACGTGGCCATGGCCCTTCCCGGCGGCGATCCCATTGCAGCGGCGCTGGCGGCGGGCGAGACGCCATCGCCGGAAATGGTGGCGGCGTCGGGAGAGAAAGAAGGCTTCAGCGCGCGAACGGCCATCCTCTGCTTTGTTGGCATTGTGGCTTCGATCGGTCTGGCCGTCTCCACCTTGCCCAACTTGTTCGACAAAGCCCAGATCAACATCCCGCCCGAAGCGCTGGCGTTTCGCGCTCGGGACATCCTGAAGCAGTTGGGGTACGCCGAGCAGCCCAGCGGTTCGGCCTATGGGTTCGACTGCTGCGACGCAGCCAGCTTGCGTTTCGCCGAACAACAGGGCTCCCGCCGGGACGCAATTCTGGCCAGCCACCAGCCCCCGGTATTGCGCTTCTGGTACAGGCAGCACTATGGATCGTTCTGGGCGGGGGTCATCGCTCCCGTAACGCTGGGTGGTGTTATCGATTACAATTCACCGCCCAATACGGAGCCGGGAATGATTCGTTTGGCCCTGGATGCCAACGGCAAACTGATCGCCCTGGAGGCCCGCCCTTTGGAAACGGAAGCCAGCGGAGCGCCCAACTGGACCGCCTTGTTCGCCGCCGCGGGGCTCGATCCAGCCCGCTTTACGCCGGTATCGCCAACGCGCGTTCCCCCCATGGCTGCGGATACGCGCATGGCCTGGACGGGAACCTACGGAGAGGGCCGGCCGGAACACGTCCACGTGGAGGCCGCTTCTTGGCAGGGACGGCCCGTTTTCCTGGATATCGACGGCGACTGGCGTCCGCAGGTCTCCACTGCCCTTCCGGCGTCTGGGCCACCACCAGTGGTGCAAGCGGTTTTTAATTTTCTCTTGGTGTTCGGTGTAGTGGGTGGTGCATTGGTGGCCCGGCACAACTTGCGGATCGGCCGTGGCGACCGGCAGGGCGCCGGGCGCGTTGCCGGCGCCTTTCTAGTCGTTTCCCTGTGCACCTGGCTGCTCAGAGCCGCGCATGAAGCCCGTTACTTGGAGATCGGCTTCCTGGCGAGCATGGCCAGCCTTGCCTTGCTCCCTGCTGGGATTCTTTGGCTGGCGTACCTGGCGGTGGAGCCGTACATGCGCCGTCACTGGCCGGATTCTCTCATTTCCTGGAATCGCCTCCTGGCAGGCCGGCTTCGCGATCCGCTGATTGCATCCCATCTGTTGGCTGGGTTCCTCTTGTGGGCGAGTTCCGTCGTCCTAACTGTCGGGAGGTACACCCTGATGCCCGGGCCTCTGACGGCGCCGCCGGCCTTGACCATCCAATCGCTGAACAGCCCCGGGTATTTCGCGGCTGGAATACTGAGCAGAGTTACGAATGTTCTGATGGTTGGGATCGGAATAGTCCTCATCGTCGTGCTTTTGCGGCTGCTGTTGCGCCGTGTTTGGATCGCCGACGTGGTAGGTTCCATTCTGTTTGGTTTCAGCGCCAACGTGGACTTCAGCAATCCGTACCGCCTCGCCGCCAGTGGGGCCATCAACACGGTGGTGGTGTATTTGTGGCTGTGGCTGCTGCGCCGCTTCGGCCTGGTGGCCGTGCTGGCCGTGGGGCTCGCGGTGAACATCAACCACGCAGTGCCGCCGCCCTCACTCACATCCTGGTACGCCGGCCGGTCGATAGTGGGGCTCTCGATCCTGGTGGCCATCCCCGCCTGGGCACTGTGGGTGATTCTTTCCGCGAAGCGGCGCACGGAATCGGCACCGGTGTAGAATCCGGATGCGATCTGCAAGACGCTTTTCACGACGGACTGTTCTTTCCAACGATCGGGCTTTGGTTCAGGAGATTCTCCCAAAGGGTGGAGCTAAGCTTTCCGTGGAGCCGCCATGAAAGCTGCCGAAGACCGGGATTTTGAGACAATAACAGCCATGCGCTGCGCAGCTTGTCGGGCCGAGATCGCGAAGCCCGGACGGTTTTGCCCGGAATGCGCGGCTCCGCTGGCAGCCGATGGCCATGCCACGAAGACCATCGCGATTCGGCAGAAGCGTCCTTCGTCCTCCAGCGACTCCGGAGAAGACGGGCGCTTTCCGCCGGGGACTTTACTCGGCGAACGCTACCGCATCGTCGCGATTATCGGCCGCGGCGGCATGGGCGAGGTCTACCGCGCCTCCGACCTCAAGCTCAATCAACCTGTCGCGCTAAAGTTCCTGCCCGCGGCGGTCGCGGCGAAGCCTGGACTGCTGGAGCGTTTCCACGGAGAGGTCCGCATTGCCCGCCAGGTCTCGCATCCTAACGTCTGCCGCGTGTACGACATCGGTGAAGCGGAAGGCTCGGCATTCATCTCGATGGAGTATGTCGACGGCGAAGACCTCGGCAGCCTGCTGCGCCGTATCGGACGTCTTCCCCACGACAAAGCCGTCGAGATCGCCCGCAAACTGTGCGCGGGACTCGCGGCGGCGCATGCCAAGGGCGTCCTGCATCGCGATCTGAAACCCGCCAACATCATGATCGACGGACGCGGGCAAGTCCTGATCATGGACTTCGGCCTCGCCGCGCTCGCCGATCGAGTCGCCGGAGCCGAGGTGCGCAATGGCACTCCGGCTTACATGGCGCCCGAGCAGCTCGCCGGGAAAGAAGTCTCCGAGCGCAGCGACATCTACGCGCTGGGCTTGGTCCTGTACGAGGTTTTCACTGGGCAGCGGGCCTTCAAGACGACCGACGGCAAGACCGCGGATCGCTCGGCCATCCCCAGCACGGCAAGCATCGTCCGCGACGTGGACCCGCTGATTGAGCGCGCGATCGCACGCTGCCTCGAGCCCGAGCCTGCCAAGCGTCCGCAATCCGCGCTGGCGGTCGCGCGCATATTGCCCGGCGGCGATCCGCTAGCGGAGGCCTTGGCGGCGGGCGATACGCCTTCGCCCGAACTGGTCGCGAATTCCGGATCGACCGAAGGCCTGCGCGTTCCCGTGGCCGTCGCGTGTCTGGCGGCCGTGATCGTGGGCATCGTCGCGCTGTGCTGGATCGCGCAACGGCGCAATTTCGTCAACCAAACGCCCATGGAATTCGCGCCGGAGGTGCTGGCTGCCAAGGCTCGCGATATCGCCGCAAGTTTCGGATACACCCAGCGGCCCGTCGATCGCGCCTTTGGCTGGTTCAAGGACCAGGACTACGTGACATACGCTCTAAAGCAGCCCGACTCCGCGCAGCGCTTGGCGCACCTCGGGACGAACCGGCCACCCGTGCTGAACTTCTGGTATCGCGAGGCTCCGCGCTACCTTGTGCCTACCGGGGGTGGCGCCGTGAGCTTAGGCAATCCACCGGCAGCGGAGCGCGGGAATCTCCAGATGCTGCTCGATTCCGAAGGGCGTCTGCTCCAGTTCCAAGCCCGGCCGGCAGAGAAACCAGATGCAGACAAGCCGGATAGCGAAACGCCAGGGGGCGGGAAACCACCATCGGAAGCAGACTTCCAAAAGCTGCTAGCCGCCGCGGGATTGGACCCGTTCCGCATGACTGCGGCAGAGCCGACATGGGTTCCCCCTTCGGCGTTCTATACCCGCGCGGCTTGGACCGTCAAGGAAGGTCTCGATTCCATGCGGGTCGAAGCCGCGACATGGCAGGGGCGTGTAGTCGCATTCGAACGCCTGTTTCCCTGGAACGTGTCCGCGCCCTCCAACGACGCTACAATCGGTGGCTTGCCTCTTCTGCTCCCGCCGCTGATGGCGGTCGCCGTGGCCGTGGCATGGCGCAACCTCCGCCTGGGCCGTGGGGACAAGCGGGGCGCGAACCGCTTAGCCGGGTTCGTGCTGGTGTGTACGCTCACAGCTGCATTCTGCGACTCCCACCATTTACCGTCAGGCGTGGAGGTTGGAGTCTTACTTTTGGCACTGAGGAATTCCCTGGGCGTGCCCGTAGTGGTATGGCTGGTCTACGTTGCTTTCGAGCCCTATCTCCGCCGCTATGCGCCGAATACCTTGATCGGGTGGAGCCGCCTGCTGGAGGGCCGGTGGCGGGATCCGCTGGTGGGAGGCCAACTGCTCGCCGGTGTCGCTGCGGGCCTCGGAGTAAGTGTTGTCCTAGCCATAGGTCCGGGAAACCTCATCGCAGCTCTTAGCCTGCCCGTGGATGGCATGCGGTCGGTCGCATGGCTCGCCAATATGATGACGTTCGGGATGTCGCTGTCATTGATGTTTACGTTGCTATGGCTTCTGTTCCGCATTCCGGCCCGCCGTAATTGGCTGGCGTCGGCGCTGATGGCCGGAACCGTTGCTGCCGCGTTCTTGCCGTTCTTCGGGCTGGCCGCGCTTGGTGTCGGTATTGTGGCTGCCGCTTTAGCCCTGATCATTATGCGCCTTGGCGTCCTGGCGGCGGTAGCCTACTATTTCGGGCTCAGCTGTGCGGGCGGCAACGCTCCCTGGACCACGTCTGTCTCAGTTTGGTACGCCCGGACCGCGATGCTCGCCATCGCCGCGATTCTGGCTGTGGCGATTTACGGATTTCGTACCACGCTCGCGGGACGCCCTCTGTGGAGGGATGAGTTGCAAAAGGACATCGCCTGACCCACTGCAAGCTCATGCGGGCTTGCGGTGCGCGTGCACAGTGGTGAATCGGTTGCCTCGCCAGCAGCAGCGAAATCTCCGATAACGGCTTCAACTTTAGTGGGTTGGCCCGATTGGGAAGGTATGGTGGGCCATCCGCAAGTTGGGCCGGACCAACAAGATCGAAGGGATTCGGAATGAAGAGTCTCCTTCCCGTCATGTGGCTGTTTGGCACCCTGCAACCGAAGCCCTCCAAGCGGGCGAGCTTAGACAGCCTGTGAAGGTGTTGATGCTTTTGAGCCGAAAGCGCCTGCACTTATGTTCTGTTCATCGGGCCAGAAAGGCCGACTAGACTGATTCCAAATCATACTGGCCGGTGTTTCCTTCGTCGCGCCGAGAATAGGTTATGAGGTGGCTAAAACGAGGCTCACAGGCTAAAGCCCAATACCGTTAAGTTTTCCGGCCGGCTCGGAAATCAAACATTTCACAGTGCTAATGTGTTGTCACTGAAATATCAGATGCGACAAGAGCCAATCCACCGGGCGTCGGCACGAGTGCCGACGCGGCACGCATGAATGCGTGCGCTACATTGCAGAATCAATAGCTTGCGCGGGCGCGCGGAAAACTTAACGGCATTGGGCTAAAGCCTGTGCCACCATCCAATGTCGGGTTTGTTGGCAAGGGGTGGCAAAGCTTCAGGAACGTGGAGCAACACTTGTGGAGATCGTGAATTGGGCGGCGTAGTATGTCGACCAGACCAGGATGTCGCGGTAGGGGATGGGGGTTTTGAATTTGTTGATGGCCAGGAGCGAGTCGGAAGCGACGAAGAGAATCGCGCCTATGGCGACCCACGGGGTTGGGAAGCTGGCTAGGATCGCGGTGATCGCCATTGTGGTGATGGCGCACATGTAAACGGCTACTGGAATTTTCAAGTCGCCGAGGCTGGGGAAGAGCCAGGCCGAGATGGCGATGCTGTACAGGAGCACTCCGATTGCTGCGGCGATTTTCACGGGTTTGACGGAGAAGGGTCGCTGCACGAAGAGCACAACATACGCGATGTGGGCGATCAGGAAGGAGCCCAGGCCGTAGACGAATAGGCCTTGCGGGTCGAGATCGAGGAGAACATCGCCTAGCGTCGAGACGGCCAAGGCGAACCCGAGAATGGGGAATCGCGGGAAGGCGATCGCCGCGAGGAGTCCAACTGATAATCCTTTGACGATGAAGCTGCCTGGGTATGGCTGCCACGGTTGGGTGATCAGGTAGAGGATGCCAAAGAAGATGGAGAGCAGGCGGAGTGTCTTATTTGGCATGCTGCTCCTGGCGGAGGCGCTCGGCGATGCGGGCGCAATCGCGCTCGATCTCGGCCTTACGCTCATCGGTGACGATTGGGGCATGGCGGCGGGCATCGGCGGACTGATGGTCAGCGATGTCGAGCGGCGTGAAACCCTGGCGGGAACGGAGCGCTGGGTTGACGCCTTGTGCGATTAGCCAGTCGACGATGTCGGGCTGTCCCCAGATACATGCGGTATGGAGGACGGTGCCCCAGTCCTGTTCGCGGGTGAGCACCGATGGGTCGGCGGCGACGAAGGCTTGGAGGCGGTCGAGTTTCCCGAAGGCGGCGGCTTCGAACGGGGTGATGGATGCGCCTTGAGCTAGGAGCAGGTCGACCATGGCCTTGCGGCCTTTTTCGTTGGCCCAGGCGGTGGGGCTCATGCCGAACTTGTCGTCCAGGGCATCGAGGACAGCGCCGTGTTCGAGCAGCCACAGGGCGGCTTCTATCTGGCCACTGATCGCGGCAAGGTGGAGTGCGGTGGCGCCGTCGTGGCGGATGTTTACTAGCTCGGGATGTTCGTTGAGCGCCGCCAGGTCGCCCTCGGTGGCGGCGCGGTGGAATTCCTCGATCATTAGTTGGGTATAGCACAGCATTGTTCGGGCTAGCGATGGACGGCTATACCATACGGATTGGACCGCAAGTCTCTCCAATTCAGTAGAATATAAAAGCCTTCTGTAGGAAATTGATGCCACGAATCTTGATCAGTTACCGCCGCCTGGAGAGTGCCGCATATGCCGGCCGACTGTATGATCGACTTGTGTTGCGATTTCCTCGTAACGACCTCTTCATGGACATTGAAGCGATCACGCCAGGGGACGATTTTACGCGAGTGATTCGGCACACAATCCAAAATTGCGACATAGTGCTAGTTCTGATCGGACCAAACTGGGCGACAGTCACGGCCTCGTCGGGTAAGCGACGGCTGGAGGATCCGCAAGACTTGGTACGTTTGGAGGTAGCGGACGCTCTCCGGCACGATGTTAGAGTTATTCCCGTGCTCACTCCAGGTGCACAGATGCCAGCCGCGGACGAATTACCGGAAGATCTCTCGCCGTTGTTGAACCGGCAGGCGGTGTCTTTGAGCGATGAGCACTTTCATCGCGATGTTAGCAAGCTTGTTGAGTCGTTGAAGGCACCGCGGAAGCAGCGAAAGTCCTGGCCGCCGAGGAAGCGCGTAATGGTGCTCTCTTTTGCGGGACTCGGCGTTCTGATCTTGTTCGGAACCCTTTCCTATTCGTGGTTCCACACTATCGAATTCCGCAACAAGAATGAGGCGTCACCCCCGCAAAGTACGCAGCCTCGACTGAAGGCGCCAGTCTCAGGTGGAAACAATGCAGCCACTAGACCGCAGACCAAGCTGAACCCAAAGGATGGACTTGAGTATGTCCTGGTACTGCGGGGCGAATTCCAGATGGGCTGCGTGCCAGGCAATGTAGGGTGTACCAGCGATGAGAAACCTCGCCATCGAGTCGTCATTTCAAAAGGGTTTTGGTTGGGACGGACGGAAGTAACCCAGTTGGCATATGGCAAGGTCATGCGCACCAAACCGGTGTGCCGTTTTCGCGGCGCCAACCGCCCTGTGGAAAGCGTGAGCTGGGGCATTGCGGCCCGCTATTGTGCCACGGTGGGAGGTCGGCTACCAACCGAAGCCGAGTGGGAATATGCGGCTCGTGGAGGAACGGAGGGACTGCGCTACCCGTGGGGAGACGATATTTCAAAGCAGGAGGCGAACTACGCGGCATCGCGCGAAGAGGGTACTGTCTCCGTTGGCAGCTACCCGCCGAATCCATTTGGGCTCTCCGATATGGCGGGCAATGTGTGGGAGTGGGTGGCTGATTGGTATGGAAAGGGCTACTATGCGGTCTCCCCGATGCTCGATCCGAACGGGCCCATCACCGGCCGCTATCGAATCGCCCGCGGAGGAGCTTGGATCAACGGTCCGGATCAGCTGCGCGCATCACATCGACTGCCTGTCCCTGCTGAAAAACGAACGCCCGATTTGGGGTTTCGCTGTGCAATCGAACAGGGCGCACTCTGAGCCAAGTTCACTCCACAATGGTGGTCTCCAGGTAGGCCGAGTTACAAGTGGCCGCAGGTTTCAATCTGCCGCACGATCCGAAGGGGTGTGGCACAATTGGGCTGAGGCCACCTTTGGCAGAGGAACGCAGCACGCCGCGGGCAGTTAGTCCGGGCTCGGTCGGGTCCATCAAGTTGATGGGGGTGCCGATTCGATTGCACTTCACGTTCGTGTTGCTGCTGATCTTTCTGGTGGTGATCGGGCTGGGGAGCAACCAGTCGCCTGCCTATTATTCGCTGTTCATTTTGGCCATGATCGCGTCCGTGCTGCTGCACGAGTTTGGGCATTCGTTCATCAGCTCGCTGTACGGGATTCGCACGCTGGAAATCGTGATGTATCCCATCGGCGGTGTCGCAAGGATGGAGCGGCCGGCGAAACCGCGGGAAGAGTTCTGGATCGCTCTGACGGGTCCGCTGGTGAATTTGCTGATCGCCGGGGCAGTCTTCGCGCTGCTGTACTCGCAGAACAAATCGTTGAACCTTTTCGCACTGGATCAGCCGTCGGATGCGAATTTGGCGGATCGGATCGCGCTGGGGAATTTGATACTGGCGGGGTTCAATTTGCTGCCGGCGTTTCCGATGGACGGCGGGCGAATGTTCCGGGCCCTGATTTCGCGGATCCGGTCGGAGTACGAGGCGACGCGTATCGCGACATGGTCGGGGCGCATGTTGGCCATCAGCATGGGGCTATACGGATTTATTTACATGCCGATGCTGGCGTTTGTGGCTTTCTTCATTTATCTGGGCGCGGCGAATGAGGGCGCGGCGTCGCGCGGGAGGTCGCTGACGCAGGGGATTCCGGTGCGGGCGGCGATGGTGACCGAGTATCATACGCTGTCGCATGGAAGCACCGTGCGCGACGCGGCGAATCTGCTGTTGTCGACGGCGCAACAGGATTTTCCAGTGGTACATGGCGATCAAGTGATCGGGTTGTTGGGGCGGAATGCGCTGCTGCGCGGGATGGCGGCGGAGGGTCCCGAGTCGTACATTGCGTCGTTCATGGATCGCGAATTTGCGATTGTCGCGCCGGACAAGGATTTGTCGGAAGTGCTGCCGGTGATGGCTCATGCGGGAGCGTGCGCGCTGGTGATGGATGAGGGGCAACTGCTGGGGATGTTGACGGCGGAGAATTTGTCGCAGTTTTTGTTGCTGCGGAGCGTGGGGCTAAACCCATGAATCCAGGAGCCAGGAGCCAGAAGCCAGAAGAAAGGCGGCAGGCTGCGGGCGGCAGGAGGCAGGCGGCAGGCGGCGGGCGGCAGGAGGCAGGCGGCAGGACGTTCCTGTGGCGTGCGGTGGTGGCGTGCTGCCTGCTGCTTCCTGCGGCCTGCCTCCTGGAAGCTGCTACTCACAAGCTTTATTTGAAGGATGGGAGTTATCAGTTGGTGCGGGAGTATCGGGTGGAGGAGGATCGGGTAAAGTTTTTCAGTACGGACCGGGGGGAGTGGGAGGAGATTCCGGTTGCGCTGGTCGATCTGGAGAAGACGCAGCGAGAGATCAAGATGCGGGAGGAGGCGGCGAAGGAGGATATCGCTACGCTGGATGCCGAGGATAAGGCCGAGAAGGAGGCGCGGCACGAAGCGGATCGGGTTCCTAAGGAAGCTGGGGTCTACCTGGTGGATGGCGAGAAGCTAGTGGTTATTAAGCCTGGGGAATCCAAGGTGGTGACTAACAAGCGGCGCAGCGTGCTGAAGGTCTTGAGCCCCGTGCCTATTGTGACTGGCAAGGCCACGCTGGAATTGGATGGGGCGCATTCGCCGAATGGGACGGCGAATCGCGAGCCGGAGTTTTACATCCGGCTTTCGGAGGAGGAGCGGTTCGGGATCATCCGGTTGACGCCGCAGAAGGGGAATCGGCTGGTGGAGAAGCTGACCATCATTCCCGTGTCGAACGAGACGATGGAAGAGCCGGAGCTGGTGGAGACTTTTCGCAAGCAGGTGGGCGATATGGTGTACAAGATCTGGCCCACCAAGCCGCTGGAGCCCGGTGAGTACGCGGTGGTGGAGTACACCGAGGGCAAGGTGAACATGCAGGTGTGGGATTTCTTTGTTGGGGGGAAGAATCCAGGAGCCAGGAGCCAGTAGCTCGTTACGTCGGCTACCGATCATCAGGCTGTGGGGCAGGTTGCCAACCTGTGCGCGAATGTTAATCGCGCTGGACCAAGCGGGTTGGCAACCCGCTGCAGGTTATCAACCTGCCCCACATAGCAGATCGAGAACGCACGAGTTGCCTAGGGGCGAGTTTCTGCCGGTCAGCGGAGGCGGCGGAAGAATTCCAGGCTTTTGCGGGCGCAGGTTTCCCAGCGGTATTGTTCGGCGCGAGCTTTGCCTGCGGTACGGAGTTGTTGCTGCAAGGACGGTGAGGTTAGCAGTTTTTCGATGGCGGCTTGGATCGCGGCGGGACTGCGCGGGTCTACCAGGAGCGCGCCGTCGCCGGCGATTTCCGGGAGGCATGAAGTATTGGAAGTGATCACGGGGACGCCGGCGGCCATGGCCTGCGCTACGGGAAATCCGAAGCCTTCATACAGCGATGGGTAGACGAAGGCGGTTGCGCCGGCTGTTAGACCGGGCAATTCGTCTTCCGGGACGTAGCCCAAATAGCGGACGCCGGGCATGCCGATGAGGCGGGCTAGCGTTTTTCCGGACCCCCACCCGCGCGCGCCGGCGATTACCAGGTCGAAATCGCTGCGCATGCGGAGAGCTTGCCAGGCATCGAGCAATGTATCGATGTTTTTTCGTGGCTCGATGGTGCCGACGTAGAGAACATAGGGGCGCTCGCTGGGACGGGCTTGCGCGCCGAAATAAACTTCGGGGACTCCGGAGTAGATCACTTCGACGCGCGCTGGATCGATGCCGGCCAGGCGCACGGCGTCGTTCTTTGTATTTTCGGAAACGGCGATCACGCCCGCGGCCGTCTTGAGGACCTTGTCGGTGAAGTTGCGGTCGGCGCTGATGTTGTCGGCGGTGTGCAGCTCGGGCATCAGGCGCGTAGTGAGATCGTGGATGGTGGCGGTGATCTTGGCTTTTTTTGGCGGATTGCGAAACAGGTTGGAGACGTGGAATACGTCGGCTTTGCGGGTGACCCAGTTGCGCGGGAGCGCGCCGCGATTCATCAGGTGAAGCAGAGCGAGGTGCTTGAAGGTCTGCGAGGAGCCGAGCATGGAGCCTTCGTGGTTGAGTGCGGCGAGAGTTTCCATGCGGGGAAAGGTGCGGATTTGCTCGTTTCCGGCGTGGTGAAACAGGTGCTGAATCCAGTAATAGGTATAGGTCTTGACGCCGGCGCTGCGGAGGACTACGGGCGTGGCGTCAATCAGGATTCGCATGATTAGTCAGTAGAAACTTTCCGCCGCTGGCGGCTACGGTGTGTAAGGCAGACTGCGGGACCAGTTTTTGAATTCGCGGGAGTGATGGGCCTTCGATCAAGAGATAATAACGCTCCGGCTGGAGCCAACGTTCAGAAAAACTTGCGTCGTCCAGGAAGACATTGGGTGCGCCGGGCGCGTAAGACCCATATTCGAGATTGGTCTGGCGGCCGTTCAGGAGCAGGCCGCGGCGGTTGGCGTAGAAGAATACCGAGGAAAACGTGTAATAGGCGTTGTCTTCAATCAATTCGCCGGGCGGCGATTTCAGGAGCGCTTCGGCTAGGGGGCGGGAGGAGAGGTACGGATCGAAGACGATCATGGCCAGGCGCGCGGCGTGCAGGAACAGAACCATCATCAGGACCAGGGCGAGGTTCGGCTGACGCCAGAAGAGCGCCGATGCGCCGATAGCGAAAGCCAGGCCCGCGACAATCAACGGCGTGCGCAGATAGGCGAAGGACTGCATGGTGAGGTCGCCCATATGGCCGAGCGAGAGCGTGTACGATTCCGGATGCTGGGTCAAGGCGGTGGAGATGTCGCCGGGCGTGGGGAGAGTCCAGACCTGGAAAAGGATAATGGCGATGGCAATCGCGGCGGCGGCGGCGATGGCGGAGACAACCCGTTGGCCGGGTCGAATCCAGGCGCCTTCGGCCATGGCGCAGCCGATCAGCAAGGCCAGGGCCGGGTAGCAAGGCATCGAATAATATTCCTGCGTGGATGAAAAGGTGAAGAACACCAGAAGGAAGCCGGTCCAGCAGACGGCCAGCAGGCGCATGCGGCCGGCGCGGTCGATGGGTTTGTAGCTCAATCGCGCGGCAGCGGGCAGGTAGACGCTCCAGGGAAAGAGCCAGAGCAGGTGGAAGAACCAGAAGTAGAGGCGCGGAACGGTATTGTAGTCGCGCGGGTAGCGCAGGTTCAGGAACCGCAGCACGTGCTCGTTCATGAAATAAAACCAGAAGAAGCCGTGATATTCGCCGGGAACACTGCGCATGGTCCAGGCGAAATAAGGCGGATTGCGAAGCGTGGCCAGTACGTGCCAAGGGGCTGCGATGAGCAAAATGATGAGCACGCCGGAGAACGGCCGCAGCCGCTGCCAGGTTCGACGCACGAAAAGTTGTCTGGTTAGCAGCAGGTAGAGCAGGCCGCCGCCGATGGGGAACACCGCCGCGATTAGTCCTTTGAGCAGCAGGCCGATGGCGATGCTGGCGGACATGGCGAAGGCCCAGCGCCCAGGGTGTGGTTCGTCCGCCTCCAGCGCGCGCAGAAGCGACCACATGGCGAGCGCGATGGTGAGGGTCAGGATGACGTCGGGAATCAGGATGCGGGTGAATAGAAATAATCCGATGCAGGTGGCCAGCGACAAGCCAGCGTAAAGGCCGGCCAGCGCGGAGAAGGCCCACGCGCCCATCCGTGCGGTCAACCAGCAAAGCGCGATGGCGGCGAGGGCCATGGGCAGGCGGGAGGCCCAGTCGTGAACGCCGAAGATCATGTAGGAGACTGCGATCATCCAATACTTGAGCGGCGATTTTTCAAGATAGGGGATGCCGTCGAGGCGCGCCGTCACCCAGTCGCCCGAATCGAGCATGTTGCGCGCGATCTGAGCCTGCACCGCGTCCACATCGTCCATGAGTGAAGGCGGACTGGTGGCGCAGCCAAGGAAAACGATGGCGGCTACCAGGATAACGATCAGCTCGTAGCGGAAACGGCGCTGAGAGTCGGATGCTCTTCCTCGGTTGGATCGCTCTGGACGTCCCATCGCTTCATCCATAGGAAGAGCGTCAACAGACCCCATAAGTGATACCCGAGATTAGCATGGCGATTGAGATGAGTGTGAATCAGGCGATCGACGACGTTCCAATCGAAGAGATTGGATTTTTCGACGGCGTCGCGAGTGAGCGTGTCCAACAAAAGCGGGCGCAGCACGCCGCGGAGCCAGTCGTGGGCGGGAATGTCGAAGCCTTCTTTGCGGCGCGCCAGCACCTGCGGCGGCAGTTTGTCGCGCATCAGGTGCCGCAGGACGACCTTGAGCGAGTTGTTACGGATTTTGAGATTTTCCGGAAGGCGGGCGGCGAACTCGACGATACGATGGTCCAGGAACGGAGGACGCACTTCCACCGAGTGGGCCATGCTCATGCGATCGCACTTGTAGAGGATGTCGTCGGGGAGATAGTAGCGCTGATCGAGCCAGAGATAGCGATTCAGGTAGCCGACATTGCGGGAGTGCGCTGGCAAATGGTCGAGCAATGAGCCTACCGAAGGATGTCCATTGCGCAGATGCAGTTTCTTCTTCTCCACTTCGGAGAAGGTGCCGTTCCAGAACAGGTGGGCTTCGCCGGGATTCAGGAAGGAACCTTGCAACATGCGCTGCACTTTGTAATCGAAGCCGATTTTTTCGTTTGAAGCGGGCAGCCGACGGGCGAGCTTCAAGGCTACGCGGCGGGCCAGGGCGGGAACGTGGCGCAGGGTCCGGGCGTAGCGATCGCCCAGATAGGTGTTGTAGCCGCCGAACAATTCGTCCGCGCCTTCGCCGCTCAACGCGACTGTCACATGCTCGCGGCTGAGCTTGGATAGAAACCAGACCGGCAGTGCTCCGGCATCCGCGCCGGGTTCGTCGGAATAATACGCCAGGCTCTCGATAGCGCTGTCGAGATCCACATCCGGATTCAGATCGAACTCGTAGTGATCGGTGCCGTAGTGACTGGCTACGCGGCGGGCATGCTCGCCTTCGTCGAAACTGCGGCCGGCGAAGGAAACGGAAAAGGTCTTCACGCGGCTGGACGAATGGGCGCTGGCGTAGTGCAGGATAGTGGAGGAATCCAGTCCGCCGCTGGCCCAAAGACCTAGGGGAACATCGGAGATCAGGTGTTCGCGAACCGAATCGTCGAGAAGTTGGTGGAGCTCTTCGGCGGCTGAATCGAGCGTGTAGTGGCGCTGGGGACGGAACGACAGTTTCCAGTACTCGGCGGTTTCGACACGCCCCGCACGCCACTCCAGAAAATGTCCGGGTGGCAGCTTCTCGATTCCTTCCACTAGAGTGTTCGGGCACGGGACGTAGTTGAGCGAAGTGAAATAGTGGAGACCGAGGGGGTCGATCTTGCGCTCGATTTCCGGATGCGCGAATAGGGCCTTCAGCTCGGAGCCGAAGTAGAGATTGATGCCGCGGCGGTGGAGGTAGAGCGGCTTGATCCCGATGCGGTCGCGGGCCAGCACCAGCCGGTTCTCCGATTCGCACCAAAGGGCCAGCGCGAACATTCCGCGCAAGCGCTGGAAGCAATCTGTGTCCCATTCGAGAAAAGCGTGGAGAACGGTTTCGGTATCGCAAAGAGTTCGGAAACTGTGACCTCGCTGACGCAACTCTTCGCGAAGTTCGGTGTTGTTATAGATTTCGCCATTGAAGACGAGGGTGGTGTCGCCGTCCGCGCTCTTCATGGGCTGGTCGCCACCTTCGAGATCGATGATCCGAAGGCGAACGGCCCCGAGAGAGACAGACTCGGACTCGTAGAACCCGTGTTGATCGGGTCCGCGGTGAGTCAGGGCAAGAGTAGCTCGCCGGATGCGAGCCGCGTCCGTCCTACGCTGATAGTGTGTATACCCGGCTATCCCGCACAATCCCCGTGCACCTACCTGGGCTGAGCTAGACTCAGCGCCCTATCTTCATTTGTTCTAAACCGCTTGACTGTAGACTATAACACAAATTCCGATCCGTGTTGGGAACAGGTTGGAGTACTGGACACTGATGCGATTGGCAGACGCTGTACCTCCTGTCAGTGGGGATCGGCGTGGAGTTTTTTGATTCGAGACGGAGGGTTCACCATGTCCTTCGGGAGCCGCTGTCAAATCGCGTTGTTGGTTTGTCTCGGATCGCTTTGCGGCAGACGGTACCGGCACCCACGTTCCGCGAGGTCATTTCATCTACCGGCTGCCCCAAGACGGGGCCGGTTTCTGATTTGAAAAGCTCCTTTGTGGTGGGAGACTTTGACGGAAACAACAAACCGGACGTGGCCATTCAATGTTTGACTGGGGATGTTGCGGTGCTGACAAGTAGCGCCCGGTTATAATCGTTCGGTGCGAACTTTACTGATTCTAGCGATCGCTTCGGCTGCTACCGCCGCCAACTATCCGGCACCCGTGGAGGCGGACTTCACGATCCACGACTTCCGGTTCAATAGCGGAGAGAAGCTGGCCGAGCTGAAGCTTCACTACACCACCATCGGCACGCTGCAGGGCGACAATGCGGTGTTGATCCTGCACGGGACAGGTGGAACGGGCAAGGGCTTCTTGTCCGAGCAATTCGCGGGAGTGCTGTTCGGTCCCGGTCAGCTTTTGGACGCGACGAAATACTTCATCATCCTGCCGGACCAGATCGGGCATGGGAAATCGACGAAACCGAGCGGCGGCCTGGAGGAGAAATTCCCGCATTACGACTACGACGATATGGTGACGGCCGACTATCGCACCATCACCGAAGGGCTGGGAGTGAAGCGGCTGCGGCTAGTAATGGGGACTTCGATGGGAGCGATGGAGACATGGATGTGGGGCGAGAAGTATCCGGACTTCATGGACGCATTGATGCCGCTGGCCAGCGCGCCGGTGGAGATCGCGGGGCGCAACCGGTATTTGCGGCGTATGATCATGGATGCCTTGCGGTCGGATCCGGTGAACGGTTTGCGCACAGCGGCATATATTTTGACCGTCATGACCAGCAGCCCGCTGCAGATGTACAAGCAGGCGCCGACGCGAGAGGCGGCAGATAAAATGTTCGACCAGATGATTCAAAGGCGAGTGGCGACCCTGAATCGGATGGATATGCTGTATCAATACGATTGCTCGCGAAACTATAACCCGGAGCCGGATCTGGAGAAGATCCGAGCGCCGTTGACGGCCATCAACTCGGCCGACGACCAGGTAAATCCCCCGGAGCTTGGAATCCTGGAGCGCGATATTAAGCGGGTGAAGCGCGGCCGGTATGTGTTGTTGCCAATCACCGACCAGACTCGTGGACATGGGACGCATTCGCTGCCGGCGATCTGGAAGCAGTATCTTCAGGAACTGCTGGAGGCATCGCGGTGAGAGTTCGAATCCAGAAGCCCGAATCCACAAGCCAGAAGGGAGGAGGTCGGCGCGTAGCGCCTCCAGCTTCTGGATTCTCTCCAGAGACTCGCCCCCTGGATCAGTCGACTGAGGGGCAGGTTGATAAGCTGCAGCGGGTTGGTAACCTGGTTGGTCCAGCGCGATTAACAATCGCGCGCAGGTTGGCAACCTGCCCCACAGATTCCTAGCTTTAGGGCCCTGTTTTTTTGCGCGTGACCTTCTGCGACTTGGTACTAGGTACACTGGACAGCAGATGAAAATTAACAAGGCCACTCAAAGCTACGAAGCCTGGCTGGGCAAGCGGATCGATGTGCTGGAGGCCGATCTCAAGAAGAAGCATGAGGCCATGGCGTCGGATGTGTTTCCGTTTCTGCGCGCGACGTTTTATCGCTGGATGCAGCTCTGGCCGAAGGTTTGTCCGGAAGAGAATAAGGCGCCGGTGGTGCTGGGCGTCGGCGATCTGCATGTAGAAAACTTCGGGACTTGGCGCGACGTGGAAGCGCGGCTGGTGTGGGGCATCAACGATTTCGACGAGGCTTTCGATCTGCCGTATACCGTGGATCTGGTCCGGCTGGCGGCGAGCGCGCATATCGCCATCCGCGAAGCCCGCTTGAAGATCGGGCCGAGAGATGCGTGCGATGCAATTCTGACCGGATACCACAAGGGCCTCGAAACAGGCGGACGTCCGGTGGTGCTGGCCGAGGAGCATCCCTGGCTGCGGTCGATGGTTACGGGTGTGCTGCGCGATCCGGTTCAATTCTGGACCAAGATGGACGGGTTGCCTCCGTGGAGAGGCCGGGTTCCGAAAAGCGCGCGGCGGGCGCTGGAATCGCAGTTGCCGGAAAAGGGACTGGAGTATCACATCGCGCATCGCATCGCTGGCCTTGGAAGCCTGGGGCGGGAACGCTACGTAGCCGTGGCTGTGTATCGAGGCGCAAAGATCGCGCGGGAGGCCAAGGCACTCGCACCGTCGGCTTGTGTCTGGGCGGCGAAAGAAAAGTCCTCCGAGCGCATCCGGTATCAAGACATTATCGACCGCTCAGTGCGCGCCACGGATCCTTTTGTTCATTTGCGAGAGCGCTGGATTGTGCGGCGGCTGGCGCCGGATTGTTCGCGTGTGGAGCTTTCCTCGATGCCGAAGGAGCGCGATGAAACAAAGCTGCTGCACGCCATGGGTTTCGAAACGGCGAACGTTCATCTGGGGACACCGCGGGCCGGCAAGGCGATTCTGAGGGATTTGGGGAAGAGGCCAAGCGACTGGCTGCACATTGCGTCGTCGAACATGGTTCATGCGACTACGGAAGATTGGAAGCGGTGGCGGTCGCGCCTGGCGGGTGAGAAGCAATAGCGTGACGAGCATTGCCGTCCGGCTGCTACTTCTGCTGCTGGTGGGGTACCAGGCGTGGAGCGCGGACTACTTCGCTTACATCGGGACCTTCACCGATCAGAAGAGCAAGGGTATTTATGCCTGGCGCTTTCATCCGGCGACGGGCCAGTTGACCCCAGTCGGCCTGGTCGCGGAGACAGCCAGTCCCTCGTTTCTTGCGGTGCATCCCAACCAGCGATTTCTGTATGCGGTGAATGAAGTATCGGAGTACCACGGCCAGAAGGCCGGATCGGTGAGCGCATTTTCAATCGATCGCGCAACTGGACGGCTGACGCTTTTGAACACGGTGTCGTCGGGCGGCCCCGGGCCGTGTCATCTCACGCTCGACCGCAAGGGGCAGTGTCTACTGGCCGCCAATTACGCCGGTGGAAGCGTTGCCGCGTTTCCGGTGCGAACAGATGGCCGCCTGGGCGAGGCGTCGGCATTCTTCCAGCACAGTGGCAAGGTTGCGCTGCCGGAGCGACAAGGTGGACCACATGCGCATTGCGCGATGGTTTCGCCGGATAGCCGTTTCGCGCTGGTGGCGGATCTCGGGCTGGATCAGGTGCTGGTGTATCGTCTGAATGCCGCGCGAGCTTTGCTGCAGCCGAGCGATCCGCCGTTTACGAAAGTCCGGGCGGGAGCGGGTCCCCGGCATCTGGTGTTTCATCCGAATGGCCGGCTGGTGTACCTGATCAACGAAATCCAGTCGAGCATTACTTCGTTCTCTTACGACGCGGCCGGAGGAGGGCTACGCGAGTTGCAGACTGTTTCCACGCTGCCTCAGGATTTTCGAGGCACGAATAACACTGCTGAGATCGCGATTCACCCGTCGGGGAAGTTTCTATATGGTTCGAATCGTGGGCACGACAGCATCGCGGTGTTCGCGGTGGATGAGGCGGGCAAGCTGGAGTTAGTCCAGCATGTCTCCACGCAAGGGAAGACGCCTCGGAACTTCGCGATGGATCCGACGGGCGTTTTTTTACTGGCGGCGAATCAGAATTCGGATAATGTCGTGGAGTTCCGCATCGATCCGGTAAGCGGCCGGCTGGCGGCAACCGGTGTGGTGATTGAAGCGCCGTCGCCGGTCTGCGTGACGTTTGTTCCGGTGAAGTAGGCGGCGCATGCCGCTTATAATAAGCGCATGGTGAAACTTCTTGGATTGCTGTGCATGGCCGCAATGATCTGTCCCGCGGCTGAGCTGGATGCCGTGGCTTACGGAAAATATCTGGTGGAAGAAGTAGGCAAGTGCCAGGACTGCCATACGCCGCGCACCGAAGCGGGCGAATTGGACAAGGCTAAGTGGCTGAAGGGCGCAACGCTCGACTTTCAGCCGGTCAACGAGATCAAGGGCTGGCACAAGACGTCGCCCGATCTCACTTCGACGGGAAGGCTTTTCGCCCGCTGGGGCGAGGCCGGCCTGATAAAGTTCCTGGAGACCGGCGCCGGGCCGAATGGTCACGCCGCCGATCCACCCATGCCGGCCTACAAGCTGAAGCCAGCCGATGCCGAGGCGATGGTTGCCTACCTGAAGACTCTAAAATAGAAGTAGTGCATAGATTCGCGCTCCTGTTTGGGGCTGCCGTCCTACTTTCCGGACAAACGGCCGAGAACGTCTTGCTGGTTGTGAACCAGGACTCTATCGTGTCTCGCAACATCGGCGAGTATTACGTGCTGAAACGGCACGTGCCTTTGGCGAACATCTGCCGGATCAAGACCACGCCCTTCGAGTCCATTTCGCGCGGCGATTTCGACCGGGACATCGCGCGGCCTATTGCCGCGTGCCTGCAGGCCAAGAAACTGGAAGAAAAGGTCCTGTATATCGTCACCACGTTGGAAGTTCCGCTGAGAATTCTAAGCACCTCGGCGACAGTCAATGACGGCGCGTCGGTGGATTCGGAGTTGACGCTGCTCTATGCACAGATGCACGGCCGCAACCACACTTTGCCGGGCTCGATCCCGAATCCGTTTTTTAACAGAAGCGATGCGCCATTCCGCCATCCGGATTTTCCGATTTATCTGGTTACGCGTCTCGCCGCATACGATTTTGCCGAAGTCGCTCACCTCATCGACCGGGCGCTGGCGGCCAAGAATCGCGGCAAGTTCGTGATCGATTTGAGAGCGGACAACAACACGCCAGGCAACGACTGGCTGCGGGCTGCCGCGCGGGCCCTGCCCAAGGATCGCGTGCTGTTGGAAGAAACGAAGGCCGTGGTTTACAACCAGCGGGATGTGATCGGGTACGCTTCGTGGGGTTCGAACGATCCGGATCGCAAGCAGCGCTTTCTTGGTTTCCAGTGGTTCCCGGGCGCCATCATGACTGAATTCGTGTCTACCAATGGGCGTACCTTTGCGCGGCCCCCGGACAATTGGAATATCGGCAACTGGGCCGATAAAGCAACCTGGTTCGCCGGCGGGCCGCAGACCATGACGGCGGACTATATCCACGAAGGCGTCACCGGCGCATCGGGCCACGTGGACGAGCCTTATTTGGCATTCACTCCGCGGCCGGATATTCTGCTGCCGGCCTACTATCGCGGCCGCAATCTCGCCGAAAGTTACTATCTATCCATCCCGGCGTTGAGTTGGATGAACATTGTGGTGGGGGATCCGTTGTGTAGTTTGGGGAAGCCATAGGGGAAGAATCCAGGAGCCAGAATCCAGAAGCCAGAAGACGCGCTGCGGTCGAATAAAACAAATTAGCCGCTTTTCGTCTTTGCCCGGGCGTCCCTCTTGCGACCCTCGACTTTCCCCGCTAGACACGAGAGACTGGAGATGAGCGACGTTTCGCGATGATTCAACTTTCAGGCGCCGGGAAGCGCTTTGGTCAAAAGCTGCTGTTCGAGAATCTCAACTGGCTGATCACGCCCAAGGATCGTGCCGGCCTGGTGGGCGCCAATGGCACCGGGAAAACCACGCTGCTGAAGATTCTGGCCGGCATGGAATCGCTGGACTACGGAAACCTCAGCGTGACGCGCGGAATCAGCGCCAGTTATCTGCCTCAGGACGGCTTGTCACTTTCCGGACGCAGCGTTTTCGCCGAGTGCATGTCGGTGTTCTCCGCGCTGCACGAAATGGAGCAGGAGATGGAGGAGCTGACGCACAAGATGCCGGAGCTCGATCCGGCCGGCGCGGAGTATGCCCAGGTGGCCGATCGATTCCATCAGCTCGACAGCGAATTCCGCACGCGCGACGGCTATGCCATCGAGGCGCAGGTCGGCACCGTGCTTGCGGGACTGGGATTTCCGCATGCGGAGTGGCACCGCCGGACCGAGGAGTTTTCCGGCGGCTGGCAAATGCGCATCGCGCTGGCCAAGCTGCTGCTGGAAAAACCAAACCTGCTGCTGCTCGACGAGCCGACCAATCATCTCGATCTGGAAGCCCGCAACTGGCTGGAGCAGTATCTCACCGATTATCCCTACGCCTACGTGCTGATCTCGCACGATCGCTATTTCCTGGATGTCACCGTCAACAAGATCGTGGAGATCTGGAATCGCGGCGTTCACTTCTACCACGGCAACTACGAGAAGTACCTGGGGCAGAAGCAGGAGCGCACCGATCAACTCGAAGCGGCCTATCGCAATCAGCGCGAGCGCATCGAACAACTGGAAGCCTTTATCAATCGCTTTCGCTATCAGGCCACCAAGGCCAAGCAGGTGCAGAGCCGCATCAAGGAACTGGACAAGATTGAGCGCATCGAGCTGCCAGCCGAGGAGAAGTCCATTCACTTCTCCTTTCCACAGCCCAAGCCAAGCGGTCGCATTGTGGCCGAATTCCACAACGTGGCCAAGAGCTACGGCGAGAAGTTTGTTTTTGGCGGAGTTGGTTTTATCATCGAGCGCGGCGACCGCATCGCTTTGGTGGGCGTGAACGGCGCGGGGAAATCGACGCTGATCAAGCTGCTGGCAGGCACGGAGCCGCTGACCGCGGGTGAGTATCGACTGGGACACAATGTGCAGGTGGATTACTTTGCGCAGGATCAGTACAAGGAACTCGATCCCAACGTAAAGATGCTGGACGATCTGCAAAACCAGGCGCCGCGGTCGAGCAACACCGAGCTTCGAAATCTGCTGGGTTGCTTTCTGTTTTCGGAAGACGACGTCTTTAAGCGCATCGGCGTCCTGTCCGGCGGCGAGCGCAATCGCTACGCGCTGGCGCGGATGCTGCTGCAGCCCTCGAATTTCCTGTTGCTGGACGAGCCCACCAATCACCTGGATTTACGGGCCAAGGATGTTCTGCTGGAATCGCTGGAGAAGTATACCGGCACGGTGGTGTTTGTGTCGCACGATCGTTACTTCATCGACAAGCTGGCCACGCGGGTCTTTGAAGTCGGCGGCGGCGAAGTTCACATTTTCCCTGGAAACTATGAAGACTACATGTGGCGCAAGGAAGGCAAGCAGATCGATTTAACACTGCCCGGTTCCGCGCCAACGCCCAACCATCAACCGGAGGCGGTGACAAACACGCACGGCTCGAAGCGGCTGAATCCCATCAAGCTGAAACAGATGCGCGACCGTTGTCAGAAATTGGAACAACAGATCGAGGACGCGGAAGCCGACATCGCGGGCTACGAAGCGGAGCTGGCCAATTTCGTAAGCGCGGACGAAACGGTGCGCGTGTCCGGTGTATTGGAGAAACGGCGCGCCGATTTGAGCAGACTACTGGGTGAATGGGAGCAGGTCTCTCAATTGGTGGAATCGCAACAGGCATGAGCGACATGCAGGAGCAGTTGGCGGATCTCCGGCGGCGCATCGCCAGGATTGACCGCAAGTACGCCAAGCCGCGAATCGCGCGCCCTCAGCCGCCAGCGCCCAAGCCCGAGCTGCTCGACGACGATCTGCCGTGGCAGGAAGTGGAGACGGCGCACGGACGGCACTGGGAAACCGAGCGGCTTTACGAACGGCATCGCCGGCACGGAAGTATCGGAATCGCCGACCTGGAGCAACTGCCGCACGATCTGCTGCAGCCGATTTCCAATGGCGAGATCTTGAGCGTTGCGCCGGCGAAATGGTGCTTCCTCGATACTGAAACCACGGGGCTTGCGGGAGGATCGGGCACCTACGCGTTCCTGATCGGCGTGGGCCGCATCACGGCGCAAGGATTTCGCATCCGCCAGTTCTTCATGCGCGAGTTCGGCGAAGAGGCGAGCCTATTGAGCGCCCTTGATGAACATTTGAAGCAGTTCGACGTGCTGATCACCTACAACGGCCGCACTTACGACCAACCGCTGCTGGAGACGCGATACCGCATGGTCCGCCAGCGGCCGCCCTTCGGCACGCTGGCGCATCTGGATCTATTGTTCGGCGCGCGACGTCTGTGGAAACTGCGCTTCGACAGTTGCCGTTTGGTGGATCTTGAAAACCAGATTCTGGGCGTGGAGCGCCAGGGCGATCTTCCGGGTGACCTGATCCCCTACGTGTATTTCGAATATCTGCGCACGCAGGAACTGATGCGCCTGCTGCCCATCTTCCATCACAACGCGGTAGACATTCTCACCCTCGCGTGTCTCACTGCCATCGTGCCTCTGGCTTTCCAAGCGCCGGAGCAGGCGCAGTTCGCGCATGGCGCGGAGATGGTGGGATTGGCGCGCTGGTGGCGGCAGGCCGAGCAGCACGAGAATGCACTGGGGCTGTTTCGCCAAGCTATCGATCGAGGGCTTCCGGACGACCTGATGTTTCGCACGCTATGGGACATCGCCGCTCTGGAGAAAAAGCTGGGGCGCGAACATGCCGCATTGCCGGTACTCACCGACCTCGCCGCTTGCCGCAATCCGTGGCGTGGCGCGGCCTTCGCGGAGCTGGCGAAATATTACGAGCATCGCGAGCGCAATTATCCAATGGCGCTTGAAATGACGCGCAATGCTCTCGAAGCCGAGCCCACCGAAGCACTGCAGCGGCGTCTGGATCGGCTGGAGAAGAAGTGTGCCGCTCGCAACCTCAAATTCTAACCGGCAAGCGGCGATCCGCTTCATCGTCGCACTGGGGACCATCAGCCTGCTGGCCGACGTCACCTACGAAGGCGCGCGCAGCATCAATGGTCCGTTTCTAGGTCTGCTGGGCGCTAGCGCCGCGGCGATCGGCATTGTCTCCGGCGCGGGCGAATTGGTTGGATACACGCTTCGTCTCTTCTCGGGCGCGGCAGCCGATCGGACGCGCGCCTACTGGACGCTGACCATCATCGGCTATGCCATCAATCTACTGGCCGTTCCGCTGATGGCTCTGTCGAATCATTGGGGCTTTGCCGCCGCGTTGATTATTGCCGAGCGCGCGGGCAAGGCGATTCGCACTCCCTCGCGCGATGTCATGTTGTCGCAAGCGTCGATGATGGTCGGCCGCGGCTGGGGTTTTGGCTTGCACGAATTCATGGATCAGACCGGGGCGTTCATCGGCCCGTTGTTGGTTGCGCTGGTGCTGAAGGAGACACAACGCTACCCGAGCGCTTACGCCACGCTGGCTATCCCTGCTGGACTCGCTTTGATTACCTTGTTCATCTCCATCAAGCTTTATCCCGATCCGAAGCGGTTCGAGGAAACGAAGGAACGCGACGTACTGACCAGCCCGTCCGGCCTGCCGGCAGCCTTCTGGATCTACATGATCGCCGCCGGATTGCTTGCCGCGGGCTTCGTAGATTTTCCTCTGATCGCGTTTCATTTCCACCAAACGAAGATGGCAACTCCAGCCCAGATTCCGATATTCTATGCAGCGGCGATGGGCATCGAAGGCCTGATGGCGCTGTTGTTCGGGCGGCTCTTCGACCGCATCGGCACATGGTCGGTGATCGTCGGCGCAGTGCTCTCAGCCGCTTCCAGTCCGCTGGTGTTCTTCGGATCTTTCTATGCTTCGCTCGCCGGCATGGCGCTTTGGGGCGCGGGCATGGGCGCGCAGCAATCCACGCTCCGGGCGCGAATCGCCGAGTTGGTTCCCACGCGGCGACGAGGGTCGGCGTACGGCATCTTCAATACCGCGTATGGAGCGCTGTGGTTTGCGGGATCGAGCATCATCGGTATTCTTTACGGCAAGTCACTCTGGCTCGCGGTTGCGTTCGCCATCGGAGCACAACTGGCCGCAATCCCGCTATTGTGGATAGTCAGGAGGAAGCGCGCTTGAAGGTGTTGCCTATCGCCGTTCTGTTCCTGTTCCTTGCCGGATGTGCGCATCCACCCCAACTGACCACGTCGCTCGACATGCAGAAGAAATCGGACGGCCTTATCGTCGTGACGCTGAAGGTGACGAACACCGAAGACCGTGTTACGGTCCCGATCAATGTCGAGATCACTGGACAAGCGCGCACCGATGGACGTTGGGACAGAAGTGCAAGCTTGCTGCATCCCGCCGCGTTCGTGCTGAATCGGAAGGAGCAGCGCGAAATCACTAAGCTATGGAGGGTCAATGCGGACGCGGTCCGCACCACGCTGGTGATAAAAGAACAGGAGAACGGGCACTTGTTGAAGAGCGAGAAGATGGAGAAGGCCTGGTGACGTGATATGGTTTCCGACTTGTCTGCAATCCCGCTCACGACGGTCCTTTGTGTGCTGACTGGTGGCTTTCAATTTCAGTCCACCGAGGCTCATGCTCAGACAATAACGCTTAGTCAATTGGATGGAAGAGATTTCTCCAAACAGCGACCCTCACGAGACGAGCTTTCGCGCCTACATCAGCTTGCCGGTAGTCTTCCAAAGGGCTACATCTTCGAACCGGACCCGTGGCATGTTTGGAAGCTTATGCGAGGTGGCGAAACACGCTACGTTCTCCTTTTAGTCGAATCGGAGAAGGCGATTCCTGGCGGCTCGTCCGCATGCGTTCAGCTTTTCGATGCCGCTGAGAAGAGGATTGGCAGTTGGTGCTTCCAGACCGGGTGGCGAATTACACCGCGCGACGCTTACATGGAGTACTCGTCCGAGCTCGCGAGCGACCTAATGGTTATACGTACCTCTCGTTTCATCAATGGCCGCAACATCGACAAGGAATACTTCGCTTTTAGTGGCGATCAGCTTCGACTCATTCGGCTGGAAGACGATCAGGGAGAAATAGTTCAGAACGATTACATCTACCCCAATTATGAGATCGGCTTGGTTCCAGACGCTAAGACAGCGGTGGAGTGGATCGAATTGCTGAAATCGAAGAACAAGCCGGACGTACTTTCCGCACTTGTGTTCCTAGGAGGCAGGCACATCGTCGAACCTCAGCGCAACTTGCTTCCTGGACCGCACGACAGTAGGTATGCCGAGCTCTTTCAGCACCTCGTTAGCACGATGAGTATCCGGGAACTAATTGAGGTTTTATGCAAGTCCGACGACGAGTGGATCAAGCAGGCCGCCGTGCTCGCAGCGCGCGGTCCGCGTGAACGCTTGCTTCATTAGTTGACTTCGACTAACACATTTTTACTACATCACAGCCGTGAGCTCTTTCCAACCTAACCCCTGCGATTCCGCGACGCCCGGATAGGTGATGTATCCGGCATAGGTGTTCACACCTTCGCGAATGGCCGGATTCTCCTCGCAAGCTCGTTCCAGTCCCTTGGAGCACAGCTCCGCCAGGTAAGGATACGTGGCGTTGGTCAACCCGAACGTGGAGGTGTGCGGCACTGCGGCGGGCATGTTGGATACGCAGTAATGCACTACGTCGTCGACCACATAAACCGGCTGGGTATGCGTAGTCGCGTGCGAAGTTTCGAAACAGCCGCCCTGATCGATGGCCACGTCCACCATCACCGCGCCTTTCTTCATCCCCTTCAGCATGTCGCGCCGGATCAACTTGGGCGCGGAGGCTCCGGGGATCAACACCGCGCCGATCACCAGGTCGGCATTCCGCAGCGCCTCACGGATGGTTAAGCTGTTCGACGCTAGCGTCACAATCTGGCTACTGTAGATGTCGTCGAGCTGGCGGAGGCGTTCCAGGTTGCGATCGATGATGGTGACGTGTGCGCCCAGACCCACGGCCATTTTCGCGGAGTTGTGGCCCACCACGCCGCCGCCCAGAATGATGACGTTCGCCGGCGCAACGCCCGGGATGCCGCCCAGCAGCACACCGCGGCCGCCGTTGGGCGCTTCCAGATACTGCGCGCCTACTTGCACGGCCATGCGTCCGGCCACCTCGCTCATGGGCGTCAGCAGCGGTAGCGATCCATCGGATTCACGGATGGTTTCGTACGCCACCGAGTTCACTTTGGTCGCCACCAGCTTGCCGGTTAGTTCCGGAAGCGGGGCGAGATGGAGGTAGGTGAACAGAATCAAGCCGGGGCGGAAATAGGGATATTCGGCGACTTGCGGTTCCTTCACCTTTACTACCAAGTCGGCTTTCCGCCAAACGTCGGCGGCGCTGGCCAGAACCTCGGCGCCCGCGTCTGCGTAATCTTTATCGGGGATCGAGCTGCCGGCGCCGGCATTGGTTTCCACCAATACCCGATGACCAGCTTCGCGCAGCGACGCCACGCCGCTGGGAACTAAGCCGACGCGCGTTTCATGATCCTTGATTTCCTTCGGAACACCGACGATCATTGATGACTTTCCGGCTTCGGCGGTTCGGCCGCGGGAGCCTGCGAGTGAGATTGCGATTGTGCGCTGAGCCGCTTGGGCCCCAGTCCCAGGGCAATCAGCGACATGGAGCTCAACTTGCCGTCCGCGGTAAGGTGCTGATCGGCCTGGAAGCGCTTGAGTGCGTCCTGCGAGTCGCTACTCCACTCGCCGTTGGGTTCTCCGTGGAAATATCCCTTACTAACCAGGGCCTGCTGGATTTCCCTGTATCGTTCGGGGGTCGGCGTCTGCTGATAGGAGCGCCGGGTGTGCCGGCTTTTCGAAGTCTTCGACGTCTTGGCGTTGGAGACCTTATGTTTCGTTTTTTTGGAGGAAGACGCCGTGGGATGCACGGTATGCGTGGAACGCTTGCTGGTACGGCGCGTGGTGGTGGCAATCGACGGCCACGCCATGGCAAACAGGGCCATGAGCAAAAGTATGGTTTTAGTCACTAAGGTTTATTCTACCCGAGTTCGATTGCCCCCTATACTCCGGCCGAACGCGAGCTTCCGGGCGGTGTCTTCCTGAAGACCACCTCTGGAAGACGGTCTACCAGTCCGCCCGTCTCTGTGGTAGACTGTCTGCCAGAGACATGGCAAGACGTGAACCGTACCGGAATCAGGTCGAACTTCTGCAAGGCACGCTGGATATGCTGATTCTGCGCACTCTGCAATGGGGCCCCCAGCACGGCCACGGAATCGGCCAGGCCATTCGCCTTCGTTCGGAAGATGCCTTGCAGATCGAGCACGGCTCCTTATACCCGGCCTTGCATCGTCTGGAAAAGCAAGGATGGCTCTCCGCGGAGTGGAAGGCCTCAGAGGCGAACCGGCGCGCGAAATATTACAAACTCACGCCAGCCGGCAAGCGCCACCTGGCGCGCGAACAGTCCAAATGGGAAGCGGTGGTAAGAACGGTGGCGCGGGTGATGCGGCCGGCGGAAGGTGGATAAGAC
>DASQGY010000333.1:0-9421 GCA_035632375.1 Bryobacteraceae bacterium | reverse complement strand
CCGTCACCCCCGCCAACGTCGTGGGCAGTTTCCCGTTCACCAAGGTGAACGAAACGCCGGTAACCGGTCCCATCCCGGTGCCGAAGAAGGTCACGATCTCACCGGGAGAAACGGGCCCTGGAGTCAGACTGGCCGCATTGTCGAGCGAGATCACCACCGGCGGGGGGGCCCCATTCACTACCACACTGACATTGATGGTCTGGCTTCCATTCGGAATGCTGGCTGAGGAAACCACCACTGTGCCAGCGTATGTCCCCGGTGCGAGTAACGCCAAGGCAGCCAGATTCACCGACAAACTGATCGCCGCCGGAGTGTTCCCGTTTGCCGGCGTAATGCCAATCAGATTCGCGGCGCTGGGGCTTCCTGGATTGTAGGCCGCTGTGAACGGCACACTTCCACCGGTACTCGTCACTTGGACAGACTGTGGCCCTGGGAAATTCAAGGACCCCGATTGATAGCTGAAGGTCACGCTTCCCGGCGAAACCCCGAGTGTTGCCGCCGCACTGATGGTGAACGTAACCGGAATGTTCAACGGGCTGTTGCCCGCGCCCGGCACAATCACCGTCACCACGCCGCTATAGGTGCCCTGTCCAAGCTGCGACCCATTCACGGTTACGCTGACAGTAGAGCTGTTGGCCACCGAAGCGCTGAGCCAGTTTATGTTCGATGCGGTGAACTCGGTGGTCACCTGGCCGATGGTGGTTCCGGCCGGTATGCCGGAAATCTGTACGGACTGGCTGGCCGGTTGCGCCGCACCCAACGATTGGGCAAACGCCAGGCTGGTAGGATTCGCGCTGACGTTCGAAGCTACGATCACCAGCGTCACCGGTACGGCCTCGGGAGGTCCGCTCCCGCCGGAAACGTTGATGGTTCCGGTGTACGTGCCTACAGCTAAATTTGCCGGGTTAATCGTGACCAGTAAATTGTTTGGTGTATTACCGCTATTCGGCGCCACGGAAAGCCAGGTCAATCCAGGCGGATTGGTTGCGGCCGTTGCGGTGAACGCCTGCCCGGTATTGTCCGTGCTGGTAACCGAAACTGTCTGCGTTGTCGATGTTGCACCCACCAGTGTTGTGACATTGATCGCGTTGGGGCTCAACACCAGCAGACTGCTGGCGCTGACGTTCATCGAAACTGGAATTACCAGCGGCGGCGAGGTGGAACCGGGAACGGTTAGCGTCACGCTGCCGCTGCACACTTGCGGCGTCAGCCCGGCGGCGCTTACTGAGACCACCACAAGATTCTGGTTCCCGTAAGTACTTCCGTTGCTCCCGCCATTCGTCGACGCGGAGAGGAATCCAGGACAAGTGCTTGTAGACGTCGAAACCTGGAAATTCAAAGGTGCGCCCGTGCTGGCGACCGTAAAGGTCTGGCTCGGCGGAGCAGCCTGTCCCACCTGATCGTAGAAGTTGAGCGACGAAACAGAGGCTGTGAGTGCGGCATTGACACTCACCACCAGAGTCGCCGGGAAGCTCTGCGGCGAGTTGCCTGCGCCGGTGGATGCAACTGTCACGATGTCGCTATAAGTGCCGGGCCCCAAAGTCGCGACTACCGATGAAATCACGCTTAGGGCTAGAGTCACGGGCGTGGTGCCGGATACCGGGCTCACTTGCAGGAAAGTTGGTCCGTTGCTAACCGGTGTCACGCCGGCAGTAATGTTCAGGGGTGTACTGGAACTGGTTATCTGAACGTTTTCTGCCGCTGGCGTGCTTCCGCCCAATTGAAAGTTAAACGTCGGACCGGTAGAAGGAACCAGCAGCAACGGATTGGTGCTAACCAGTAGTGTCACCGGTACCATCACATTCTGGTTCAACGCCCCGGGCGCAGATATATCCACTTCACCCGAACAGTTTCCAGCTACAAGCCCCGAGGTATTCACCTGGACGCTGATCGTCGCCGGTGTCGCACCCGACTGTTGCGAAATCACCAGCCAGTTGTTGCCGCAGTTGGCCGTCTTCGCAGTGGCTGTGAAGCTCACATTTGCGCCCGTGCTGCTCTGGATGGAAATCGCCTGCGGCGTCGGAGCGGCGGTGCCGAGCTGCCAGGCGAACGCGACTTGAGCGGGCATCACTTTGATGGATGGCGTTCCACCCACCGTCACCAGCACCTGCAAACTCACGCCCGTAGTTCCGGGAGCATTGATCGAAACGGCGCCCTGGAACGGGCCGTTTCCCGTAGGCAATGCGGTTGGACTTACTGCCACTTGCAGCGTGTTCGGCAGGCTGCCGGACGGCGGCGTTACGGTTAACCAGTTTCCGGTACCGTTGGTGAACGCGGATGCCGTGAACGATGTCACACTGGCACTGTTGCTGGAAACCGAAACCGCTTGCGACACCGGCACCGTGCTGTTGGCCGGGAATGCGAAGCTGAGTGAATTCGGACTCACCGCAATCGGGCTGACGCCCCCCTGTGAATTCACATTCAGCACCACCGGGATGGATATGGATGTCCCCGCAGTCGTGACACCGATGAAACCGGTGTCCGTTCCAGAAGTTGGAGCTGTAGGTCCGATCGATACCGATAGTGAAAGCGGTGTGTTACCGCCACTCGGAGTCACCTGCAACCAACTGTTAGCTGAAAACGTGGTTACTGTAACATTCACCGATCCAGGTGCGGAAGTTACTAACACAGTTTGCGGTTGGGTTGTAACTCCGTTCTGCGTGTTGAACGTGAGTTGCGACGGATTGGCTGCCAAGGTGGTACTTTGTGCCTGCGCCGAGTCGAAACAACACACCACGGCGAACAGCAGAGTCGCTACAAAAAGCAACGATTTCTCAAGGGTTTTCACGGATCCTCCAGGACCTACGAGCTTTGGAAGGGAAGAAAAAAGACGCGGACGCAGATACACTTGCAATCGGTTTGCCACGTCCATTAGATCCGGGCAGTCAACCGGGGGTTTCATGCCGCTCGCGTTAACAGACCATTAACGTTGGATCGTTGCGATTAGTAAGCTGGATCGCCTTTGCGGACACAGCCACTTACAGAGATGTTGAGACTGCGGCCGTATAGCGCGGACTTGCCTCTACTCTACAAATCCCGATCCGCGCAGCACCTTGCCTGGCAGCGCATCCGTCTGCTTGCCGCCATCGATTACAGGCACGCCATTCACCAGCACATACTGCATCCCTTCAGACAACTGGTTCGGGTTCTGGAACGTCGCCCGGTCGTGAATCGTCGCCGGATCGAAAATGACGATATCGGCCCACATGCCCTTCTTCAGCACACCTCGATCCGTCAGACGCACGCGTTGCGCGGGCAGCGCGCTGAACTTGCGAATCGCGTCCTCTAAGCGGAGCTTTCCCTCTTCGCGGACATATTTGCGCAGGATGCGCGGAAAGGTACCGTAAGCTCGCGGGTGCGGATGTTCACGGCCCAGCAAGCCATCGGGCGCCGTGCCTTGTGAATCGTTGCATACCGAGACCCAGGGCTGCTCGATCGCCAGCGCGACATCCGGTTCCGACATCCCGAAGACCGCCACGCTGGTGAACGCACGATCCTCAATCAACAGGTCGAAGATGGTATCGATCGCGTCCTTGTTCCACAGCTTCGCGATGTCCGCAATCGTCTTCCCTTGCAGCGGAATCAGCTTTGGATTTTGCACCACGCTCACCAGGATCGCGGCAGGTCCATCGATCTCCTGCCACTCGTTGTCCCACTGCGTGCTCGGCGTTTCCATCTCCTTGCGGATGCGCCCGCGCATCGCGGGATCTTTCAAGCGCTCGATCAGTTTGGCATCGCCGCCGTCGTGCGCCCAAGGCGGGATGAAAGCGGAAAAGGTGTTGAACCACGCCGGGTAGGCGTAAGTGTCGGCGCTGAGGTCGACGCCAGAGTCGCGCGCCTTTTGGATGTGCGCGACGATCTCCGGCATGCGCCCCCAATTGCTCTTGCCGGCGGCCTTCAGGTGCCAGATCTCGGCCGGAATCTTCGCTTCCCGCGCAATCCGGATCACTTCGTCGATCGCCGGGATGATGGCATCACCTTCGCTGCGCATGTGCGTCGCGTAAATGCCGCCGAATTTCGCGGCTTCGGACGCCAGCGCGATCAGCTCTTCGGTGCTGGCGTAGGGCGCGGGTGCGTACTGCAGCGACGTGGACACACCCACTGCGCCATCGTGCATCGCCTCGCGAACCAGTTGCTTCATCCGCTCCAACTCGCTTGGATTCGGCGCTCGATTCTCATCGCCCAGCACCATCCGCCGGACTTCGGTCGCGCCCACGTAGCTGGCCAGATTGATGCCCACGCCTTGCTTTTCCAGGCGCGCGAAGTATTGGCGGAAGGTGGTCCAATCCGGCGTGATCCGGTAGTGTTCGTAACCGGCCAGGTCAGCCCGCACGATGGCATCGTTCAGCGGGGCAATGGAGCCGCCCTCGCCCGTGATCTCGGTAGTGATGCCCTGGAAAATCTTGGAAGGCAGGTGCGGGTTCACCAGAATGGTCAGCTCCGACTGGCCAAGCATGTCGATGAACCCTGGAGCGACCACCAGACCGTGAGCGTCGATACTCCGCTTGGCTGCTATCGGCGCGATTTGCCCGATCACCGCGATCCTGCCGCCTTGAATGGCGATGTCGCCGGAATACCAGGGCGAGCCAGTGCCATCGATGATGTGCCCGTTGCGGATGACGAGGTCGTAGGGCTGGGTGTAGGCAAACTGGGCAATAGTGATGAGAAGCAGCAGCTTGAAGTTATTCATTCAATGGGCATTATAGCGCCTGGATGGAGCAGGGGCGCAACTTCATGGAACACAATTACCATGATTTCTTGACAGAAATGTGATTAACATGTACAATGTGAATTGGGAGTAGAGATATGAATACCGGGGCGAAGACAGCGCTGAAGAAGTTCATCAAGGTTGCGGACGAAGTCTGGTGCGGTCTCGCTTTGCTGCACCGGGAGCATCCGGACTCGCCCGCATTCACGGCCCGCGAGATTCTGGACCGGGTGAAAGCTGAACGGGCCAACCCTGAGCTGCGTCCGGGGCTGCAGGCGCACATCTATCTGCACAACGTCGCCAATGTGGAGCCGAATTCGGCGCGCTACCGGATGTTCTACAAGCTGCCGGACGACACCTATCGCCTCTACCGTCCCGGCGACCAGGCGCATCCGAGGAGAAAAGGAAAGATGATGCCGGTGAGAGAGGAACTCCCCGACAAATACCAATATCTTCTGGACTGGTACGAACGAGAGTATTGTGCGAGGGTCATTATGAAAGAGGAAGACGATCCCATCCTGAGCATGCGCGGCATGGGCAAGGAGATCTGGGCCGGCACGGACCCCGACGAGTACGTTCGGAGTCTGCGCGCCAACTGGTACGGCGACGATCGCGATGAGAAGCGATAACTAGAAGCGCATGGCTAAGGTTTTCTGGGACACCAACCTATTCATCTACCTGCTGGAGAACAGCCTGGAATTCGGGCCGGCTGTGGAGAACTTGCGTCGAAGAATGTTGCAGCGCGACGATCGCTTGTATACCAGCGCCATGACCGTTGGCGAGATCTTGGTGAAGCCAGTCGCCATGGGCAACCTTGCGCTGGCGGATCGATATCGAGCGATCTTTGCTTCGCCATCCGTAACCGTGACCGCATTCGACTTGGCTGCCGCCGATGTCTACTCGCGCATACGCCAGGATCGAAGCATTCAGCCGGCCGACGCCATTCAACTGGCCTGTGCCGCGTCGGCTGAGGCCGACCTCTTCATCACCAACGACGACCGGCTGAGCCAGCGCAACATACCCGGCCTCAAGTTCATCACCAGCTTGAGTCGCGCGCCGATATAGCGCGGAACCACGGTTACAATGAGGACGGATGCACGGCGTCATCCCATTTCTGCTGCGGCACGGATATTGGGTCCTGGTGGTCAACGTATTTGCCGAGCAAGTTGGCCTGCCTATTCCCGCGTTTCCGGTTCTCCTCGCCGTCGGGGCGCTCGCAGGGCTAGGCAACTTTTCCTTCTCGATTTCGCTGCTTCTGGCCGTAACAGCCGCGCTTGCTAGCGACCTGATCTGGTACCGCCTGGGACGTACTCGCGGGCACTCCATTCTGAACCTGCTCTGCCGCGTTTCGCTCGAGCCGGATTCCTGCGTGAGCAATACCAAGACGCTGTTCGGCAAGCTCGGGCCGCGCGCTCTGCTGATCGCGAAATTCGTCCCCGGACTCGGCGCCACCACCGCACCCTTGTCAGGACTCACTCGAATGCCCCTGTACAAATTCGTTGCCGCTGACGCTGCCGGCGCCATGCTGTGGAGCGCCGCTTACCTCGCCGCGGGCTACGTGTTTCGCAATCAACTGGAACGAGCAGCGGAACAAGCCGGTCGCATGGGCTCCTGGCTGGTAGTGATCCTGGCCGGCGGGTTGGCCGCGTACATTGCATGGAAATATTATCAGCGCCGCCGTTTCATTCGCGACCTGCGCGTCGCGCGTATCACACCGGAAGAGCTGATGGAAATGATCACCTCCGGTGCGGACGTCGCCGTGGTGGATCTAAGGCACTCGCTGGACGTGGAGCACGACAACGTCAAATTGCCGGGCGCGATCTGGATCACCATGCAGGAACTCGAAACGCGCCACGAGGAGATTCCGCGCGATCGCGACGTCGTCCTCTATTGTTCCTGACCGAACGAAGCTTCGAGCGCCCGTGCGGCGCTCCAGTTGCTGCGCAGAGGCGTGGTGCAAGTGCGGCCATTGCTGGGCGGGATCGAAGGCTGGCGCCAGCGCGGCTATCCGTTGGACCGCGTGAACTAAGACCTACGGGAAGACTGCCTCAACTCTGGATCCGCTCTTTATCGGTTTGTCGCTGGGCAGCGCCACCGCATCGCCCTCGGCAAGGCCGGAGAGCACCGCCGTCCGGGTATAACTCGACACGCCCAGACTCACTTTGCGCCACACCACCCGATCGCCCTGCAACAGCAGAACGCCGGTGTCCGATCCTTGCCGCCGGAATGCCTCCTTGGGAAGCGTGAGCGAATTGGGCACCACGGTCGCCTGGATATTGGCATCGATGTTGGCGCTTGGCAACAGATCCCGGTCCGGGTTCTCGATCACGCAACTAACCTCGCCCACCTGCCGCGTGCCCAACGGCACCACCTGGGTCGGCAGCTTGTCCACCTCGCTCTTCCACTGATGGCCTGGCTTCGCATCCCAAGCGATGGAAACCAATTCGCCTTTCCGGACCTTGCCCAGATCCGGTTCATCCACGTAAACGATGACGCGCACGCGATCGATCCTACCGACCTTGGCGATGAGATCCCCGGTATCCACAAAAGAACCCCGCCGCAGATCGAAATCGTAGACCACGCCATCCATCGGAGCGCGCACCACACTGAGATCGAGGTTCGCGCGGGCAACGGCAGCAGATGACTCCGCCTCCTGCACCTTGGCCTTGGCGATTTCCTTGTCGGGCCCGGTCACCAACGCGGCCTTGTGCGCCTCCAGCGCCTTGATCCTCAACTGCAACTGATCGACAAGCTGCCGGGCGTTGTCCAACTCCAGCCGCGTCGCCGCCTTTTGGGCCACCAGGCGTTCGAGTGCCGGAACTTGCTTCTCGGCAGCCGACAGATCCAGCCTCGCACGTGCCAGGTCCGCTTCCACCTGCTGGCGTTCCTGCACGCGTCCACCCTGATCCAGCACGCCCTCCTGCGTCTTCGCCTCCTGGATGGCCGCCTGCGCCTTGGCCACTTCCGCGCTGGCGATCCGCGTATCCAGCTCCACCAGCGGAGCGTCCTTCCGTACCTGCTGCCCACGCGTGATGAAGACGCGCGTGATAACACCCGCCCGTTCAGCCCGCGCCGGCAGCCACTCGATCGGTTCCACTTTGCCGTTAGTGCCCAGCGTGCTGACAATAGTCTCACGCGCCACCTTGGCGAAATCCACTTCCGGCGGCGCGGTTCTCTTGGTGATGATCCACACCAGGATCGCCGCAGCTCCCACCAGCACAATCGCTACCCAGCTTCGCGCCCTACTCACAAGCGAGGCCTCGCGCAGTAATCGAAAAGAAGCTGCCACTCCGCTCGCTGGATCTCCAGCGCAGCCTGCTCATGGGGCGATCCAGGTTGCTGGCGAGCCCGCTCGCAAAACAGGATGAAGGAAAACGGATCCCATTTACCGCCAGTTCGAAACTCAGCCACCGGATGCCGCGCCACAATTTCATCTGCGGCTTGGCACAGGTCGCGGAATACCGGATGGTTTCCAGTGCGCCGGAACCAATACGCCGCGTTTCCCGAATCCGGTTCCTGCCGGTGCAGAATGGCGTGCCAAAAGCTGCCTTCAACCGAATGAAGATTCTGCACGATCTCGTGGCTCTCGTCGCAGCAGGAAAAATACAGCCACAGCCCACCCAGCGCCGCCTCTGGAAACTGTGCGTGCGGAAACAACTCGGCTGCCTTCTGATTCGCTAGGCGCGAGCGCGCCTCCTCGGACGAACAAACTCCGGCCACCAGCGGAATCAGGCGGTCACCGTCCCGATCCAACGCCAGAATTCCGGCAACCTGCCGTCCGTAAGCTGTCGAATTGAATGGCAACAACCATTTTCGCAGAATCTACTCCAGCACCACCAGGGTATCGCCGGACCCCACGGTATCGCCGTCGCGAACCCGCACCCCCACCACTTTGCCCGGCCGCGATGCTCTCATCTCGTTTTGCATCTTCATCGCTTCCACCACCACCAGGCCGTGCCCGGCTTCCACAGTGTCGCCCTCCTGCACCAACACCCGGATCACCTTGCCCGGCATCGGCGCAGCGATATTCTGGCGTCCGCCCGCATGCACCGCCCCGGACCTGCGGCTCGAATTTCTCGGATCGCGCGCCTCAACCGTGAGACGCTGCCCGCCGATTTCCAGTTGCTGGCCGGGAAGCATGCGAACCTCGAAGCTCTGGCCCTCCAGCAGCACGGAATAAACACCGGGTTCCACCAACATCGCGGCCTCAGCCAACTCCGGATCGATCTCCACCGTGTGATCGTTCACCAGGATCTGCCACTTCATCGCAGCAGCGTTCCTCGACCTTCGCTGACCCAGCGGCTGCTCTCTTGCGGCTGCCCGTTGCTGGTTTCCCGCTTGCCATTTTTCGCCTGTGCCACCGCGGCCAGAGCCGCAGCCATTTCAACATCGGCGGCGGGCACCGGTTTGGGCTTTCTCTTCGCGAACAGCGCCGCGATGAATCCGGTGTCCAACTGTCCGGCGCGGAACTCCGCGTCATCCAAAATCTCCCGGAAGAAAGCCAGGTTGGTTTCGACGCCCACGATGGAGTACTCGCCGAGCGCCCGCACGAGTCGCTGGATGGCCATCTGACGATCGGGCGCCCAGGCGATCAGCTTGGCCAGCAGCGGGTCGTATTCGAGCGGCACCGTCCAACCCGGATAGACTCCGGAATCCACGCGTATACCCGGCCCGGCGGGCTCGCGAAGCTGCGCGATTTTGCCGGGGGAAGGG
>DASQGY010000332.1:0-30961 GCA_035632375.1 Bryobacteraceae bacterium | reverse complement strand
CAGTCTTCCGCCGTCGCACGCGGCGATCAATTGCCCATCCGGTGACCAACTGGCTTCCGTCATACGAGCCCCAAGCTCGTGAAAATCACCTTTCTCGAGGTCAAGAATGCCTAGGCGACCACTTTGACGGCCCAACACACGTTTACCATCGGGAGACACGGGTCCCGTTACCGCTCCGCAGTCTCCGTAGATCCCAACCCGTAGTGTCCGGAACGTTCCGGAATCAGAATCGATCTCGAAGGCCCCGCACTCTCCCTTCGCCTTGTTTTTCGACCATGCGGAGACGTAGATCTTACCTGACTGTTGTGATTCAGTTAAGAACCAGACAGCGCCTAGTCCTGCCGATCCGGGGACCTCACTCTGTCGTGTGGGCTTAAATTCGATCTTGATGATGGCGGATGATGGACCAAGAGGGTCTTGTTTTTGGCCATAAATCGCTTTGCCGTCCCGGCTGAAGGCCAAAAGGCGAAAGCTAAGGGGTAGTCCAGTTGGCAGTGGAACCGTAGCCTCCGGCCCTACCATCGGAAACAAGGTGAGCAAAGTTGCCTGGTCGCGACTGAACGACGGCCGGAAGTACGCAGGGGTGAATGATGGCGAAGCAGCTCTGACTACTAACGTCGCGTTGACTCCAGTAACGGCAGCAGCCATCGCCAGGACTAACCGTAAGCGGCGCGCCGGGCGCTTCATAGTATCTTCTTTGCTCGTGCTATACGTGCCGCAGCACCCGGGCCGGCAGCGTGATGATCGCCCACACCAGCTCGAGTACACCGTGCACCGCGATCCCTACCAGGCGGAAGGGCAGCAGCAGGAGCCACACAATGGGGTAGAGGAACAGCGCCGCCAGAGCCAGCGGCCAGCACATGACAAACAGGATGCACCACAACAGAAAACCAACCATCGGAGGCCTCCTTGTGAAATTACGCTTGGGGGTCCGGATTAGTTCCAGGAATGGAGCGGGAGACGGGATTCGAACCCGCGACATCGACCTTGGCAAGGTCGCACTCTACCAGCTGAGTTACTCCCGCACCCGCTGAGAACTCAATTGTCGCGCGTCTGCCGCGAAGCTGTCAAATCGAAGCCAACAAGCCTCGCCGTCCCGCAGGGTTACAGAATAGTAATACTTCCGAAGTACCGGTGGTCCTAACATTTGCAACCGATACTGTTTTATGTAAGCTAATGAAAACAGGCAGGATATAGTTACAAAAGTTAATAGACTCAGCCTGTGGAAACCGTGCTAAACTGACTTTTCCGCGTGACGGAGTGGCGGACAGGTCTTACATTTGTCCGTCTCTCCGCCGAATCGGTTCCCTCAGAATCGAGTGTCTGGACTATAGGTTTTCCACACCTTGTGGAAAACTTGTGCATAACGTGCGTGGGTATGAGAGAACAATGAACAACTGGGAACAAATCAAGACGCTGATTGCGAGCAAGATCAGCCCCGAGGCCTTCCAAAACTGGCTGTCGAAAACCGTTTTCCTCAGAGCGGAAGGCGCCAAACTCTGGGTTGGCGTTCCCGACACGGCGACGAAGGACTGGATCTTACAAGAGTACATGTCCGAGATCTGGAACTCCATCCGCGAGCTGAACCTCCCGATTCGTCAGATAGTGTACGAGGTGCAGGATTCCTCTCCGGACTCAGGTAGAAGGCTCACGGCCGACGAAAAGCAAGAAATTGTGTTTGCCCCGTCTATCAGCCTGAACCCCAGGTTCACTTTCGACTCGTTTGTTGTGGGCTCCTGCAACCAATTCGCTCACGCCGCGGCGCAGGCTGTGGCTACAACCCCATCTCGCACCTACAATCCACTGTTCATATACGGTGGTGTCGGGATGGGAAAGACGCATCTGATGCACGCCATCGGGCGCTCCCTGGTGGACCAGTATGCCGGTATGCGCATCATCTACACCTCCAGCGAGCGGTTCATGAATGAGATGATCACCTGCATCAAGAACGACCGGATGCAGCTCTTCCACCGGCATTACCGCTCAGCCGACGCGTTGCTGATCGACGACATTCAGATCCTCGCCGGCAAGGAACGCACCCAGGAGGAATTCTTCCACACCTTCAACGACCTCTTCGAGCATCAGAAGCAGATCGTGATCTCCAGCGATACACCACCGAAGAACACGCCTGGCCTGGTGGAACGCCTCCGCTCGCGCTTCGAGTGGGGCTTAATGGTGGATGTTCAGCCGCCCGACCTGGAAACCAAAATGGCCATCCTTGACAAGAAGTCGGAACAGGAAGGAATCACCCTTCCGGAGGAAGTTCGGATCTTCATCGCGACCAAGACAAAGTCCAATGTGCGGGAACTGGAAGGCGCGTTGATCAAACTGATCGCGTATTCGTCGGTGACGGCAACACCCATCACGTTGCAACTCGCGCAGCAGGTACTGAAGCATCTGACGCATGGACAGGAGCGAAGGATCACCATTGAATCGATCATCAAATCCGTTGCGGAGCGCTTCACTTTGCAACCTGCGCAACTCAAACAGAAAACGAACGAGCGCAAGATTGCCTACCCTCGCCAGATCGCGATGTATTTGGCGAAGGAACTGACGCCCGCATCGCTCCCGGAGATCGGTCGCGCCTTCAGTGGGAAGCACCATACAACCGTCCTCCACTCGATTCAGAAGATAGACCGGCTTCGGCAACACGACCCGGATTTGAACAGCCTCATCCACAGTCTAGTGGACTCAATCCATTAGGGTTATTTCCCTTTTCCACAATGAGTAGTCATAGGAGCCTGTGAGTACGGTGCAAGACTCATCGGAAGGCGAAGTTTTCATGCCCGGAGCACCCCGTTTCCCTCAGGTTTCAGTAGCGGGAAGTTTCTGGATTTTGTATAATTTAGAGAGAAATCAACATTTCGACAGCTCCTACTAATACGGTTCTAAAATGTACTGATTCTTAAGGCTAGTAACAGCAGTAAGCGAGAGCAGTGAGGAAGGTGCGTAGGGGGAGACCATGGAGTTCACAGTCAGCAAGACAGATCTGGTACGGGAGTTGAACCTTTCGCAAGGCGTGGTGGAGAAGAAAACCACCATTCCAATCCTTTCGAACGTGCTGGTGGAAGCTGCCGGGGACAGGATCAATCTGACAGCCACCGATCTGGAGCTTGGTATCCGTAGCTCCTGTGCGGCAAAGGTGAAAAAACCGGGGGCGAGTACAATTCCGGCTAAGCGCCTTTTGGACTATGTACGATTACTTCCCGATACCGACCTGGATGTAAAGCTCCAAGACAACCAATGGATCAGCTTAGTGTGCGGGCGGTCTCGTACCCGCATTGCCGGGATGTCCCGCGAGAGTTTTCCAGAGCTGCCGCAGATGCCGGATGTACTGGCGCAAATTCCAGTTGGGCTGCTGGCGTCGATGATCGCGAAGACGATCTTTGCAATCTCCATGGAGGAATCCCGTTTCACTTTGAACGGATCTTTGCTGCTGCTTAAGAACAATGGCATTGCTATGGTCGCGACCGATGGGCATCGGCTGGCAATGGTAGAGAACCCCGTCGAGTTAGCTGGTGTCACGACGCCGTTTCGAGCGCTCCTGCCGCGCAAGGCGATGGGCGAGATTCTCAAACTGGCCCAGGATGCAACCGCGGAAGCAACAATCCAGTTCTCCGGCGATGACAATCACCTGTTCTTCCAGATGGGCGAGCGTCTGTTGCTCAGCCGCAAGCTGACTGGCAACTTCCCCGACTTTGAGAGAGTGCTGCCCAAGGATCATCCTCATTCAGTCACGCTGGACCGCGAAGAACTGCGCAAATCCATCGAGCGCGTTTCACAGTTCTCCGATGAGCGCTCTCGCGCAGTCCGGTTGCGTGTGCAAGAAGGCGAACTGCATATTCATTCGTCGCTTTCCGAGACCGGCGAGAGCGAGGAGAGTCTGCCGGTAGAATATGATGGCGACCCCGTGGAGATTGGCTTCAACGCCACTTACATGTTGGATTTCCTGCGGGCGACAACGGAAGCGCAGACCGCGTTCCACTTCAAAGACGCGCACAGCGCCGGTGAATTACGCCCAGCGGGCGACAGCACGGGTAACTACAAGTATCGGTATGTGGTGATGCCGATGAGGATCTGACCGGAGAATCCAGAATCCAGGAGCCAGAATTCAGAAGTAATAAGGAACAAGAGCATTACATGGCAACAAAAGAAGTGACCCCGGGAGTTTACGATTCCAGTAGCATCAAGGTGTTGGAAGGCCTGGAAGCGGTGCGGCTGCGCCCGGCTATGTACATTGGCTCCACTACCGAGACAGGTCTGCATCACCTGGTCTATGAAGTGGTCGATAACTCGGTGGACGAAGCGCTTGCCGGATACTGCGACACCATCAGCGTCACGATCCACATCGATAATTCCGTGACTGTGATCGACAACGGCCGCGGCATACCGGTGGATCTGCACGAGGAAGAGGGCATCTCCGCGGCCGAAGTGGTATTGACCAAACTGCATGCCGGCGGCAAGTTCGACTCGAACAGCTACAAAGTCTCCGGCGGCTTGCACGGTGTCGGCGTGAGCTGCGTAAATGCGCTCTCCGAGTTGCTGCAGCTCGAGATCTGGCGCGACGGCTATACCTGGGAGCAGGAATATCAAAAAGGGCAGCCCAAGGCGCCGCTGGCCAAAGCCGGCAAAGCCGGCAAGAAGACCGGCACTAAGATCACGTTCAAGCCCGACGCCACCATCATGGATGTCGTCACCTTCAACTACGACACCTTGGCGCAGCGTCTCCGCGAGTTGGCGTTCTTGAACAAGGGCCTCACCATCACGCTGACCGATGAACGCGAGGACCCCGCCAAGCATCACGAATTCCATTACAGCGGCGGCATCGCCGAGTTCATCAAGCATTTGAACCGTGGAAAGGCCGTGCTACACGATAAGCCGATTTACTTTGAGGGCGATCGCGAACTGCCCAACGGCGGCGTGCTCAGCATGGAAGTGGCGCTGCAATACAACGACGGGTATTCGGAAAACATCTTCAGCTTCGCCAACAACATCAACACCGTGGATGGCGGCTCGCACCTTAGCGGATTCCGCAGCGCGCTCACCCGCACCATCAACTACTCCGGACAGCAGGGTGGCTTGTTCAAAGACGTAAAGGAGAATCTAACCGGCGACGACGTGCGCGAAGGACTGACCGCGGTGGTGAGCGTGAAGCTGCCGCAGCCGCAGTTCGAAGGACAGACCAAGGGCAAACTGAACAGCGACATCCAGGGCTTCGTCGTGCAGTTTGTCAACGACAAGCTGGGCGAGTATTTCGATTAGAATCAGACGGTGATGCGCAAGATCGTCGGCAAAGCGATTGAAGCGGCACGCGCGCGCGAGGCGGCTCGCAAAGCCCGCGACCTGACGCGCCGCAAGGGAGCGCTCGATTCCGGCGGTTTGCCAGGCAAGCTGTCCGATTGCCAGGAGAAGGACCCGGAGCGCTGCGAGTTGTTCCTGGTAGAGGGCGAATCGGCCGGCGGCACCGCTAAATCAGGCCGCGACCGGCGCTATCAGGCTATTCTGCCGCTCAAGGGCAAGATTCTCAACGTGGAGAAGGCCCGCTACGACAAGATGCTGGGGCACGAAGAAATCCGCTCCATGATCACCGCCATTGGCACCGGCATCGGCCTCACCGATTTCGACGTCACCAAGCTGCGCTATCACAAGGTCATCATCATGACCGACGCCGACGTCGACGGCTCCCACATCCGCACGCTGCTGCTCACCTTCTTCTTCCGGCACATGCAGGAGTTGATCAAGCGCGGCAACGTCTTCATCGCCCAGCCGCCGCTCTATCGCATTAAGAAAGGCAAGACAGAGAAGTACATCAAGGACGACAAAGAGTTCACCCGTGAGATCCTGCGCCGCGCCACCGAAAACCTGGTGGTGGAGATCAAGGGCGGCACGCGATTGGAAGGCACCGAGCTTCGCAACTTTCTGATGTCGCTGGACGAGTATCAACAAATGTTCCGCCGTCTGGAACGGCGCATGCGCGATGCCCGTGTGGTGGAAGCTCTCGCGAACATCGAGTTGAAGCTGGATACCAAGGCCGAATTCCACGAGCAGGCCAATCTGCGGCCCCTGGTGGACGCGCTGAAGGCCGCGAAGGTGGATGCCGAGCTGAAGCACGAAGAAGAGCACGACGCTTGGACAGTGGAATATCTGGATCCCACCAAGGGGCAGCGCTCCATCGGGGTGGACCTGGTGGTGCAGCCCGAGTACCGCCGCCTGCGCACCATCGGCCGCCAGGTGGCCAAGTTCAATCAGCCGCCCTTCACTGTGATTCGCGAATCGAAAACCGAGATACAGCCCGGCTGGCGCGAGTTGCTGGAGCACGTCAAAGGCGAAGGCACGCGCGAGGTTTCCATCCAGCGCTACAAGGGTCTGGGCGAGATGAACGCCGACCAACTCTGGTCCACCACCATGAACGCCGAAACCCGCACACTGCTCAAAGTGGATTTGCAGGATCTGGCGGAAACGGAAGGCATCTTCTCCACGCTGATGGGTGAGGACGTGGAAAGCCGCCGAAAGTTCATCGAAGAGAACGCGCTGGACGTCCGCAATCTGGACGTGTAGGCTGCGGAAGGAATCCAGAAGTCAGGAGTCAGAATCCCGAAGCCTACGGCCGGCCTGCGTTGATGGCCGCGCGGATTTCTCTTGCTGGCACCGGTTTGAAGTCCTTGCGCTTAGCCATCTTTCGCCGAAGGGCGAAAAGATTGTCAACGGCTCGGCGCACTTCCTTGAGATGTGATTGTGCGTCTGGAACGACACAAGCAATCGGCTTCTTGCGCCTCATTCTCCCCGCAACGCGCCGGTTGGATCGATCCGCGTTGCGCGGCGCGCCGGTACGTAGCTTGCCGCCAGTGCGACCGCCGCAAACAGCCCCGCACTGATTGTGAACGCCAACGGATCCGTCGCGCTGGTCTGATACAGCAGCGTCGACATCAGGCGGGTAAGCGCCAGCGACCCACCCACGCCAATGGCAATTCCCGCGAGCGACAGTCCCAAGCCGTGCCCAAGTACCAATTTCAGGATGTCGCCCTTGGCCGCTCCCAACGCCATGCGAATGCCCAACTCCTGCGTGCGCTGGGCCACGGAATACGCGATTACGCCGTAGATCCCGACAATGGCCAGAATCAGCGCTACGGCTGAGAAGATGCCCAGCAGAAACATGGTGAATCGCGGCTGCGAGCTCCCCGATTCGAGCAACTCCTCCATGGTTTGAACGTTGGTCAGCGGTTGGTCCTTGTCGACCTGCGCGATCCGCTGCCGCACCGCCGATATCAGATCGCGCGGGTTGCCCGCCGTTCTCACGTCCAGATTCAGCCAAAGCCACGGCAGTTGCGGAAACGGCACCAATACCTCGGGATTCGCTTCCGCGGCCAGGCTGACGTTCTTGATATCGCCGAAGACGCCCACCACTTCGACCGGCTTGACGATCTGGCCCATGAGAATATGCTTGCCGATCGGATCCTCATTCGGCCAGTAACGCCGCACGGTGGCCTGGTTGACGATCGCCACCGGGGGAGCGTCAGCGTCGTCGTGCTCGTTGAACATACGCCCCCGCAGCAAAGGAATGCGCAGTACCTTGTTGTAGTCCGGGCTGATGGTTTGGACATACAGGATCGGCCGCTGGCCGATGGGCACAGCCGGTTGGCCTTCCGGAAGCATCGGCGACATGCGCGAGGGATTCAGCGGGATCGCCGAGGAAATGGCCGCCGCTTCCACTCCCGGCAGAGTACGCACCGATTCCAGAGCATGTTGATAGAATCCGACGATCTGCGTTTTGGTTGTGTACTTCGACGCGGGCAGCGCGATGCGCATGGTGAACGCGTTCTTCGGGTCGAAACCCGGACTCACCGTCGCCAGCCGGATGAAGCTGCGGATGAGAAGGCCGGAGCCGACCAGCAGCACCATGGAGAGCGCCACCTGCGCAACCACCAGCAGGTTGCGCGCATTGTTCCGGCGGCGCGTTCCCGTGCTTCCGCGGCCTTCATCGCGCAGCATCGTGTTGAGGTCGGGCTTGGAAAGCTGCAAAGCGGGCGCCAGTCCGAAAAGGATGCCGCTCGCGAGAGAGACGATTACCGTGAAGCCAAGCACCCGGAGATCGATATCCACCTCGGCCATCCGCGGCAGCGTGTTTGTGGTGAGAGAAGCCAGCACGTGGGTGCCCCACAGGCTGAGCAGAATGCCCAAAACGCCGCCGGCCAGAGCCAGCAGCAGACTTTCGGTGAGCAACTGCCAGATCAGCACGCGGCGGCTGGCGCCGAGCGCCGCTCGTACCGCGATCTCTTTCTTGCGGCCCAGGGCGCGCGATAGTAAAAGGCTGGCCACGTTGGCGCAGGCGATCAACAAAACGAACCCAACTGCACCCATTAGAATCAACAGCGCCGTCCGGATGTTAGCGACGATTTGCCCCTTCAGGTCCTGCACGATCATCGATTGACGCGGATCGGAATCCGGCCTACCCGGATTGTCGTGCCGGTATTGACGATCGAGCACAGTGATTTCCGCTTGCGCCTGCTCGCGGCTGGTCCCGGGCGCCAGCCGTCCGAGGACGGTCAGAAAAGATGCGCCACCGTAGAGCTGCCGCGGCGTGAGAATGTTGAGCTCGGTGAAGCGTGACGCCCAAACATCTACGTTCGTCCCCGCCAGCGGAAACACAAAGTTCACCGGAAGCACGCCGATCACGGTGTAATCCTTGGAGTCCAACGAAAGGCTTCGGCCGACGGCATCGTGCCGGCCGCCGAACAACCGCAGCCACAAGGCGTGACTGATCAACACCACTTGTCCGCCTCCGGGCTGGTCTTCTTTCGCTTCAAACGATCGGCCCAGCGCCGGCCGCACTCCCAGCACATCGAAAAAATTCCACGAAACGCGCGCTCCGAGAAGCTGTTCCGGATCGCCCTGTCCGCTGAGATTGAAGCTCTCGTTCGCGAATGCCGCAGTGCCGGAGAAGGAGCGATTCTGCCCATTCAGCGCCAGGAAACGCCCGTACGACATCTGCCCCAATTGGCCGCGCGAATCCGCCGAGCTCATGGAGACCAACATCAACCGGTCCGGATCGGCATAGGGCAGCGGACGAAGCAGCAGAGTATTGGCGACGGTGAAGATCGCCGTATTCGCGCCGATTCCCAGCGCCAAGGTCAGCGCGGCCACAATGGTGAACCCGGGATTCTTGGTCAACATCCGCAACGCGTAGCGCACGTCCTGGAGCAAATTGAAACTAGTTGACATAGATTCTTTTCACTCGCGCGTGAATCCCGCACAGCACACTATAGGAGATGGTCCCCGCCAGCCGCGCAATCTGCTGCGCGTCGATAGATACTCCGCCCTCGGAGCCGAGCAATGTAACCGCGTCGCCCACCTCCACAGACGGACAGGCCGTAATATCGATAGTAGTCACGTCCATCGATACCGCGCCGACAATGGGCGCCAGATGACCCTTCACGATTACCCGGCCCCGGTTGGACAGCCGGTGCGGAATGCCGTCGGCGTATCCGGCGGCGAGCACCGCGATGCGCATGGGCGCTTCGGCGCGAAACATTCCTCCGTAACCCACCAGGGCGCCGGCCGGCAGATCCTTCACGGCCAGCACGGCGGTTTTCCAGGTGAGGGCCGGCTGCACCTCCAACAAACGGGGGGGTGCCGTACCTTTGGCTACCGGAGAGACATAGCCGTAGATGGCGTGCCCCGGCCGGACCATCCGCTGCCAGGCCTCGCGCCGCCCGTAAGCGATCGGCGTGCTACTCGAAAGGTGTAAGTACCGGGCATTGACCCCAGCTTCCGCCAGCCCCGCACAAACAGTCTGGAAGCGCCGCATTTGTTCTTCTGTCTGTGAAGTCGCGTAATTGGCCGCGGACGCGAAATGGGTCATCAGGCCCTCCAACTGTGTGTGGCTTGCCGCGGCGATGGCATCCACGATCTCCGGGACAGAAGCTCTCGTCCCCAAGCGCCCCATTCCACTATCGATCTTCAGATGGTAAACGGCTGCCTGTTTGCGTTCCGCCGCCAGGCGGTTCCATTCCTGGATGTCGGGGAGGGAATGAATCACCGGCGTGAGATCGTATTGCAGCAGGCTGGCGCGTTCCGCGGGCAGGAAATCGGCCATCACCAGGATTCGCGCCGCGATGCCGTGCTCGCGCAGGATGACGCCTTCTTCCACGTTACTTACCGCGAGCCACCCGGCCCCCGCGCCGATCAGCGCCCGCGATACTTCGATAGCTCCATGGCGATAGGCGTCAGCCTTCACCACCGGCATCACCTCCACGGACGGGCCCACGACGTCCCGCACCGCCCGAAAGTTGTCGGCTATCTGTTTGAGGGAGATCTCCACCCAGGATCGGTACGCAAACGGCCCCATAGTTCCATGTTAGTGGCGAAAGCGAGCCGACGCCGAAGCGGGCCGATACCAAGAACGCTGTAGACTTCCGGTTTTCTAGGCTGGATTGGCCAAGAGCTCCCGCTCTTCTATCGCGTGGGCTGATTCCTCCGCCGGTTCTCTGCGGAGGAGCATCCTCTCCACCGCATGCGCCGGCATCGGCCGCGCCAGGAAGAAGCCCTGATTCAAATCGCAGTCCATGGCGCGCAACAGATTCAGTTGCTCCTCCGTTTCTATTCCCTCCGCCACCACTTCGAGCTGCAAACTGTGCGCCAGTGCGATGATCCCTTGCACCAGTGTCGAGCAGCCGCCGTTTCCGGGCTCTAGATCCTTGATAAACGAACGATCGATCTTCAGACAATCCACCGGCAAGGTACGTAGCTGGCTGAGCGACGAATAACCAGTGCCGAAATCGTCAATGGCAAAGCGCACTCCGATATGCCGCAGCGCCTCGATTTGCACCATGGCCTGATCCAGATTGTTCATCAGGGCCGTCTCGGTGACCTCCAACATCAGCTTTCTTCCAGGAAACTGGTAGTTCCGCAACGCTGTTTCCACCATCGCCGCGAGTCCCTTGTCGACCAATTGAACCGAGGACACGTTGACGGCGATTTCCGGAACCTCGTAGCCCGCTCTCAGCCAGTAAGCGGCGTCATGGAGGGCTGCCCGCACCACCCATTCCCCGATCGCCAGGATGAGTCCCATGTCCTCTGAAATCGGAATAAAATCCGCCGGCGAAACGCGCCCCAGTGCCGGGTTGGTCCAACGAATCAGCGCCTCCAGTACCTGCAGTTTTCCCTCCCGGCTCATCAGCGGTTGGTATTCCAGTGAGAATTCGTTGCGCTCCAGGGCGTTCCTCAGCTCGCGCTCGATCTGCATCCGGTGCTCGAGCGTATCGCTCAGGCCCGGCTGGAACATTTGATACGCGTTGCCACCCGATCTCTTCGCGCTGTACATGGCCAGATCCGCGTTGCGCAACAGTATGCTGGGATCCTCACCGTGTTCGGGGAACAGGCTGATGCCTACACTGGAGGTAATGGCCAAGTCGTGCTCGCCGAGCAGCATCGGCCGCGCCAGAGCGCTTAAAACCTTGGAAGCGACCGCCTCCGCGTCCGCGGAGCTGTCCAGATCGTGTAATAGGACTGTAAACTCGTCACCACCCACGCGGGCCTTGGCATCGCTTTCCCGCAGGCAACCCTGCAGCCGGCGTGCGACCTCGCACAGCACTTCATCCCCTACGCGGTGACCCAGCATGTCATTCACTTGCTTGTAGCGGTCCAGATCGATCCACAACACCGCCGTTTTCTTTTGGCGCCTCCGGGATAGAAGAATCGCTTGCTGCACCCGGTCTTGGAATAAGGTCCGGTTGGGCAACAGAGTCAGCGTATCGTGCTGGGCCTGAAAGGCGAGCCGCTGGTAGAGCAGCGTGTTCTCGATGGCCACGGTGGCCAGTTGCGTCATCTGATTCACCACCGCCTGCCGCACCGCTCCGCCTCCTTGCCGGACAAATAGCTGGAGCATGCCAACCACGCGGGCGGAAGCATCGCGCAATGCCCTGGAGTCGATGGCCTCCAGGCCGAATTTCCTGGCCAACTCACGGTGGCCCGCTTCGAACTCTTCCAGCAGCACGGAACGCCCTTCGGCGCGGGGCAACGACTGTTGACGAAGTTGATCGGTCAATCCGTCCGGAAGGTTTGCCGCCGTCTGGAATTGCAGATCCGATCCGGCCGCTGCCCAGACCACCGCCCCGGCGCCTGGGCTGCACTTGGGTGCCAACTCGACGATCGTACCCAAGGTGCGGGAGAGGTGTTCATGCATGCTTACCATTTCGAGGATGGCTGCCCGGCGCTCTTCCAGTTCCGTCTGATCGGCCAGGGCTTCGTTGCTCGCGCGCAACCATTCCAGCGCCGCGTGCCGGTCGCGGTTGAATTTGCCGAGCAAGCCAGCGATCGACAAGGTGCAAATCGCAAAAATCGCTAAACCCGCCGCGCACCGGCGGAGAGTGCCATCCACCTGCTGCGATTGCTCACTCGCGTGGCGCGCCAAAGTCGAACGCAGTTGATGCAGGTAATGCAGCGCCGCAAGGAATCCCGGTTCCCCCCGCAGCCGCTCTACTCGCACCGCTCCTCGGGTGTCCCCCTCCAGAATGTGCGCCACGATTTCATCGCGCGCTTGGCCGTAAGCCTGCCAGGAGCGCTCAAAATCCCTGAGGCAACTGGCGATCTCGGGCGCACCGATCGCATCCAGACGACGCACCTCATCGTGCACCCGTTCGCTGGCTACGCGCGCCTGGTCGATGTACGGCAACTGGTCGTTGGGGTCGGTAATCGCCAGGGCGTAGAGAAAGGCACGCCGGCTCTCCTGCGTTTCATACTCGAGGGCGCTTTCCGCCTGTAGACCGGTGGTGTCCACGCGATAGAGATCTTCGCTTCCGGTGATGGCCTGCTTCAGCGCCCTGGCCGTAAGAATCGACGCTGCGACGCCGGCTAGCGCCAGCACCGTCACCAAGCTGCGCTTCACAAGATGGCTCATCGCAGCCGGTACCCTTCTTCCGCGGGCAACTTGCCATCGATCCTTACTACGTGCACTCCGCTGCATACGGATGTTTGGAGGGATTCGGTTTCAATCAGCGCAATCGACCCCGGGACATTGAAAACATATTTGCAGGCGGCCTCCTCGCTGTTCAGGATTTTTAGGTTTACCGGGGCGTCACCCATGAATTCGATATTGGCCAAGCGGCGCTTATACTCCCCCGGGCTCATGCTCAAGACCCGGTCCAAAAGGAACCGGAACGCCGGGCTATCCGGACTCCGTTCCACTAGTACGACATTGCTTCCGTTCGGCCACCTCTTGCCATGACCTGAAAAGAACGCCTGCAAATCCGAAAATCGCAGATTGCTCGTACTGTTCGACTGATGCACTACCACAGAAAACGTGCGTGGCGAGTTAGCCGGCGCGCCGATCGCGAACGCCGCTGCCAGGGTGCCGATGATGAACCAGACGCTGCGCATTGGCTCAAAACGTAAACGCGACCTGAGCGGCCGCCTTTATCCATGGGGGCTGGAAACGGTTCGTCTCCCGGCCTACTTCAACCTTGAATGCCACCGACTCGGAAAGGTCGTACCGTATACCGCCGGTGAATATCGTGCGCCAGGGAAGATACTGTTTGAGGGAGTCGATCAGTAGGTACTTGCCGTACACGTTGGCGTAGTCGAAGCGAAGGTAGGGGTTCCAATTTGAACCCACGCGGTACGCTGCCTGGCTATAGAATCCCGGAATGCCAATATGGCCAAGCGTGGGATGGGTAGCGTTTTCCAATACCGCTTCGTTCAGGAATTCCAACCGGTGCGCCTGGTAAACGGCGTGTACCGTCCAAATCGACCTTTCGAATCGATATCCGGGCGCGGGAGAAAACTGATCGTGGTAGGACGAGAATCCGAACTGCAACCCACGGACGCTCCGAGGCTGTGCGAACACCGCGACATTCAACGCGCGGTTCTGCGCCAGATCCGTCCCGATGCGCGCCGGTTGCGCGTAGTTGCGGGAGCTTCCCACCTCCGCCACGTAGTGGAGTCCCAGTGCACCCGATGGAATCCGGCCGTTCGCGCTCACCCCGACGTTGTGCAGCGGCAGAATACCTCCGTCATCCTCAAAGGCGAACATCCGGGGGCGAGACACTGCAGTCTGGAACCAAGACCCGCGCAGATACGCCATGCTGTAGTAGCCAAGCGCCGTGCGGTAGGAACCGAGGTCCAGGTTGAAATAGTCGTTCGCGCGGTACTGTAGCAGCGCTCGTTCTACATTGATTGGAACCTGGCTGGTGAATACTTGATTGTCGGTCTCGAGGACGGTTTCCAGCAGCGCAGTGACCTTGGGCGATATTCGCACCGTCGCAAATAGATCGACCTCGCCCAGCGCGAACCGCTTGGTGGAGAGGCCATCGACGTTTCGGAGGAATCCGACATCCCCGAAGCCACGGAAGGTGAATCGGCTGGGCTCGGGTTGCTCGGCCGGCGGGAGCTCCACAGGCGCCGCCGCCAGTTGTTCGGTACTCTGCGCGGGCGCTGGCGGGACCACAACCGGGGCCGTAGGCTGCTTCAGCGCCGCCACCTCCCGCTCCAAGGCCTCCACACGCGAGATCAACTTCTGAATAATCTCGTCCTTGCTCTCCTGGCCGAATGCGCAGATCCCGGCCGTCACCAGCAACAAAACACATCGAATCTTCATGGAATTTCCCACAGCTTCCTCATCGTCGGGCAAGGAGGAACTGTGAGAGCCCCGGCTTGGACTAGCGCCGGAGCTTTAGAAGCAAAGCCTCATAGTGGTCCGTTACCGCGTCCCAGCTATACCGCTCGGCCACACGCGCTGCTGCCCGACGCCCCCAGGCGGCCCGCTCTTCGTCAGGCATCCCCAACACCGCGTTGAGCTTAGCGCTGAGCTCCGAAGCCTGGAACGGGATGCCGGCGTCGCCCGCCACTTCCGCATTTTCCGGTGTGTTCAGATACAGCACCAGCGCCCCGCGGCCCATGGCTTCGATCAGCGCCGGGTGCGTTCCCCCTACTTCGGTGGCATGGATGTAGGCGAAGCAATGCGATAGCAGCTCATGATACCCGCGCCCATAGATGGCGCCCGGCATCACAACCCGCCGATCCTGAGTGTCCCGCACGCGCGCGATGTAATCCTGCGCATACGGCGCATCGCCAATCAACGCCAACTTCATCTCCGTCCGGGTTTGCTCGAAGGCCTCCCGCACCAGCAGCGCATTATTCTCGGGCTCCATGCGACTGACGTAAAGGAAGTAACGGTCGCGCTCCAGACCCAGCGACCCAGGAACCTCGGCGCTCTCCAGCTTCCCTACTTCGGCGCCGTAAGGTATGAACTCGGACCTCGTCCCGTAACGTTCCAAGTAATAACCGGCGATCTGCTGCGCGTCGGTCACCACGACGTTCGGGCAGAACGTAGCCAGGCGCTCAGAAACCAAATACCAACTCCGCGCCGCCCAATTCCACTTCTTGCGTTTGCGCTCCAAGCCGTCGACATTCAATGCCACTGGGATCAAGGACAGCCGCGGCCAAAAAGTGAATACGGCATTCGCCGCGTTGCAATACAGCGCGACATCGACGCGATGAAAGATCAAATGCAGCGTGGAAAGAAAAGTATGGACGACGGTATCGAAATACTTGTGCCGCCAGGTAGGCAGGTAGACAAGCGAAACACCGCGATAGCGCGCCTCCGAAAACCGCTCGCGGCAATAAACGGTAACCAGGTGCCCTCGCGCCGCAAGGCGCGTCGCCAACTCCTCGGCAAAGGTTTCGAATCCGCCGTATCGCGCAGGAATCCCCCGCGTCCCGAGAATGGCGATTCGAGCCGCCTTCCGGCTCCTGGATTCTCTCCAGAAACTCGCCCCTGGCATATTGATCCTTGGCACTGAATCAGTCGGACTGTGGGGCAGGTTGGCAACCTGCAGCGGGTTGGTAACCCGCTTGGCGAAGCGCGATTAACAATCGCGTGCAGGTTCGCAACCTGCCCCACAGACTGGTGATCGGTAGCTGACGCAACGAAGTTCCTGTCGCTGGCTTCTGGATTCTGTCTCTACCCGCGCGCTGCCTTGGCCCGCGCCAGCGCACGCGCCGACGTCTTGGTCTTATTGGCCGGCGCGCTCACCGGAGAATATCGGAACCAGCTTGCGATATAGTCGTCGTCCACGCGCTTGCGGTTCATGATTTCCCGGCGCTTGGCCATCACTCGTTTCCAATTCTTAGTGATGTACCAAAATGCTTTCAGCGAACTCTGCTCCCGCACCAGGCAGCAGGACAGCACCACGATGTCGCGCGCGGTAATGGAAAACCAGTTGCGCCAGTACAGGTGCCCGGTCATATTCTTCATGCGCATCAGGAAGCGATTTTTCACCGAGTGCATGTTGATCGCCGGCGGCAGCGCCCGGCGATTGCCCGGCAGCACATTGCGCACGTGATAGCCGCGGGCGTGCGGCGTATAGATGCAGCGCCAGCCCATCAACTGCGCCCGCCAGGCGACATCGGCATCCTCGCGATACACGAAGAAATCGGGATCGAAGAACTCGTCACCGATGGAAATATCGTCGATCATCTGCCGCCGGTAGAGAGCCGCGGCCGCCGTCGCGCCGAAAACGTACTCGTGCTGCAGATAGTGCCCGTTGTCCACTTCCTGGCTGCCGCGGTCGAGATGCCGCAGCATGGGCGTGAAATAAATTCCCGTGGAATCCACCAGCGGTTTGTCCGGCAAATCGAAACTAGCCAGAATGGTCAACAACTTTCCGCACACCGCGCCGATCTTTGCGTCGAACTGTCCAGCGTCACCCAACGCCTGGATGAAATTGGGCAGCAGCAAGACGTCGGGATTCAGCGTCAACACCCAGTCGCCCGAGCTAGCCTGGATGGCCTGGTTCTGCGCCGCCGCGAAGCCGATGTTCTCGTCGTTGTAGATGATCTGGCAGCGGTCCTCGAACTGTTCCAGGATGTCCACCGTCCCGTCGGTGGAAGCATTGTCGATGACGATGATTTCCTTGTTCGCGTATCGCTGCATCAACACGGATTCCAGGCATCGCTTGATGAATCGACCGCTGTTGAAGGTGACGATTGTGACGGATACCCTATCGTTACAGGACATGTATGTGGGTCGTGTCTCTATTCTTTTGTTTTAACAACTGTCCTTAACCTGCCTTGCTCCAAACCAGCCCAACATTCCGGCTCGCGAACCCGGCCGGAAACGAAACACATTCCCGCGATTCCCGCTACCTTCGCGTAGACCTTAACCGGTCCTACACTCCGCCATCGTACCATCCCGACAATGGCTCGAAACAAAGAACCTAGCATCACCGCCGTGCTCACTCCCCGGTATGCGTACGGCCGAAAATGCTTAGAGGCGTACTTTAGAAGGCTAACATACCAACAAAGCTCACGGCATCTCCAATTTAGCCCCGCAATACTATGACCACCCCGATGCCGGGCCACCGCTTCCGGAACGTAGGCGATTTTCAGCCCCAGATCGCGCGCACGCTTCTCAAAATCGACATCCTCGAACCATACTGGACGGAACTGTGTGTCAAAACCACCCAGCCGCTGCCACACTTCGCGACGGAACATCAGGAACGCGCCCGGAGGTTGATCCACCTCGGCGGGCTTGCTGAGATCCAGGTCCAGGCAGCGATAGCGGCGGTTCACCGGATTCACAGGCAGTAGCCGGTTGATGCCCAGCACTTCAAAAGCCAGCGTCCACGGTGTGGGAAAGCGCCGCAGTGTGAACCCGCCTTGTACTTTGCCTGATTCGTCCACCAGTCGACCGCCTGCGATTCCGACACCAGCGCGCGCGCAAGCGTCTTCCAACGGCGCGATGGAAGTTTGCAACTCCACGTCCGGGTTCAGCAGCAGGATCAGTTCGCTATCCAACGCCGCCACTCCCTGATTGGCCGCGCCGCCGAAACCGCGGTTGTCCGTATTGACCAGCAACTTCACCGAACTTCTCCGCCGCACCAGATCCGCCGTGCCGTCGCGGGAGGCGTTATCCACCACAATCACCGGCAAACTCGCGCAGGAATCCAGACACCGTTCGATGACCTCGGCCGAGTTGTACGTTACCACCACCACACCGGTCCGGTTCATGTCAGGGCAAAGTATAGTCTCCAGTACAGATCGAATCCTGTCAATCGTTGCAGCTCGCGAATCTCCGCTTCGCTCTGCTCGATGACGGCAGGAAGATTGTCCTGGGAGTTTCCTCTGGCTTCGCGGAATCGCCGCAGTCCTTCCGCTTTCCCGCGGAGGTAGGCGAGAGCGGTTCCATGACGCAGCGCGACGAATCCCCATAAACCCTGGCCGACCAGCACCGGCCAACCATAGCGTAAGATCCAATTGCGCGGATAGTGTTTCGCAACTATGAGCAGTTGGTTTCGTGCGATCCTGCGGACCGTATCGGGATGCCATCGCCCCAGCGTGGCGCTGCCGGCATGATAAGCGACCGCCGACGGCGCATAGACACCCGTGAGACCCGCTGCCGCGCAGCGAATCCCAAAATCGATGTCTTCGAGATAGGACTCGAAGTTCTCGTCCAGCAGGCCAATGTGCTGGAACAACCCGGCTCGAAACAGCGCTGCGGTAAACGGCGCAAAGCGAATTGGGCGGGCCTGATCCCACAGCGGAGAATCGGGCCGCCCATGCCCGCAGCGCCAGGAACACGCCCCGCGCGAGATGGCGTCGAATGTTCCATCGATCCGGTCCTGCGAGTCCAACAGTTTGCCTGTTGCAAACCAAGCATCCGCCGTCACGGCTGCGTCCATCAACTTCGACAACCAATCAGGTGCAGGAGAAACATCGTTGTTCAGAACGACGATCCAATTCGTGCTGGCAGCCTGAATCCCACAATTCACTGCATGGCTAAACCCAGTATTCTTGTCAAGCTCGATCACCGTAGCCCCGGCATTTTTCGCCACAGCAACCGATTCGTCGGCACTCCCGTTGTCCACCACGATGACTTGCTCAGGCGGAAGCGTCTGCCGGCGCAATGCTTCCAGCAATCCCTCCAGCAGCGCCGCCCCATTCCAATTAGGAATGACGATAGTAACGGGCGCGCCCATTCTGGCTCCTCGGATCTGTCACAAGATCTGCAAATCTTTGCAGCACGCCCCTGGTCGGCCTGCTCTTCTGTGGGGCAGGTTGGAAACCTGCGGCGGGTTGACAACCCGCCTTGGTCCAGAGGGAACGAGGTGCAGGTTTGGCGGAATGCATTGCAGAGCAGAGTCGCAAACAACTAACTCGCCTGCGACTTCCCGGCAGGCCGATTGACAATCGGCCGCAGGTTTCCAACCTGCCCCACAAATCGGCGCGGCCATTCTGGCTCCTGGATTTTGAGTTCACCGAAACCTCTTCCGCAGCAAAAAGAACAAGTTGTAAAATCCATCCCTCCACGGATTCAGCTTGATCTCCCCTAGCCGCGACGAATACAGAATTGAGATCTCCGCGAAACGGATACGCGAACTCTTCAACGCCTCAATCTTGATCTCTTCGGAAAACGCCATGCCGTCCGATTCGAGATGCATGTCCTGTAGGATCGACCGGCGAAACACCCACATCCCCGATTGCGAGTCGCGCACCCAACGAAAGTACAGCAAGGACATGGCCAGCGACAGCATCCAATTCCCAAACTTATGCTTGAAGCTCATCGCCTGGCTATCGCGCACCGGGAAGCGGGAGGCGTTCAGGAAATCGATATTCAGATGTAGAAACGCTTCGAGCAAATAGGAAATCGCGTCTGGCGGATAGCTGTGATCCCCGTCCAAGGTGACAATCAGGTCGCCGGTGGCCGCTGCAAACCCCCGCTTGTAACTGCGGCCGTAGCCTCGGACTTCTTCGCGAATCACCTCGGCGCCAAATGTTCGCGCTACGTCCGATGTCCGGTCGGTGGAGCCGTTGTCCACCACGATCACCTGGTCCACAAACTCCGGCATGCGCTTTAGCACGAGCTCGATTCCCTGCTCCTCGTTCAGGCAGGGAATGATCACCGTGATGCGCTGCGACTTATACACAGTTGGTTGATGGCGCCGGTCGCGCGCCGGCACTGGTACCATATTCTCATGAAGTTGTTTTGTGCCCTGGCTCTTCTCGGCGGCTCGTTGACGGCCGCCGTGAACCCACAACTCAAGCAGGTGACCAAGGTCTACATTCTTTCCATGACCGGAGGGATGGATCAGTATCTTGCCAACAATCTCACCAGGATGGGCGTGTTTCAGGTAGTTACCGACCCGCAAAGCGCGGACGCCATCATCACTGATCGGCTGGGTGAGCCTTTCGAGAACAAGCTCAAGGACCTGTATCCTCCGCCTCCGGCACCCAAGAAAGACGAAAAGAGCGCGAAGGACAAGGACGATAAAACGGACATGACCGGAGGCCAACAGTTTCGCGTAAGCTCGTTCGGCAGAGGGAAGGGCACATTCTTCATCGTCGACCGCAATACGCGGAATGTACTCTGGTCCACGTACGCGCCTCCGAAAGATACGACCACTGGCGAGCTAAGCAAAACCGCCGAGCGGGTGATCAAGCGGTTGAAGAGCGACTTGGCAGACAAAAAAGAGTAGTGGCTTTCTGTACTACTTGACTTGGAAGTCTTTGCCGTACGTGACAGACTATGTTTGTAGCGCACGCAATCGTGCGTGCAGCGTTCACACTCGTGTGAACGTGAGCTGGGCTTTGCATAAGAAGTGTTCGCATGAGTGCGAACACGGCACGCTTGAGAGCGTGCGCTACAAAAGCCTCCGATAAGGCAATCGTGGCGGCAGCCGGTATTCACGCTGTCCGGTCTGATATCCTGTTTGCTCGCTTCTCGTGTAGTACTGCCCGGTAACTCTTCACTAAGCGTCTGGTCAGCACCGCCATGTCGCGCGTTGCTACCACTTGCTCTCGCGCCCGGCGGGCCATTGCACCAGCCTTCGCTGCGTCGCCCAACAACTCCACGATCCTGGCGGCGAACTCCGCGGGATCGTCCGCTAGCGCGCAGACCTCGCCGTCTTCCGTCGCCAGGCCTTCCGCCCCGATTCGCGTCGACACTACCGGAATGCCGGCAGAGAAAGCTTCCAAGAGTTTCACCCGCATTCCCGATCCGCTCAGAATCGGGCAGACGAATACCGCGTAGCGCGACAGCGGCTCGCGAACGTCGTCGACAAATCCGCGTACCTCGATGGTGCCTGGTAGATCCGGCAACGAATGCAGCGGAGGAGCAGCGGCGCCCACAATCACCAGGCGCGCTTGGGGACAGCTCTTCAGCACCAGCGGCAGCACGCGGCGCGTGAACCAATCCAGGGCCTGCTGATTCGGTGGATGCCGGAAGCTTCCCAGGAAGAGCATAGTGAAAGGTTCGCGCCCATCCGGCTGGAATTGGTAGCTGGATGTCGCGATGCCCGCGCGATTGTCGTCGATCTTCCCGCTGAGCTGCGGCAGGAACGACAGCAGATAATCCCGATTCTCCGGACTGCACACTTGAATCCGATCGAACCTCCGCAGAATATTCAACTCGAAGCGAAGCGCGCGCAGATATTCGAAAGTCGATTTGGCTTTGCGGATGACTCCGTGGGTGCTCGCCAGTCCTCGGCCAATGGATTGGAAGTAGACATCGTGCTCAAACAGAACACTCGCGATTTGGCGATATGCAGCGCCGTATTGGCCCATTGGTGTGTACTCGAGTTGCACCACGTCTACCGCTTGCGTGTAGATTTGCCGGTGCAGCAGCCACTCGACGTCGGCCATCGCAAATTCCCGCACGGCGTAAGGAAGGATGGAGCCGAACCCCTTCGGTCGCCCTTCCCGCCGCACTAGGTACTCAACCGAAGCAGCTTCCCGCTCGAGCTCTTCATGGGGCCAGCGTTCCGCTTCGAAATCGAGCAGGATCACCAGGTGGAGCTGCGCCAGCCGCGCCAGTTCGCGCGCGGTCTGATACATGAACACGCCGCCGCCGTGGATGGGCGGGCAAATCGGATACGGCGATACGAACAGCACACTTACCTTCTCCGGATCCTTCGGCAGCTTGCTGAACCGATCGCGGAAGTAGCCCCCTAGCGGCCTGCGGAATGCCTCACTGTCGTCGACTGCGGCAAGCATCCTCGCACGGAAACGGGAACGAAGTACCCCCGGCAATTGCAGAAACGCGCGCGACAGGCCTGGTAGGCTCACCCGTTCCGGCGAATCGCCGAAGATCAGACTCAGCAGCGCCCCGGCAAAGGTGAAGAAGAAATGCGACCACAGGCGCGGCCACTCGTGGATGTTCTTCCAGCAGAACAAAATGAAATTCTTCTTCAGCACTTGGTCGATCTGGGCTTGCGTGAAGCGCTTGCCGATGGTCCCGCGGTGTTCGTGATACACCACGCTGCGCGGCTGGTAGAGCACTTTCCATCCGCGCTTCCAGGCCAGGTATCCCAGGTCCGTGTCCTCGAGATAGAACGGGCGCAGGATTTCGTCGAAACCTCCGAGCTCTAGAAATTTCCGCCGGTCAAATGCGCAGGAACCGCCGCCTCCGTAGAAGCACGGGAATGGATCCTTGATCGCCGGATCGTCGCGATGGCGAACGCGCAGACCGCCGTTCTCCCACCAGCCTTGCGTCAAGCCGGTCTCCTCGCGCAGCTTGTCGGGGTCGCTGAAGAAAATCTGGCACGCAACGGCGAAGACCAGTTTGTCGGCGAACGGCTGGAGCAAGGGGGCGAGAAAATCCTTCTCCACCCGCATGTCGCTATTGAGCAGTACGACGATGTCGTTGTTCGCTGCGCGAAATCCTTCATTCGAGCCGCCGCCGAAGCCCAGGTTGCGGTCCAGCGCCAGCACCCGCACTGTGGGAAAACGCTCGCGCATAAACTGCGCACTGCCATCGTCCGATCCGTTATCGACCACGATGATCTCGTTAGCCGCATTCCCCGCCATCGCCTCGACAACCGAGGGAAGGTACTTCGCCAGAAGATCGCGGCCATTCCAGTTAGGGATCACAACCGTTGCTGAGCCATTGGCGCAACGTTGCGTGGACGCCATGGGACGCTTTCCGCGAAGAAGGCAAAACAAGTCTGTTACTGCAATGCCGGCGATCGCCAGCAGCATCAGCAGCGGAGAGATAAGCAGCAGCGGGAGAAACTTGATCAGCCGCCACAGGATGGTCAGAGACGTTCTCACTGGGCGCGATTCTCAGGGTTGATTCACGTCCGGGCCAAGCCCGAGCTTCCGTCCCAGCTTCAGCCAGCGTGAGGCGCGGACCAGATTCAGTTGTGCAGCCAATTCCTGACGCTGCGCTTCTGCGCGCTGGGCCCACTGGGTGCGCTCCGTGACAGTGGCTTCCGCGGTGTCGAGCAAACGCACACACTCGGCCAGCTCGCGGCAACGGGCTTCTAAATCGCGGCCCTGGGCTTCCAGATCCCGGCGCTGGTCTTCGAGCTCTTTGCTCAGGCGCGCTTCGGTGGCGATCGCCCATTCGGTCCTGGCGCGGTTTTCTTCTTCGAGTTCCGCGACCTTTCCCTCGTACGCAGCGACGGTGGCGCGGTTTTCTTTTTCGAGCTCGGTGATCTTGCCCTCGTAACCGGCAACTCGGGCGCGGTTTTCTTCCTCGAGGTCGGCGACCTTCGCCTGGTATCGGGCAACTGCTGCCGCGCCGGCCTGTTGTTGCGCGACCAGTTCATTCTGCAGTGCGACCACGCGTTCGCCTTTTTCCCCCAGTTCCAGCGTTAGTTTCTCAGCCCAGCGATTGCGCGATTCGAGATCCTCGTTCAGTTGGCGGTGAAAATTGAGTAGCGTGTCCCGCTCGGCCTGCGTATCCGCAAGCCACTGTTTCGTTCGTGCAAGTTGAGTTTCGAGAAGCTGGACGTGCTGCTCGCGTTCCCGAAGCAGATTCGCAGCCTTGGGAACGTAGACGAAGGAGCGCGCTTCCGGAAGCGGACCGAAAGAGCACATCCCGATGAGAAAGTTTGCATCGTCTGCGCTCCCTCCGCCGCCATCGATCCGCGCTTCAGCCGGCCAGAAGCTGCTGGCCGGGTGGAAGGCGAAAGATTCCACTCGATTCTGCAAGAGCAACCGGACATTGGAAAAGACACGCCTTAACTCGGCCACGAATTCGCTGGGCTCGAATTCGTGCTGGTGATAGGGATTGGGGCCTTCTTTGGCCCTTGAATCGGCGTAATAACGTTTGTTGGGCGACGAGACAATGAACAAGCCCTGTGGAGTGATCACCCGGCCGCACTCGTTGAGGAAAGCGCGGAAATCCGGAAGGTGCTCGATCACTTCAAATGCAACCACCAGTTCAAAGCTGTTCTGTGGGAAAGGGACGGACGTGCAGGAGGACATCACGAAGCGAACCGTCGGAAGAGGGTAGCTGGCCTGGGCATACTCAATGGCTTCGGGCGCCACATCGACACCCACCACTTCCGCCGCCGATTGCGCTAACTCGGCGGCCCCGTAGCCGGTACCGCAGCCCGCATCCAAGACGCGCAGTCCGTCGGCATAGCGGCGCGCGAAGGCGTACCGCGCTACATGCTCGCTCCAAAGATCGTCATTCACCTGGCCGGGAATCACTCGCTCGCCGGTGAATTCAACGCGCGCCCGGTCAGACAATGCCCGGCTCCACGTGCGAAAGGGCAGTTGCCGGCGAGTTCGCTAGAGTCCGGTTCAGCTCTACGCGACACGGCAGGTGCAGATGTCCGTAGATCTCGCCTTCGGCCGGACTCATCTGCAGCACAATCGCGTTGTCGATCCAGTCGCACGTCGCATATTCGCGCAACGTGCCGTCGGCGATGGCGGGCGAAAAGGAAAAGGACGAAGGATACAGTTCCGGCAGTTGGACATGGAAATCCACGGTGAAGATGTCGCCGGCATTCATGGCGAAAAGGTCGAAGCCTTCGCGAGCCGTGTTGGTACCGGCAAAATCCAAACCCATGTGATTGCGCATGATGAATCCCACGATGGGCGAGGCGATGTGCTCCTTCGCCCGGACGCTGATACGGACGACAATTGGCGACAGTTGCTCCAGCAGATGCAGCGGCTGGCCGACAGCATTCAGGATCGCAACGCCCAGGACTTCCGCGCGTCCATCGCCAAAGCGGTGATCGATATTTGGGATTGTGTCCACTATCTCCGGCGCGCTCACCGGGCCGTGCGACGACGGTGGCGAGCTGCGCCTTTCGGTGCTGAGATACGCCGTATCTTTCTCGAACATCGCCGCCAGATATTTCGTCACCACGCGATCCGTGTCGCCCAGGTCTTTTGTGTGGCCGCCTTCCAGCCACAACGCGCGGTCTCCTATGGCTTTCACCTCGCCCATCGCGTGCGAGACGAACAGGATGGTCACTCCCTTCTCCCGGAGCTCGTGTACTTTGCGCATGCAGCGCTGGTGGAAGTAGATGTCGCCGACGGCAAGCGCTTCGTCCACCAGCAGGATCTCCGGATCTACGTGGATCGCCACGGCGAACGCCAGGCGGATCGCCATGCCGCTGGAGTAGGTCTTTACCGGCTGATCGATGAAATCGCCAATCTCGGCGAATGCTTCAATCTGCGGGAATCTGGCATCGATCTCTTTGCGCGATAGGCCGAGAATCGCGGCGTTGACGTACACGTTATCGCGGCCGGAGAATTCCGGATTGAATCCCGAGCCAAGCTCGAGCAGCGCCGCGACGCGCCCTCGTACCAGCACTTCGCCTTTGCTCGGATGCAGAATGCCGGCCACCATTTGCAGCAGCGTGCTCTTGCCCGATCCGTTTTCGCCGATGACGCAGAACGTCTCGCCGGAGTGAATCTCGAAGCTTACATCGCGCAGCGCCCAGAAGTCGCGATGAAACGATACCCGATTCAAGCACGCTAGTTCCTTGAATCGCGCGCTTGGCGAGGGATAGATCGGGTAACTTTTGGAGACACCGCGAAACTCAACGACGGGCGAGGGCACTTACTCGAATCTACTGGAGGGGAAAAGGGGTGTCAAATTCAAGATGTGTGAATCAGGGCGACCGCCGGCTCCCGCTAGCTACCCTCAGCAATTTGAGACGCGGCTACGCGCCGCTGGCCGGTGAGGCTTTTATTCTCACCCTGCTCTGATCCGCTTCAGGCGAAGCAAGTCGAGGAAGCCGGTAGTCGCCCTGACAGGCAATCGTAGTCGATAAAGAACCTCCTACGCTTCAGTGCACTATGGGTTGGGATTACTCCCAGCCTCCAACATTAAGATAGTCTAATGTCGCTGTTTTGTCAAGCTTTTTAATGATTTAGCACCCCTCGGTTGACATCCCCTCCAGGGGCCTTATACCTTGAGAAAGAAGCGTTTGTGCCGGTGTAGCTCAGGTGGTTAGAGCGGCGGTCTCATAATCCGCAGGTCGCAGGTTCGAGTCCTGCCGCCGGCACCATCACTCGGTCGGTTCCGTCCCCAGAATGTATTCGTAGAGGCGCTGCAGCTCTGCCTGGGAGTAGTATTCGATTTCTATTCGCCCGTTCTGGTCCGTTTTTTCGACTATCCGGACACGGGTTCCCAAGGATCTCTCCAGCTCGGCAACCGCCGCCTTGATATTGGGGTCCTGCAGCGGCTTGGCGGTAGGCTCCCGGGGCTCGTTCACGTTCTTGACCAGGCGCTCCACCTGCCGGACGGAATATCCTTGGGCTGCAGCCTTTTCGGCGAGTTCACGCTGCAACTCGGGTGTCGGAAGCCCCAGGATGGCTCTGGCATGTCCCATGTTGAGCCGGCGCTCGGCGACCAGGAGTTGAACATCGGCGGGAAGGCGCAATAGCCGAATCATGTTCGTGATGGTTGTTCGGTCCTTCCCGGTCCGGATGGCTATTTCCTCATGAGACAGGCTCATCTCTCTCGCGAGGCGCTCCAGTGCCTGGGCGGTCTCGATCGGGTTCAGATCCTCTCGCTGGATGTTCTCTACGAGTGCTATCTCGAGAAGGCGTTCGTCGGCATAATCCTGAATCAGGGCGGGGACTTCGGTCAAGCCCGCAAGTTTTGCGGCACGCAATCGTCGTTCACCGGCGATCAGTTCGTAGTGGTCTGCTTTTCTCCGGACGATGAGAGGTTGGATTATGCCGTTTGTTTGTATGGAGTTAGCTAACTCTTGCATACGGCCATGGTCGAAGTTTGTTCGCGGCTGCAAGGGATTGGGTTCGATGTGAGAAATCTGGATACTCGCAACTTGGCCGCTTGGTGCCGTCGGCTCCACTGGTGTTAGAGGGGCAGGTTTGCTCGGAAGTAATGCTGAGAGGCCCTTACCCAGGGCTCTGCGTTGCTTGTCCGGCGGTTTGTTCATGGGCGAGGATCTCCTTTGCGAGTTGAATATAGCTTTCGGCCCCGCGCGATCGAGGGTCGTATGAGAGGATTGGCTTGCCAAAGCTGGGCGCCTCTGCCAGGCGGATGCTGCGCGGAATCACGGTCTGAAACACGCTATTCTCGAAGAACTGACGGAGGTCCTCTTCCACTTGGCGGGTGAGATTCATGCGGTCATCGTACATGGTGAGGAGGACGCCTTCCACTTTGAGGTCGCGGCCGAAAGACTCACGTACACGTTCGATTGTATCGAGGAGTTGGGATACTCCTTCGAGGGCGAAGAACTCGCACTGGATGGGGATGAGAATGGAATCGGCTGCGACCATGGCGTTGACGGTCAGGAGATCCAGGGCTGGCGGGCAGTCGATGAGGATGTAGCGATAGTGGTCCTGAATCGGCTGCATCACTTCGCGGAGGCGGGATTCGCGTCGTTCGGTCTCCACGAGTTCGAGATTTGCGGCGACCAGGTTCTTGTCTGAAGGAACGAGGTCTAGGCCTTCGAACTCGGTTTGGACAATAGCCTCTTTGATATCTTGTTGTTCCAAAAGGACTTGATATAGCGTTGGTCGGCCTTCAGTCTTCGAAACTCCGAGTCCAGTGGTGGCGTTCCCTTGGGGGTCGGAATCGATTAACAGGATCCGTAAGTCATTGGCAGCTAAGGACGCAGCGAGATTAATTGCGGTGGTCGTTTTCCCGACGCCACCTTTTTGGTTCGCAACAGCTATGACTTTACCCATGTTCCACGTGAAACGAAGCCATTAGATGTTTCACGTGGAACGTCCAAACACGTAACGTCCATACACGCAAACTCTACGGTCTCCCCAAGGTAACCGAATAGGCTCCGACCACGCAATGTCTGAACGCTTGCGGATCGCAAGAAGATCGTCTTCCCCAACCATAAGGCCGATGTTAGGGGCTAATAGCGGGATCAAAGTGACAACCTCTGCCGGGTCGACAGCTCTGGAGACGACCCACTCGAAGCGGCCGGACACTTCTTCGGCCCGCCGGGCTAATACCGAGACATTCGGTATCCCACGGGTTGCCTCTTTCAAAAACACAGCCTTTCTCTGGTTCGATTCCACTAGCGTCACCTGGCAAGCCGGCCTCAAGATGGCGATTGGAACCCCCGGAAAGCCGGCACCGCTTCCAACGTCCGTGATGGACGCTGGCTCGCCGGGAAATTGTGCACCGAAGAATAACGATTCGCAATAATGACGGCGCACCATTTCCGGGCCGCTCTTCACTGTGGTCAGATTCATCTTCCGATTCCAGCGCTCCAGCACCTGGTAGTGCACGTAGAGTTGTGCGATTTGCGCGCCGGAGACCTGCTGCGATTCGAGCAACTCTGAAAACCACTGCGGAGCCGGCACGGGATCAGGTGCGCGCGCCGATGCTTAGATAAATATCCAGCACTGCAATGGCGGCAGGGGTTACGCCGGGAATGCGTCCGGCTTGGCCCAGAGTCTCCGGCCGAACACGCTGGAGTTTCTGCTTAACCTCGTTCGAGAGCCCCGGTATCTCCGCGAATTCGAACTCCGCAGGGATGCGCCGTCTCTCGGAATCGCGCAGGCGATCAATCTGTCGCTCCTGCTGGGCAATGTATCCGGCGTACTTGGCTTCGGTCTCCACGGTCGTGAGGACCCCGTGGACTGCCTCGCCAGAGAGCACCGAACGAAGCTGTCCTTCGAGCTCCGAAATCTTGGATTCCGGCCGCCGCAGCCATTGATTCAGGCGTGACGCATCCATCCACTGCTTCACCCGATGCTTTTGGTCTTGCTTCCGGAGATGCAGATTCCACCGTTCATCGGTAACCAAGCCTGCCTTCCGGCCCATTGGGGTGAGCCGCTCATCGGCATTGTCAATGCGCAGGTGCAGCCGGAATTCCGCCCGGGAGGTGAACATCCGATAAGGCTCGTCAGCCCCTTTGTTGATCAGGTCGTCGATCAGGATACCGGTGTAGCCCTCCGTTCGACCGACAATCATCGGCGGGAGTTGGCCCAAACTGAGGGTGGCGTTGATACCCGCGACCAACCCTTGGCAGGCAGCTTCTTCGTAGCCCGACGTTCCGTTGATCTGACCGGCAAGGAACAAGCCTCGAATCGATTTCACCTCGAGGGTGTGATGCAACTCCCGCGGGTCGATCGCGTCGTATTCGATGGCGTAGCCCGGCCGGATCATCTCCGCGTCTTCGAGACCCGGGACCGAGGCGATCATCGCTGTCTGGACATCTATGGGCATACTGGTGGACATGCCGTTCACGTAGACTTCGTAAGTGTCCAGGCCCTCTGGTTCGAGGAAGATCTGATGCCGCGTCTTATCCGGAAACTTGACCACCTTGTCTTCGATCGACGGGCAATATCGCGGGCCAACGCCTTCAATCTGCCCGCTGTACAGAGGCGATCGAGCGATGCTATCCCGCAGAATCTGCAAGGTTCTGTCTGAAGTGTAAGATATATAACATTTAATCTGTTCCCGCTCGATCTTCTCGGTCAGGAAGGAAAACGGAGTTGGGATTTGGTCGCCATCCTGCGGCTCAAACCGCGACCACTCGATGGTGCGGCCATCCAGCCGCGGCGGCGTACCAGTTTTCAGCCGAGTCCACGGGAGGCCGAGAGTGCGCAATTGATCGCCCAGCAAATTGGATGGAGCTTCACCGTTGCGGCCGCAACTGTACTTACTTTCGCCGACGTGCGCCAGGCCGTTGAGGAACGTGCCAGTGGTGACAATTACGGCTTCGCTCGAGACGGTTCGGCCATCGCGCAACAATACACCAGTTGCCCGACGCTCCGGCGTTTCCTCGATCACCAACTGCGCAACTTCAGCCTGCAGGATGCGCAGATTGGGCTCCTGCTCCAGCACCTCGCGCATGCGGATGCGATATTGCTTCTTGTCGCACTGCGCGCGTGGCGACCACACCGCCGGCCCGCGGCTGGTGTTAAGCAGACGAAACTGGATGCCCACCGCGTCCGTAACTTCGCCCATGATGCCGCCGAGCGCGTCGATCTCGCGCACCAGGTGGCCTTTCGCAATTCCACCGACGGCGGGATTGCAGGACATCTGCGCGATCAAATCCAAATTCATGGTGATCATGGCCGTGCGCAAGCCCATGCGCGCACACGCCCGCGCAGCTTCGCAACCGGCGTGTCCGGCACCCACCACAATCACGTCGTACTTCGAGGACTTCATCGGATTCAGTTACTAGTGTGGCATAGCGATTCCTGGTGTGTTAGGTTTCGATACGTGAACATTCTGGTGATAGGTTCGGGAGGCCGCGAACACGCGCTGTGCTGGAAGCTGGCGCAAAGCCCGAAGACATCGGCATTGTACGCTGCACCGGGGAATCCGGGGATGGCGCAGGTAGCGACTTGCCTCAACACGACGGACTATTTGGCGGCGGCAGAGTCGGTGGATGCGGACCTGACGGTGGTGGGGCCGGAAGGACCGCTAGCGGCAGGCATTGTCGATCAATTTCGCACCAAGGGCCGGCCAATTGTCGGGCCAATGGCGGCAGCGGCGCGTCTCGAGGCGAGCAAAGCTTTCGCTAAAGAATTCATGCTGCGCGCAGGAATCCCGACGGCGCGGTTTGCTTCGGTGGACTCCGTTGAGCAGGCACGCGACGCACTACGAGAATTCGATCTCCCAGTGGTGCTCAAAGCGGACGGTCTGGCAGCGGGTAAAGGCGTGATCATCGCGCATTCGGCGGCGGAAGCCGAGCACGCAATCGGACAGCTTCTTACGCCTGGATCGACCTTAGTGATCGAGGAGTTTCTCATCGGTGAAGAGGTAAGCTTCATCGTGCTCAGC
>DASQGY010000331.1:0-15646 GCA_035632375.1 Bryobacteraceae bacterium | reverse complement strand
GTGCGTCTGCTTGGCTGGGGCATGAAAAGCCGGCCGGTGGCGGACGTGGTTGGGCAGCTTCGCCGCTGGAAGGAATTCGGCTTCGTGGTGATCGTAGCCAGCGGCGTAGTGCTGGGGTGGTCTGAACCGTTGAAGCTCTATCACAGCAAATCGTTTTGGATCAAGATGGCGCTGATGCTCCTGGTAGTAGTGCACGCCATGGTCTTTCGGCGAGGCGTGTATGGCAATCCCGCGAAGCTGGATGAGGCGCCTGCCATGCCCGGGCAGGCCAAGCTGGCGGCGGCTTTGTCGTTGATCTTGTGGGTCGGATTGATAGTATCGGGGCGTCTGATCGCCTTCGATTCGTAGGATGCCTTATAGAGTGCCCTTGAATTCCGTCTGATGGGCGTGCGAGAATCGGTTACCGGATTGTTTGGAGAAACCAGAACCATGCGAAATCAGCTTAGAGCTTGCATGATGGGCGCTGCCGCTGCGGCTGCCCTCTGCACGCTGGCCATTACACCCGCTTTCAGCCAGACCCCCGCTTACAAGCCGCAACGCCTGCCTGATGGACATCCTAATTTGAACGGTATCTGGCAAGCGCTGAACACGGCCAATTGGGATCTGGAGGGCCACGCTGCTCGGGCGAGCCTGGTGGTCGCGATGGGCGCGATCGGTGCGGAGCCCGGCGGACTAGGAGTTGTGGAGGGCGGCGAGATCCCCTACCTGCCCGCAGCCAAGGCGAAGAAGAAAGAGAACTTCGACAACCGCCTGACCGCCGATCCCGAAATCAAGTGCTACTTGCCGGGTGTGCCTCGCGCCACCTACATGCCCTATCCGTTCCAGATTTTCCAGAGCAACAAGGCCTTCACCATCGCCTATGAATATGATGGAGCCTTTCGCAACATCAACCTGAAAGATCCGGGGCCTGCGCCGGCGGATTCGTGGATGGGCCAGTCCTATGGGCATTGGGAAGGCGACACGCTGGTGGTGGACGTAACAGGTCTGGACGAGCGCACCTGGTTCGACCGGGCGGGCAATTATCACAGCGACGTGCTGCATGTCGTCGAACGCTATACCCCCACAGGACCGGAAACCCTGAACTACGAAGCGACCATCGACGATCCCAAGGTTTTTTCGCGCCCCTGGAAGATCAGCATGCCGCTCTATCGCCACGTGGAGAAGAACGCGCAGCTTCTGGAATTCAAGTGCGTGGAGTTTGTGGAAGAATTGATGTACGGGAAATTTCGCAAACAAGCCGAAAAGTGAGCCAATGCTGGGGCAGACTCGAATGAGCCATCGATTTCTCGCATCGCTAACGGCGATGTCAGTGATGCTGGCAATTCCTTCGGCCGCCCAGCCCGTCGCGAAATCCACCGCGAAGGCGAAAACCTGGACTGCTCCCCGAACGCCGGACGGCCACCCGGACATGCAGGGAATCTGGACGAACGCGACAATTACGCCCCTGGAGCGGCCATCCATGTTTGCCGGCAAGCTGACCGTGTCCGACGCGGAAGCGGCCAAGTTCGAGCATCAAAACAACGACACCCTGTATGTTGACCGGCGCGGTGCGACCGCCGAGGCCGACCGCGATCATGCCTATAATTCGCTGTTTTTCGACCGCGGAACGGAGCTGGCTCGCGTGGACGGCGTGAAGAGATCGTCGCTGATCATCGATCCGCCGGATGGAAGAGTGCCTCCATTGACACCCGAGGCGCAGAAGCGTAACGCCGCGCGCGCGAGGAACAGGTTCGACGGCCCGGAAGACCGGCCGTTGGGTGAGCGATGCCTGATGGGCTTCGGCTCCACGTCCGGACCGCCCATGCTGCCCGTTCTCTACAACAACAACTATCAGATTGTGCAATCCGCGGGAACCATCATGATCCTGGTGGAGATGGTCCACGACGTCCGGCTTATCCATATGGATGGCCGCCCGCATCTGCCGTCCAATATTCGCCAGTGGCTGGGAGATTCCATCGGGCACTGGGAGGGCGATACACTGGTAGTGGACACCACGAATTTTACGGACAAGACCAGATTCAGGGGATCGGGCGAGAACCTGCACGTCGTGGAACGCTTCACGCGCGTCGACGACAAGACCATCTTGTACAAAGTTACGCTCGACGATCCAACGTCCTTTACCAAGCCCTGGACCGCCGAGTATCCGTTCCTGGCCACCGCTGGTCCCATTTATGAATACGCCTGCCATGAGGGGAATTACGCCATGGTGGACATTCTCGGCGGCGCTCGCGCAACTGAGAAAGAGGCTGCGGAAGCGGCGAAGAAGAAGTGAACAAAGAAGAGGAAACCATATGAAAACAAAGTCAGCAATTATGTTTGTTGCCGCCGGTCTAATTTTGGCGGCGGTTCCGTCGTGGGCGCATCACGCCTTCGCCGCGGAATTCGACGCCAAGAAGCCGCTGCACTTTCGAGGAGTGGTCACCAAGGTGGAGTTGATCAATCCGCATACCTGGATCCACATCGACGTAAAGCAGCCCGATGGAACCGTTGTCAATTGGATGTTCGAAGCGGGCAGCCCGAACGTTCTATTGCGGCGAGGCTTTACCAAAGCTTCGGTACCCCAGGGCACTGAGGTGATCGTGGACGGTTACCAATCCAAGGACGGATCGAATCGCGCCAACGGCCGCGATATCACGCTGCCGGATGGCCGCAAGCTGTTCCTGGGCTCCACCGGCACCGGCGCTCCCGACGAAGAGAAGAAGTGAGTTGATCCGGCAGGACAAGCGCGACATATCATGAACCTTCTGTCGACACGGCTGATCTCTGCGGCCGCCGTAATTACAGTCTTGTCTATGGGGACGCTTGCGCTTCCCCAGACAGCGCCGCAGCAGAAACGGGCGGAAGATGTCTTCAAAAACATCCAGGTCCTCAAGGGAACTTCGGTGGACGATTTCCTGGGGACCATGGGCATCATGTCCGCCGCCGTGGGCTTCGACTGCTCGGAGTGCCACAACAATGCCGGCACCGACAAAGTGAATTGGGCGGCGGACGATAATGCGAAAAAGTTGATCGCGCGCCGGATGGTTACGATGGTCGCCGCGATCAACAAGGAGAACTTCAACAGCCGGCAAATGGTGACGTGCTGGAGCTGCCATCGTGGCCGCGACCGCCCAGCCACTACGCCGCAGATGGAAGCCGTCTACGGCCCCGGCCCGACGGAGATGGACGATGTTCTGGCGCAGATTCCCGGCCAGCCTTCCGCCACTGAGATTCTCGACAAGTACCTAAAGGCGCTCGGCGGCGCGGAGCGCTTAACGCGCCTCACCAGCTATGTCGAAACGGGCACCAGCATCGGGTTCGGCGGATTCGGCGGCGGCGGATTGGTCCGCATTTACGGGAACTATCCAGACAAACGAACCACCCTGATCGAGTTCAAGGCCGAGACGGGCCGGGGACGCGAAGTCAGGAGCTACAACGGCCACTTCGGCTGGATGAAGACGCCGCTCGCGGTGTTAACGGAATACCCGCTGACCGGGAGTGAGTTGGACGGCGCCCGTCTGGATGCGCAGTTGGCATTTCCCGCGCAGTTCAAGCAGGCGCTCGAGAATTTCAAGGTCAGCATTCCGGCCACCATCAGCGATCTTCCCGGACCGGACAGCCAAACATCCGGCGATACGAAGACGGGGATTGGGCAGGATCGCCTGGTGAACGTGCTGCAAGGCACCAGTCTCGGCGGCACGCTGGCAACGTTTTACTTCGACAAGGAATCGGGGCTGTTGCTGCGGATGATCCGCTACGGCAAAACTCCGATCGGCCGGATTCCCACGCAGGTGGACTTCGCCGACTATCGGGACGTGGACGGAATTAAGTTCCCTTTTCGCCTAATATTCGCCTGGTTGGGCGGCCGGGACGCCATTCAGTTGAACCAGATCCAAGTGAATGTGCCGGTTGACGAGTCGAAATTCGGCGATCCCGCTTCGATGAAGTAGCAAGCCGCTCGCCATCGCGAATGACCTATCGCGCACCGCGAGCGGACGCAAACCGTCACATACACATCGGCCCACCCATGAGCCGCCAGCAGATTCCGTGTTCGAATTGCCGCAAGCTGTTAGGGCCCTCCTGAAATGATTGCCCGACGCGTTGCGGCTATTGCACTTTGAGCACGACGGATCCAAGCATTGGCTCCTGCGGCGAAGAAGTGGATTTCATCAGCAGGCTGGGCGCCGGATCACTCGGCCCAAGGGGGCGCGCGCCCGGTTTTGCGGCTTCTTGCTCCGCGGCGGTGTAGGCTTGGCCGATCGACGACGGATTCTCGAACTGTTGGACCTTGGCCCCCCATTGCTTCTCCCATGCGTCTACTTGTTCGGCGCTGAGTTTGCGGGCATTTTGCTTGGGGTCGATTTCGCGAATCGGTTCGGTGGACACGATGAGCGTCAAACGCACTGAGACTTGGTCGTCGCGCGTTTTTTTCAGGCGGAAGACAGGAGGACGGTCGTCGCCGCCGGGAATCTCGATTGGTACGCCGGGTTCCACTCGATTGTCGCCGCCCAGCAGCCTCTTGGTGGGAAAAACCAGCGACGGGGCGCTCATGGTGCCATCGGCGTAGACATCGCGATCGATGACGTAGAGATAACCTTTTCTCGCTGATTCGATGCTCAGCCGCAGAAATTCCGCCGCGGCGAAGGGCGCGTCCATGGAGGCGCGCTCAGCGGTCCACTCTGCCTCGTCGTCGGGCTTGTCCGCATCGTGCACCAAGCCGCGAAATTTCACCTGGTCGGAACTCTTGCCGGGGCGCATGCGCCAAAGCGTGAGTCCGACCATCGCTTGCTGACGTGCGGCCGGTGCGGGACGCTTCGCTGGAGTGTGCGCTGCCTCCTTTGGCGGGGGAGCGGGCCGCGCATTCTGGAACGTTTTCAGGACGAGGTCGCGGGTTGCAGTTTGCGCCTCAGCTTGTGCGGCGGAGAGCGCAATGATGAGAGCTGCCATTGAGAATTTCACATGTGCTCCAGGATAATCTTCTTGACGAGGTACGAACCGTGTGCGGTCAGTGTGGTAGAGCCTTGCTCGCTTTGTAGGGTGACCGGAGGAGTGTTCGATTCGAGAAAAGATTGAACGGAGCGCGCTTGCTCCGCGGAGAATTTGACCTCGGAGTTGGCAAACATACTGCTGCGGAGCCGCTCCAGCTCCGGCACTTCCTTCAGAGACCATACAGCAAACACGGTCTCGGCGCCGGATTTTTCATCCATTTCGAAGTAGTCGTTCTGGCCCTCGGGTGAAACCACCGTTTGCCCGGAGGCGACCTCAGCGGAACCGTTTCGAACTTTCGGGTACGGAAATAACCAGCGCCAAGTATGCACGCCAGCGGTTTCCGGTCCTTCGTTGATCAGATACAGGAAGCCGTGCTGCGCGGTTTGAAATTTCACCTTGATCGCGTAGTGAGCGTCGAAGGCCATTTCCCTGGCCATCACCAGGGTCTCGCCGCTGGGTCTCCTAACGATGATGGAATAGGTGATCGCAGTTTTGGTTGCGGGCGGGCGGAAGTAGAAGAACCAGGCGCCGGCGGCGGCCAAGAACAGCAGGGCGGCCAGTCCCATCATCAGGGTGCGGCGCCGCTGCATCAGATAGCGCTTGGATTTCTTCGGCAAATCGCGATTGCCGTACGTGCCGTCGTCGTAGCTCCAGACGTGCTGCCAGCCATCTTTCACTTTGCAGTCGCCGATGTCTTTGATGGCCACGTTCCATTCGCGAAACTGCCGGAGCGATTCGGCGATGGTGTCGGAGAGCAGGATATGATCGCCATCGCCGCAGTCCATCACGCGCTGGGCGCGATTGATCCCGGCGCCGCTGACGTTGCGCTGGCCGTTGATGTCCTCCACGATGTATACGGGGCCGGAATGAATGCCCATGCGCACTTTGTACGATTCTTCGGTGCGGAGCGCGCGCGACAATTCCAGGGAGCAGCGCACGGGCGAGTCGATCTTGTCCAGAAACACCAGCGCCATGCCGTCGCCAGTGGGAATGGCAATCAGTTCGTTTCGAGAGTGGGCCCGTTGGTATTCGGAAGTCTGGCTGACTTTGGTTTGGAGATCCTTGACCATGCCGGGCTGGTCGTCGGTGAAGCGCTTGGACGCGCCGACGATGTCCATGAACAGGACATGCACCATTACGGCATCGGCGGCGGGCGGCGTCTCTGGATTCGGGGGCACGGGCACAACCCTCTACTTGGGGACTCTCAAATTATACGGGACATGGTAGATTGAAATCTTCTTGAGGCGCCTATTCACTTTCTGGTTGCTCTGGGCGGCGTTCCTGGTACCGGCGGCGGCTCAGACCACGCAGGGATTGATTCTCGGCAGAATCACGGATTCGGTTACGGGGCGTCCGGTCGCGGCCTCGGTGGTGTCGACCAGTGAAGCCACGGGGCAGATTTCACAGGGGCGTTCGGAAGCTTCCGGGGAATACACCATCGGCTCACTTTCGCCGGGCCGTTATCGAGTGAGCGTCGAGGCTGCGGGTTATCAATCGCAGCAGGCGCGGGCGCTGGAATTGCCCGTGGCGGCGCGAGTGGAGCTGAACTTCCGGTTGCGTCCGCTCTACGACGTGTGGGAGGCCGGCCAGTTTCGCAGCCTGGTGCTGCCCGGCTCGCAACAGGCTTTGGGATTCTATGGGCCCGATGTCGATACCAGCCGGAGCGTCGTGTTCAATGCCAATCGCGGGTTGATCACACCACTTGAAAATTCCCGTTCCGACGTTGTTTCCACGGTAGACATTGAGAATCTACCGCTACTGGGCCGCGATGTTTATACGATGCTGCTGTTGCTTCCGGGCGTTACTTCGGATGCCGCAACCGCGCGCGGGTTGGGATTTTCCGTCAACGGCCAACGTCCGTCGTCGTCAAATTATCTTCTCGACGGGACCGAAAATAACAATCTCCTGGTCACCGGGCCTTTGAGCGCGGCGGTGCCGGAGTTTGTCCAGGAGTATCGCGTTTCCACCACGAACTTTTCGGCCGAATATGGCCGCACTTCGGGATTTCTGGCGAACGCCATCACGCGCAGCGGCAGCAATCAATGGCACGGCAAGGGCTATTTCTATTTTGAAAACGACCGGCTGAACACGAACGGCTTTCAGGAGAATGCTTCGAACGTCGCGCGTCCGCCGTTTACCCAAACGCAGCCGGGCGTGTTTGGTGCAGGCCCACTGATTGCGCGGCGGCTGTTTGTGTCAGGAGGGTTTCAAGCAGTGCGGGCGCGGGGGCGAAGCGATCCGCAAGTTTACGCTTTGCCGACAACCAGCTTCATCAACTCCGTTGACCCTTCGAGCTTTGGAGGAAAACTGCTACGCGCCTATCTTCCGGAAGCATCGCCTAGCGGGCCTGGATCGATTGGACTGGTTTCCATCGCGCCGGTGACCGGCTTCGAACGTCTGGACGGGTTGGTGCGTCTGGATTATGTGATCACTCCGGCGACGGAGATGTTCGCGAGACTGGCTCTGGATCGAATCAACCAGCCGGACCTGCTCTTCAGTCCGTACCGGGCATTCAGCAGCCAATTCAACCAGCGATCGATTGCGCTAGCCGCCGGCGTGATATCGCGGCTGCGACTTACCGTGGAAAACGAATTTCGCCTGGCACGAACTGGCGACTCCATTCGTCTGCAGACCCCGCACGCGGAGGTTCCGACGCTGGCCGACGATGAGCCGTTTCCGCCGGACAATTCGAAGTACTCCGTGATCCTCCCCGGCAACGCGGGCGCCAACGACTATGGCAATCGCGGCCGGAATTGGGAATTTCTGGACAACGTATCGTGGATTCGCGGCCGGCACGCGGTCAAGTTCGGCGGCGGAATTCTGCAACGCAATATCGATCTGTCGATCTCCGTCTTCCCACGCGGGCTTGTGGAGTTCAACAACCTCGCCGATTTTGTCGGCAATCAGCCCAGCTTTCTGACCATCGAATTTGACCGGCTCTCGGCGAGCCACGATCCGGTTGTTCCGCAGCGCTCGTATCGTTACCGGCAGTCGTACGCGTTTGTCCAGGACAGCTTTCACGTGAGCAATCGCCTGACGCTCGATTACGGCGTACGCTATGAATTTTTCGGATCGCCGATGAACACCGGTGCGCAGAAGGATCTGGAAGTGCAACTGGCCGCCGGCCGGGATATCAAGGCTTCACTCACCGGCTCGACGCTGGTACTTCCCGCCAGCGGCAACGATCAAGCGGCATACAGTACGCGAAGGTCGAACTGGGCCGCGCGCGCCGCGTTTGGGTTCGACGTCTTTGGTAACGGTATGACGCTATTGCGCGGTTCTTACGGAATCTTCTACGATCGTCCGTTCGACAATCTCTGGGAAAACATTCAGCAGAACCGGTATCAAACCGGGTTTTTCCGCATCGATCAACCGGTGCCGCCGTACTCGACACTGAAGCAGTTGGAAGCGCTTGGGCAGTTTCAACCATCGGGCGAATTGATTCCGTTTCTGGCGTTTCAACCTGGGCTGCGTGCCCCGCGCACGCACAGCGCTTTTCTCGGGATCCAGCAGAAAATCAGCCGTGACATTCAATTGGAAGTGGACGGATTGGCTTCGCGCAGCACGCAACTGATCACTACGGACCAGGTGAACCGCGTGGATTCAGTGGCGCCGTTTCAGGTGAACAATCTTTTCGGTCTCTTGAATCCCACGCTGGATGGTTACGTGAACTACCGCGCCAATCAGGGAAGCGCGCGATATGCGGCGCTGGCCACGGCCATTCGTTTTCGGAAGGCGCGGTTTCACGGGCAGGTGTCCTATACCTGGAGCCACTCGATCGACAATCAGAGCGAGCCCTTGGCCGGCACGTTTTTCGATTTCAATACGTTTGCGGCGACGCGCGTGGGGCCCAGTTCGTTCACGTCGTCGTTCACGCGCCAGTTCGCCAGCAGTCTGGATCGCGGCAATTCCGATTTCGATCAACGGCACAATCTGGTGTTCTTCACGACCTACCAGCCGCCGCCTGCTTTTCACGGGCCAGTTTTCCGCAACTGGACCTTCGCCGCGCTGGGCGCCGCGCGATCGGGGCTGCCGTTCAGTGTTTATGCGCTCGCCAATAACAGGGCGCAAGTGCCTGAGATTTTCGTGAACCAGCGAGCGGATTTGGTGGACCCTGCTCACGCCTACGTGTCACAACCGGCGGCGGGCGGCCGAGTGCTGTTGAATCCGGCGGCGTTCCGAAATCCTGGGCAGAATGTGATTGGCAGCAGCGGGCGCAATGCGTTCCGCGGTCCAGGCGTGGTGAACGTGGATGCATCGGTGGCCAGGATATTTTCTCTGCATGAGCGGCTTCGACTGACGACACGGGCGGATTTCTACAATGTTCTGAACCACGCGAATCTCAACAACCCCGCGTCGTTCCTTGGCTCACCACAATTTGGAATGGCGCTCTATGGCCGCAGCGAGATGAATAATGGATTCCCATTATCCGCGCCGCTGAGCGAAACGTCGCGGCAGGTACAGATTCTGCTGCGGCTGGAGTTCTAGCAGACCTCTACTGATGCACGGCGGTGTACAGCGTCTGCGTGCCGGCCACTCCACCTAGATTGAATGTCAATGAGACGGCGTTGTTGTCCGATACCGGCGGCACAATCACGTTGAACTGGTAAAGGCCGACATAACCGGGGGCCAGTCCGTTGTATTGCAGATTCGCCGAGGTCCCGCCGAAGAACATCTGCAGCGGGTTATGCAGTTGGTTCAGATTCGTCTCGATGGTTCCGCTGGGAATTGACGGGTCCACGGGTCCGAAGCCGATTCCATACGTGGTGACCACGTCAAACGGCTTGGCGGGATGGCAATTCACTCCGGCGATTGCGCCCACCGGCAGAACGTAGCTGCCGTCCGGATTGAAAGCCACTATATACTGCTTGCCGTTGATGTTGAAAATGGGCGGCGCAAGCAAGCCGGGGGCAAGCGCGGCGGCCTTTACGCTCACCGGCGGCGCGCTCCCGTTGGCATTGGAGAGCACCAGTTGTACGTTTCCTCCGGTGGCGATGCCGTCGGGCACCACGACATTCACTTGCGCCGGACTCACGAAATTCACGAAGGCCGCTTTGCCATCGATCTGCACGGTGACGCGGAACAGCGACGTGGGGGCCACATTGTTCTTGAAATCGGTGCCGGCCCAACCCGCGGTGTCGGTGGCTAAATTGGAGCCGTAAAGTTCAACGAAGGCGCCAGGGGTGATAGTGGAAAAGCCTCCGAAATTGCTCGCCAGGATCACGCCACCGTTGGCGATGGTAGGTTGATTCGGATTAGTCAGAAGCGATACCGCGATAGTCACTACGGGCGCGCCGTTGGCGGGCGTGATGGTGATGGATCCTGAACTGTTTTGCGCGGGCAGAGACACAATGCTGACGGTCAGTGTCGCCGGCGTCGTAGTCTGATTCGTGGTCACGTTCAACCAACTACCCTGCGGAGAGAAGGCCAACGTGAATCCCTGCGGCGTTTGGTCGGACGATGTCACGCTCACGGTTTGAGAGGCCGGTAGAGATCCACCGGAAGCCTGGAAACTCAGGGATGACGGATTGGCGCTCAGGGTCGCCAGCGCGGTGACATTCAGAGTCACCGGAACATTCACGGAAGTGCAGGTGGTGCCGCCCGTGCACGCTAATGTGACGGAACCGGTGTAATTCCCCACGGCCATGGAACCAGCCGAGACCGTAATGTTCACGGACTGTGGCGCGTTGATAGAACTTTGCGACGCGGTTAGCCAGCCACTTCCATTGTTGACCTGCGTGGTCACCGACACTTGCGCCGCTGCGTTGTCCACAGTGGCTACCTGAATCGGAATCACCTGGCTCTTGCCCGATGCCAACGTGACCGTCTGAGTGGAATTCGGATTCGCGCTGATCGAGAAGGCCGCCAGCGTGGCGTTGACAGCGAGATTCGTTGTGCCGCCGTTGGCCAAGGCGAGGGTGATGATTCCGGAATTCAAACCGAGTTTCAACGCACTAGTGTTCACCGTCACGGTGATATTCGTTGAGCTGGCGGACGCGGTACCGCTGGTTGGCGTTACCGATGCGAACGACGGCATCGCGGTGACAGTAAATCCCTGTGTCGACCCATCGCTGGTGGTCACTGCAACGATTTGGGAAGGCGGATTCGCGCGGCCTTGATACGCGGAAAAATTCAGAATGCTCGGAATGCCGTTGGGCGTGGACGGAGGAGTGACGAACGCAGTGACTAGAAGGCTGACCGTGACGAACGGCGAGCCCGATCCGTTGTACTGCACCGTTATGGTTCCGTTCTGTGTCCCGGCGCCGACCTTGGTGGCGTCGATGGTGATGTCAAAACTGCTTCCAGTAAAGTTCGAAATGAGGAGCCAGTTTTGATTCGACTGAATGTCTGCGCCGACGTTGTTCAGTTGCGAATTGTTTTTTGCATCCACCAAGCGAATAGTGCGCTGCTGCGTGGTTCCAACAGGCAACTGTAGGTTCACCGAATTTGGAGAGAGTGCGACGGAGATGCCACCGGTGGTGATGGACACGGCGATGTTCACGTTAGTGCCCCCACCGGATACTGTCACTGTGCCGTTGTAGGTGTTGGGAGGCAATCGGGTCGCGTTCACGGTGATGGTCAGGGTGCCGCTCTTGCCGCCGCCCAACGGATTTGGTGAGACGTTGGCGCTCAACCAGTTTCCGCCGCCGTTTGTGCTGGCCGACACCTGCAATTGCAAGTTGGAGTTCGTAAGGTTCGAGATTGCCAGAGCGTCCGACGTGTTACCGCTGCCTGCATTAATGCCGTTGAAGTTGCAAGAGACTGTGCCGGGTGTGGCGCCGTCGCAAAAGTTGCTATTGTTCGCGTTGATGGAGAAAGACGCGGCGCGCGCCGAACTCGAAAAACCCAACGAAACGGCCAGGAAAATTAGGATTCCAGATAACTGCCTCACACGCCCTCCCCGCAGTGTCATCAAGATAACACGATCATCATCCTGACAGCTATACTAACGGAAACGGCGGCTCCTCTCGATGCGCACCCGGCTTGTCTTCCAACTCGGAGTTCTATGCACCACGCTTAGTTGCACGGCATGGAGCCAGGTGAAGCCTCGTGGCTTGGAGCATCCGGAATTGGCGCGCAAGGACGACAAGGACAAGCAGCCAGGCCGAACCTATGCGGTGTTGATCGGTGTCTCGCATTATAAGAACGATCCGCCGATTACCTCGCTGCAGTTCGCCGACAAGGACGCCGAGACTTTCGCCGCTTTTTTGCGGACGCCGCTCGGTGGGGCGCTGGATCCGGACGACATCCGTCTGTTGACCAACGAGCATGCCACTCGCGCCGCGATGGACTCTGCGATCAAAGAGGCCGCGGAACGAAAGGGCGGCGCCAACAACACGCTGATCCTGTTCGTCGGGGCGCATGGCGTCTATCTGACGGAGGAGGAAGATCCGGTTTCGCACAAGAAAATCGAACGCGATCCTTACGTTCTGCTGGCCGACACGAACACTCAGGACGCCAAGACAACAGGCTTTCCGATGGAGGATCTGCGGCGTGTGGTCGCCGAGCTGACCACCCGCTTCGGACGCGTGCTGGTGTTTCTGGATGTGTGCCACGCCGCCAACGTCGCCGGAATCGCCGGCGGGAGCGAGATGCAGGATGCGGTGAAGAAAGCCTGGTCGGGACAGACCGGCGAATTTGGCCTGATGATGGCCAGCCATGCGGGAGAATCGGCCATCGAGTCCGCGGCCTTTGGAGGCGGGCACGGCGCGTTCAGCTACTTTCTGTTTGCGGGCATGAATGGCCCCGCCGCCTTCGCCGGCGACACCGAGATCACCTTCGCCGATCTGGCGCAATACGTCCGGAACAATGTTCGCCGCGTGACTCACAAGGCGCAGGATCCGTTTGACGAAGCGCGCGATACCGCCATGGTGGTGATTCCCGACATCAAGAAAGAGGGACTGGCGCTGCCGCCGGCACAGCCGCTAAGCGAGCAGGATCTGCGCGACATTCGCCGGCGGCGTGGACTGCCGACAGCGCGGGCGCAAGATGTCGGACTGCCCGACGACTCGGATGCCGCTTTGGCATTGCTGGAAAAACTGCGTAAGGATCCAGCGCAAACGCCGGAGACGATCCGCGCACTGGAACGGAGATTGCGCGTCAAGTTGGAGGACCTGGGCCAGGAGGTGATGTCGCGGTATCTGGAAGGCGAGGAGGCGCCGCAGACTAAGGCAGACTTCGACCGCTGTGCGCGCTGGTTTCAGCAAGCCGCGAAATTGTCGCCAGATCCGGCATTCGATAACAGTCGCGCGCAGTTTTGCGAGGGGCGGGCGCTAATCTTCGACAAGCAGTATGCGGCGGCGGAGAAGTTGCTGCGGCAATCTATCGGCATCGATCCGCGCCGTGCATACGCCTACAATGCGCTGGGCATCGCTTACCTGGAGCAAATTTCCCGGAACCGGCAGGGGTTCGCCGAGGCAGAGAGTGCGTTTCGATCCGCCATGCGTTTTGCTCCTTACTGGGCGTATCCGGTACACAATTTGGCTTTGACGCTGGCCGAGCGCGGCGACTACGACGGGGCGATTCGTTTCTATCAATACGCCATGTCCATCGCGCCGCGGTATTCGTATCTGCCATACAATCTCGGTTTGCTGTATCAGCGTTTGGGCGACTTCGAAAACGCGCGGCTGTGGTATCAGAAGGCGCAGCAGGTACTGGAGAAATTCAGCAAGCCTCGCAACAACCGCTGGCCTGAGCGGGCGCGTACCTGGAACGCGTTAGGAAGCATCGCGCGCGAGGAACGGAGGGATCGCAAGGCCGAAGACTTGTTCCGAAGGGCAATCGCCGACGATCCGGACGATCCGAATTCGCGTCACAATCTGGCGCTGGTGCTGGCGCGGCGCGGCGACTTCACCGAGGCGGATCAATTGTGGCGCAACAACACTGGATTCATCGCGTCGCAAGTGGCTTTAGCCGATTCGCTGGCGCAAAGAGGGCAAACCGCGGCGGCGGCCAAGGAGTATCTCGCGGTAGTGGCAGTGAAACCAGAATACGTCGGTGCGCGCCAGGCGCTGGCCAAAATCTATTTGCACCAGAACGAGCCAGTGTCCGCCATCGAGCAACTTGACGCCGCGCTGGCACGCTCAGGCCAGGTTCCGGATTTGCTGGAGTTGCGCGCCGACGCGCGAGCGCAAGCCGGTGAAATGGACGCCGCCCGCTCCGACTGGTCCAAAGCGCTGGAGCTGGTCTCCGATGGCGCCGATAAGGCTCGACTGTCCCGAAAACTGAAAGCCGCAAACGCGCGAAGGGGCCCATAGTTCGACAGGCAAGGAACAAACCGGGGCAGTTGCCAGCGCTTGTGTCTCGTGATACGTTCAGATTCGAACGAAAACGTCTTGAAAGGTAGGGCACAGGATGAACCGCAATACCTTCAGCTTGTCTTTTCTCGTACTTACGCTTGCCGGATTGAGCGGATGCTCCAGTAAGCCACCAGCCAATGAGTCCAAGAAAGCTGCGCCGGACAAAATCCAGGGGAAGGCGCAGGTTATCCAGGATCCGAACATTACCGAAGCCGCAATGAACGCGGGTGGACCTTCCGTGTACCTGGTGGACGGCCTGCATCGCTACCGCCTGTTCTTCAATAAGGCCGTTGAGGTGGTTGCCGGAAAAGAGTATGTGGCCGAGGGCGTCTATGCGCAAAAAGCCATCGACGATATGGGCGATCCCGACCAGGGTAAGAACGGCTATCCGCTCCCTGGACGCTGCGAGAGTGTAGTGAAGATGGCCTGGAGCAACTTGGCTTTTGATGTCACCGACGGACATAGCTCGGCCTTGTGTGGCAAGGTGAAGCGCTATCCCGCCAGGGCCATATTCCTGGTAACGCGGCTACAACCCGTCGATTCTAAGAGCGGCGCGGACTCAAAGAAAGACCAAGGGGGCGAGGAGAAGGAGATTCCCGAAGTTTCCGTTCCGGCCGACAAACAACGCGCTTCTCTGATGGAAGGTCCGACGGTGCAAACGGCGCCGCTTTGGGATCCCAAGGGTGGAACGGTTCGCTGCAAAGTGGTTATAGGCCCGGACGGGAAAATTTCCGAGCTCGCCACCGGCATACAACTCTGTGAGATCGTGCCGTGGTCTCAGTTTCGTTATCAGCCTCCGGTCCAGCGCGGCCACCCGGTCAAAGTGAATACCGAGGTGGAGGTGCGCTTCGAAGCGCGAAAGTGAGCGGCTGGGCGTATCGGCGGTACTCGTGCGCTTGACATCGGAGGACGGGACCACGAAGCGAGTGCGATAAAGCCATCCGACGACGGCTCCATCCGCGATGGAATCCGGGCGTGAGCCGATATGGATAACGATGCTAGACCGGCTCATTACCCACCCGCGGGAGTCGCCTGGTCCGCCCGGCCTCTCCGAGAAAGCGGCGCGGACGAATCCCGGCAAGAGGTCTGCCCTGGTTGTAGACGATGATCCCGATATCTCCCCCCTAGTTGAACTCGCACTGGCCCGCTTTGGCTTCGAAGTAAGCGCGGTGAGTGATGGCGCCTTAGCTTTAGTCCGTTTACGCTCCAGCGTATTCGATCTGGTGATCCTGGATCTGGGCATGGCTGAGTTGGACGGCTTCGAGGTGCTGCAAGCGATGAAGCGAGAGGGGCGACTGCGGGAGATACCGGTAATCGTATTGACAGCCGACAACAGCGAACACGCATTGGCTCGCAGCTTTGGATACGGAGCGGACGAT